>NBMH01000159.1 GCA_002084875.1 Anaerolineaceae bacterium 4572_78 | reverse complement strand
GTCTTAACTCAATTTCTTCCTTAACCATATTATAATATTCAGGCATAATCTCAATTCCAGTGGCATTACGCCCCATGCGTTTAGCGACAAAAATGGTGGTACCCGACCCCATGAATGGGTCAAGTACAGTATCACCTTTGACAGTAAAAAGTTTGATAAACCATTCAGGTAAGGTATCAGGAAAAGCAGCACTATGATTTTTGTTATTACATTCGGTAGACAGATGCACAACATTGGTTGGATATACTTTATCCCTATTGAGCCAATTTGATACATTTTTTCCAAAACCGCTACCTACTTTTGAAGTATCACGAGTTTTATCAGTCTCACTTAAATTTTTTAATCGTCCTTTAGCCCAGTCACCAATTGGCACCATGACTGCCTCTTGATACATGTGAAATTTTCTATGCTTGTTAAATTGCAACAACCTTTCCCATGAATCTCGAAATCGATTGGGCCATTTACCAGGGTAGCTATTTTTCTTATGCCACATAAATTCTTCTGTCCACAACCAGCCCTGTTTTCGCATGGCTAGTATTAACTCTATGACATAAGTATGGCGTTCACCATTTACCACCCTTTCTTTGATGTTTAGCATAAATGTACTTGTTGGCTTTGACACTCGTAATAATTCCAATGATATCGGCAAAAACCAAGCAACGTATTTGTTGGGATGCGTCCCGCCATAAGTACTTTTTCGCCTATCCGCATACGGCGGTGAAGTGAAAATTAAATCAATGGAATTATCAGGTATTTGCTTAAGTTTTTCTTTGCAATCACCTAAGATTAAATTTACAATTGGTTTCATCAACGAACCTCGATGCCTTGTTCAACAGCGGATGATAATCGTTCTGCATCATATCTTACAGATTTGGTTTGTTCGTCTTGTTGTTCCAATCGGAATAATGTGCCAATTTCCTTATCATCCTGCTTATGCAATACTTCTGCAAAAGAACGAATACAATCTAAACTATGCGTCGTGGCGAAAACTTGAACATTTAACCGTTCTGCAATGTCAAAGATGCGTTGCCACATTGCGGTCATAGCTTTATGATGAAACCCTGTATCAATTTCATCAACCAATAAATAACCGTTTTCGGCACTGGCTAAGGCAATAGCAATGGTCAAAAGTCGATGGACACCATCTCCTTTGCTGGCAAGTGAATAACGTTTACCTTGTTTTTTATCCCGTACCAAAATACCTGAATGAGCAATTTCCATGATTTTGAAGGCAATGCGTTCGATATGCGGTTCTAAAACATGTAACATGTCAAGCACATCAGTTTCCTTGTAGGTCAAATTCACATCATCCCAATATTTGAGCATGGTTCGATAATTTGCTTCTTTTGCGGTAACATAATTTGAATGACGGCATGGCTTATACACCATGTCAAACATTCGCAAGCGTTTGTTCTCAATTAAACCACCGATGACGTTGGCACATACTTTGTTATTGATTTTACCTTTGTATTCCAATTCAAGGAAAAACGGACTTTCTTCTGTTTGATATTCCTGTCCATCTCTGATAAATGTAATACGTAGTTCACGATAATGCGAGTCATCAGTTCGGATATGCAATGGTTTGCCTTCTATCAACTTATGCCCAAAGAAAAGATGCTGAATTTTATAGCCATGCTCCTCGAAAAATTTTTCATACGAAGTGATTTCTCCTCGCATTTCGAGTATTTCTAAAATTGTACTGGGTGATTTGGGATTGACCAGTACATGCACCGCCTCCAATAGACTGCTTTTTCCAATATTATTTTTACCCACAATCAGATTGATGCGGGCAAGTCCATCAATATTAAAATCGTCAAAGAGACGAAAGTTTTTGATGTGTAGATTTTTAATCATGATTATTTTTCCTCACTCCTCTTAAATTATACCATACTCTCTTGCTTTACTCAAGACAAATTCATAGAAATCAGCCGTTGGAAACCCCCATGACCACAATCCCAATGAGTATCACCATGACTTTATCTTTGCTTTTGGCTAGCTCCTCTTCGTACCATTTAAACAACTGAAAACTTTATAAATGTCAGACAAGAAAGGTTTTCGAAAACCTTTCTTGTCTAGACTTGGACATTACTTCTAAAGCAAAAAGAAATAAACCCCCATGACCACAATCCCAACGAATATTACCATGACATAATTACGGATGTAGCCCGTTTGCAATATTGCCATAATATGCCCTAAACCACGAACAGAATTTGCCGAGCCATCTACCAATGTTTTGTCAATAAAGTTCATGTCTACGATTTTTGCTAAGATGTCAGCCAATCCTTTGCCAGGCTCGATAATCCATGTATCGTAAAGTTCGTCCACGCGATATTTATCTAGCACAAGCTGATAAAATCTACCTGCATATCGAGCCGTATCCACAGCAATTTGTGGGTAACGGATATAGACATGCCATGCTCCGAAAATGCCAACTAATGCAACTACTGCTGAAATGCTAAGTAGGGCAATTTCTAAACCAAAGCCGATATGAGCGAAATGATGGGCATGTTCCAAGATTTCATGGGATTCAGCCATGACTGAATATAACCAGCCATCTTCAATCCAATTTGGCAATCCCAATTTGGAAGGCAACCCAAGAAAACCCGCTCCAATTGAGAAAATTGCTAATATCCACAAGGGCAAAGTCATGACTCGCCGATTTTCATGGGCATGGTCGTAGAGATTTTTGTCACGAGGCTCGCCATGAAATGTCATGAACACTGCTCTGAATGTATAGAAAGCGGTCAGTAAAGCAGTGATAATTCCGATAGTGTAAAGGATGATTCCGAATGCTTGATTTGGTTGTTGTAATTCAAATGCCTTAACTAAAATATTATCCTTTGACCAGAATCCTGCCGTGATGAGTGGAAAGCCCGATAAGGCAGCCGCTCCGATGAGAAATGTCCAATAGGTTTCGGGCATTTTATCTTTCAAGCCACCAAGTCGTCGCATGTCAATCACACCTTTCATGGCATGCATGACTGAACCAGCCGCCATAAACAGCAATGCTTTGAAAAAGGCATGAGTAAACAGATGAAAAATCCCCGCTGCATAGGCTCCCACACCAACGGCTAAAATCATGTAGCCAAGCTGTGAGATGGTCGAGTATGCCAACACTCGTTTTAAGTCAAAGGCTACTAATGCCATAGTGGCGGCGAAAAATGCCGTAATCGCTCCGACAAAAGCTATGACTAATGACACATTGGGTGCCATGGCAAACAGCACATTATTACGAGCAATCATGTACACGCCTGCTGTGACCATCGTAGCGGCATGAATCAATGCCGAGACAGGCGTGGGACCTTCCATTGCATCGGGCAACCAGACATAAAGTGGAATCTGGGCACTTTTGCCGATAGCTCCCACGAAAAGTAAAATCGTCACCCAATTGATGACAGAAGCAAATTCGCCATGCGAAGCACCGACTTCATGGAAAACTTCCATGTAATCCAAAGTGCCAAAGGTTGACCAAATTAAAAATATCCCTAATGCAAATCCAAAGTCGCCTATGCGATTGACGATAAACGCTTTTTTTCCTGCATCAGCCGCAGATGGTTTAAAGAACCAAAAACCGATAAGTAGATAGCTACACACGCCGACTAATTCCCAACCGACATATAACCCTGCGTAATTGTCAGACAGGACAAGGACAAGCATGCTTGCCACAAATAAATTCAAATAGGTGAAAAATCGAGCTGAACCTTCATCGTGATCCATGTAGCCGACAGCATAAATATGAATCAATGACCCAACCCCAGTAACAACCAAAAGCATAATAATTGACAGAGGGTCAACTAGAAAACTAATCGCCACATGGAAATCGCCAATGGTAATCCAATCCCACAGCTTTACCTGGTGGGAAAAATGTTCTATGCCAAGTGCCTGCAAAAAAATGGCAAATGACACTAAAAAAGATAATACAACGGTGACGGAACCAATAAAACCTGTGACTTCCGACCGTTTAAACCACTTGCTAAAAGCATCTTCTAGTAGCCTGCCAAAAAACAAATTGATAAGCACTCCAATTAAGGGGAATGCAATTGTAAGCCATACATATTCAACCATAATTATTTTCTCCAAAAAGTATTACACAGGTCTTAGATTATCCCTTCAATGAATCAAACGAATCAATATTTACCGACTTGACATGCCGATACAATTCCACTAAAATTGCCAAGCCAATTGCTACTTCTACGGCGGCAACGGTCATGACCATAAAGACAAATACTTGTCCAGTAGTAGATCCAAATTCTCGGGCAAAGGCAACAAAAGTAAGGTTAGCCGCGTTCATCATCATTTCAACGCACATAAAAATGACCAATGTATTGCGGCGGATAAGTACGCCGCCTGCTCCGATGGAAAATAAAATCGCTGCTAGTAATAAATACCATGTAGTTGGTATGTGTTCCATTAAAATATATCCTCCTGTTGAATGTACGGTATATCGGGAAGTTGTTTAATGGGAGTCGGTCCTATTTCTTCGATTTTTCGCTCCCAACCACTTAAAACCACTACACCGATAATGCCAACGAGTAATAACACACCAGCAATTTCAAATGCTAATACATAATCCGTAAATAGTGCCATCCCGACATTTTCTACACTGCCCCAATCGGAAGGTGTATTCAGTGTGGATAGATTTTCGGGGAAATTTCTCTTAACTGCTGTTCCTGCCAAAGTAAGCAATATTAACGACAGCAGTGCCACGAACATATTTTTTGGAGTAAACCATGTTGGGACGCTTTCGCCTAATTCTGCTCCTAAAAGCATGATGACAAAAAGAATAAGCACCACAATTGCTCCAGCATAAACAATTACTTGCAAGGCAGCAATAAATTGAGCACTCATCAAAATATACAGCCCAGCTAACATTATAAAATTGAGGAGTAGAAACAAGGCACTATGCACTGCATTTTTGCTGAAAATAACGGCTATAGCCGCCATGACTGCAACTCCACTAAAAATGAAAAAGAGTAAAAGTTCTAAAGTCAGCATAGGGGAGGGCTAGTGTGAGGAAAACAGTTACATTTCTAAAGTGTTTTAAGTATTGTTATGACAAACCAACGTGATTTCACTAATTTCGGGAGGGCAGTTAAAACGAACCGCAGGTAAAACCACACCCACACCTCGACTTGTATAAAGCCACATATCGTCAATTTGGTATAATGCCCGCCATGACTATGCCCTGATAATTGCAAGTGAACTCGACCGTCGTTGGCTGTCACATCAGCAAAATCAGGTTCATGTGCCATTAAAATAGTAGTTGTGTTGGGCGATATATTATCTAATGCCATATCCAAACTTGGATTTCCTGCCCAAGTATCATCCACCCCAGCTATTGCCAATTGAGTGCTATTCACATCAAACACAACGTTTTCATTGACTAGCAAAGATACATTTGTTTCCCAAAAACCTGTCACACTAACCTTACGCCCTGCCCACAAATCATGGTTGCCATGAATGGCAAAAACACCATAACGAGCATTAAGTGAATCAAGGGCGGGGACTAATTCAAAAATTGCCTGACCAATGTCGGTTACGTAATCACCCGTCAAGAGAATTACATCAGGCTTGAGTTTGTTCGCCATGTTAAAAACATGATGTACATGGGCTATGTTAATAGCGGGATAAAGATGAATATCACTAATTTGTACAATTTTGAAGCCGTCCAAGCCCGACGGCAAATGTTTGATTGGAATTTGGATATGTTCAATGCCAACATTGTATGGTTCGATATTGAAAGCGTAGTGATAGCCTCCATAGCCACTTGTTGCTGTAGCCAATGTGGTTATCAGCCACTTAAAAAATTTTCGTCTGTCCATATTTTTAGTATAGCATGCTTCAAATCAATTGGCAAAAGCAGGAAATAGCAAAGAATCTTAAAACTAGCTTTGTGATTCCTGCAAAGCTACCACATCGGTCAAATCTTTTTTTCGTCCCGATGCTAATTTTGAGGCAATCAAATCTGTTTTTGAAATAATGTAAAACACCTGTTCACCGACATACATGGTTTCTCGATTTGCCCAGGCTGTTACAAAATCCAAGCCAGGAATATTAAGCATGACATCAATTTTAATCCCATTTTCAAAAATTAAAAACTTTACAGCAACCAATCCGTCAGGTGTCACCAACTCAGCAGTGTCATACCCTAAATCATCAAGCCAAGCAATACGCTCGGCAACTGTTAAGGATGAAAACCAGCGAGTTTTATCAGCCAACGATTCATCTACAAATTCATGTACAAGTTTTATTTTCATTTTCAATGCCTATTTTTCCATCATCCATGTCACGCCATAAAAATTAGCAGGCATGCCATTCTCAAGCATATCTGCAATCCGCTCCATGTAAAGTTGTGCCGTCTTATCATGCGGATTTTTATCAAGCACTTGCTCAAAACAAACTTGTCCCTTCCTGAAATTTCCGTTTTGCCATGCATGCACCCCGTCATCAAAATTAGTCATGGTCTCCAATTTCAATTGCATCTCATCAACATGCAATCCATCCAACACCTCATAAATCTCAATCGGCGTTTCCCGACCTTTGACCACGACTTTATCCAAAAATCTTACGTGAAAATCTGTTTCTTTCTCAATCTGTTGTAGTACCTCCCCGCTAACAATCATGCTAACTCCATAATATTTAGTCAAGCCTTCAACTCGTGCCGTCAAGTTGACATTATCCGAAAATGCGTCGCCTTGTATGCGACTCACTTCGCCAATCATGCCGACCATCATGTGACCAACATGAACACCAATCCCAACGGCAATCGGTTGCCAGCCGTCCTTGATGCGATGACGATTATATTCGTTCACAGTTTGGAGCATGGCAATTCCCGATAGCACAGCATCACGTACTCTACTCGGAAAGACCGCCATAAATCCATCACCCAAAAACTTGACAATGAAACCATCATACTCCCGAATCCCAGGACTGACTCGCCGCAGATAAGCATTGACAAAATCGAAGTTTTCTTGAGGAGTCATAGTTTCAGAAAGGGTGGTAAATGAGCGAATATCAGAGAACATGACCGCCATTTCCTTTGCCACATGGTCACCGAGTTTGACATCAATGATGCTATCTTTTTCTAAGAATTTCAGGTACTCATGTGGCACAAATCTGCCATAAGATTTATTAGTCTTTGATAGCTGCAAGTGCATTTTTATGCGCGTCAAAAGTTCATCTTTGGAGAATGGTTTGGTGAGATAATCGTTTGCTCCTGCACTAAACCCAGTCATCAAATCTGTGACTTGATTTTTAGCGGTTAGCATGACTACTGGTAATTCATGTGGGGGATATATTTTCCGTATCCTTTCGCTCACTTCATAGCCCGACATTTTAGGCATCATAATATCAAGAATGACCACATCAAATTTTTCGCCACGTTCAATTCGTTCTAAAGCATCAATGCCATTAGTGCTTTGCGTGACATGATAATTACCCAATGAAAGATGGTTATTGAGGACTTGCAAGTTAATCGGTTCGTCATCCACGACAAGTACTCGATATTGCCCTTCTACATGGGGCGGACTTCCAGTCTGTTCAAGGACAGACAAGATGCTTGGGGTATATGATTCAATTTTTTCCACTATTTTAGACATGGGAGTACGGCTGTTGTCTTCTACGGTTTCATCGGCAATCGGCAAAGTAAAAGTAAATGTCGAACCTTTGTCGATTTCGGACTCGACCCAAATCTGTCCGCCATGCAATTCGACCAGTTGCTTTGTGACCGACAAGCCCAAGCCTGTGCCTCCGTACTCCCGTGCCGTTGAGCCATCCGCTTGCTCGAATGACTCGAATATTCTGTCGAGTTTATCATGAGGAATACCCATGCCCGCATCTCTGATACTAACCGTTAAAAACTCTGGAGGGACAAAACTTGCTTTGCCTGTCAAACCAATGTTTGATGCTCCAATTTCTATCTTCCCCTCCTCCGTAAATTTAATGGCGTTGCCGATTAAATTATACATGATTTGTTGCACACGGTTTTCGTCTGCCATGACGAAGGGGGCATCGGGACTGATTTGATTGCTGAATGTTAGATTTTTGCCACTGGCTAATATTTTAGTCAAGGTTAAAATAACATCGGTCACGGCACGCATGTGAATAGGTTTGAGTTGTAATACCAAATCTCTATTTTTCAATTTTGAGAAATCAAGAATGTCATTAACCAATGTGGTCAACCGCCTGCCGCTTGAGACAATCATTGCCAAATTTGTGTTCGTGGTTTGGGGCAATTCACCTGTGGCACCGTCAATTAACGATTCTGCTAAACCGATGATGCCGTTGAGGGGGGTTCGCAGTTCATGCGATGTGTTCGCTAAAAATTCGTCTTTCAGTTTGTCCAAACGAGATAGTTCATCGTTTTTATGTTTCAATTCATTTTGGGCATGGTTCAACTCATCCACCTTTTCCTCTAAACCAGCATACAAGTGCCTAAGTTGAGCCGTCATGTCATTAAAGTGATGAGCCAACACTCCTATTTCATTTTGGGCTAGGACGGGTACAGATTGGTTTAAATCACCAGCGGCGACCTTATCCACACTTTTTGTAAGAGCCCATAAAGGACGGACAATACGAAAAGATTGGTATAGAATACTTATTGTCAATACAACGAATAAGACAAGGGTAACGATTCCTGTTGTGTAGCCAAGTCGCAAAGCAGGAGAAAATATTTCATCTGTGCTGACCCCGACAATGACCATCCAATCAGGGTTGTCCAACCAATGATACATGCCAATCATCAATTCATGACTCTCTTGATTACGGAAGGGCATTATGTTGCCATTTTCTTCGGCTTCAACTAGAAAATCAATTAAGTTAGCGTCTAATTCAATTTGAAATTGGCGGGTTGCTTCTTTGTCTTCGGTAATTTCTCCAACATGCTTTACTAAATCCTGACCGAAAGTCATGATTTCGTCTTTGGTGAGAAGTTGAACCACAGTACCCTCATCAAGTCCTAAACTGCTTTGCAGTATATGATCAATTTGGTCATAGTTGAGTTGGAAAACGAGGATACCTTGCTGTTCACCGCTGTTATCGGATATGGGCGTGACAAGTTGCATGTAAGGTTTGTCTTGTTCTGAATCGGGCATGATTTTGCTGATAATCACATTTTTATCATCAAACACAAAACCTTCAATGTTGAAAACGGTATTTTCAATATCTTTATCGGTGCTAATCAATACTTGACCATTATTGTCAAGGATAGAAATATTTTCCCAATGAGGCTGACTCTCTACAGCATGTCCTAAAAACTCGTGTAAGTATGCTTTTTGATAACTTAAAAATTGTAGTTGTGTTAGTGGTTCAAGGGAACCCCACCCCACCCCTTGCCCTTCCCCTTCAAGGGGTGGGGTCATGCCAAAAATCATTACTTTGCCTGTGCTGTCTCCTATTGCCAATTGTTGTCCATCATGACGAAAATGAATATCTGAAATAATATCATCTGATGTATATACTTCATAACTTGTCATGTCTTCCGTTGAAATATCAGGTGGAATGTGCCATGCTGAAAGAATGCTGTTTGTTTCATTGGTTTGAGATGATGAATTAAATTTGCTTGTTAGTAGCCATTCATCATCAAAGCTAAAGATAAAGGCGGTGATTGCACTAAATTGATAAACTTTCTCACCAAAGGTTTTTTGTCCTTCGTAATTATCATGAGCACGCCATAATGTCAGTTTGCTGTGCCTGACATTTTTATCCTGGGCGGAGGGGGTGGCATTACCATTCACGTCATGGGTGACTATCCATTTTCCATTAGGGCTAACATCTACTTCTTTTCCAAGTCCTCTTGTATCTATTGTTGCAATTGGCTGAAGCTGGACTTGTGACTCAAGGTTGGTAGGCATCTGCCAAAATTGTTGCCACCCATTATGGGTATCGGTTGTCAGCCAAGTTCCATCGTGGTTAAAGATTGGGCTGGACAAGGAGGCAGGAGAAACATCGGGGTCAGATGACGGTTGAAGCTGGTAAACATGACGTGGGTTCGGTGGCTCACCTCCATTTTGCAGATAAGTCTCGATATCGGCAACCGCCCACATTATCAACCTGTGCGGCGGTTGAGCGATTGCCAGCCATTGACCATCAGGACTGAATGTGGGGTCATACATACCTTCAGCATGATAGGTCAAATTAATGGGTATAATTTCATCATGCATGTTTGCCACAGTCCATAGTTGTGCATTTCCTTGCCAATTGACCAATACCATCCATCAGCAATCACATATCTATTGTCAATAAATCCAGCTTGTCCATCGGGAGTAGAAAACATATCATAAACCAATGTTTCACCTATTGACACATCCCATACTTGAAACACTTGTTCGGAGCTGATAGCAAGCAGTGTCTGCCCATCAGGACTATAAGTTATATTTTTGACTGCGTTTCTTGACAATGATTCAGTTTCGCTTGGATTGATAATGTTATCAGTTCGCCATGGCACTTCTCCCTTTTGGGCAAAATATTGAACCTGCTCCTGTTGATTGTCGAAAAATGTACGTATGGATGCCTCTTTGAAATCTGTCACCGTTTTCAAGCGGCTGGCAACTTCTTCCAAAATAATCCGACTAGATTGGATATAAATAACAATTCCACCACAAACTGTTATATTAACTGTGAGGAATAAAAACACAAGCACTAATTGAGCCATGAGGCTTTTTCGCCAAAATCGCATGATTGATTCCTTTGTCACGCACCCTTTCGTTCCAATGTTCTGCGTTGGAACGAGATGAAGGAATGAATGATTACAAAACATGTTTTCTATTTAATACAGCCATTATAGCACCAACATTAAAAATGGTCAATATTAGCTTTTTGAACTTGAAATACTACTATTTGAAATCTACCCGCACAATTTGACACAGTGAAATCTGCAGGTAAACTTATGGTCATGAGACCATTAATTATCACTGCACTATATCCACCTGCTGTGGGCGGAGCAGCCTCGTATTTTAGAGACATAACTGCCCAATTGATTCAACATCAAGAAATTGAAAAACTTACTATCCTTTCTGAACAAATGCCGGGCGAACCGACACAATTCAAAAAAGGAAAACTGCAATTACATCGTCTTCTTCCCAACCGTATTAGCACTAAGAAACGTTCATGGTTTTTCCATGCGGTCTCTTACGTACAAACACAATTATGGTTTGCTGTCTACTTACCTCATTTTGTGCGAAAGCATGAGATTGATATAATTCACTATCATACCCGTCATCGGGGTCGGCTTTTCCACCAAGCTCTACAACGTAGCCATGTTCCTATCGTGGCAGATTTACGCGATAAGATGAGTAATCCACAACAACTAATCGGACATGTTGACCGCTTGTTGTGTTGTGCCGAAGGCGTAAAAAATTTTGCGGTTTCGGGCGGGTTTCCTGCTGAACAAATAAATCTTATTCATATACCACTTCAAAAACCAATACTTCCCTCCACAAAACAAATAATTTCAATTTTGTCACAATACAATTTGGAAAATAAATCATATCTTCTCTTTGTAGGAGACATTACATTTAATAAAGGTGTTTATGAATTGCTCGAGGCGTTTGGTCACTGGCGAAAAAAACATCCACAAGTGAGCTTAGTTTTAGTAGGGATAAATCGAGAAGGAGAATCATTTACCAAAACAGTTGATGGCTTAGAAGAAGTCATGTATCTTGGTAGTGTTCCACATCAAACGGTAATGGTTTTAATGCATCGGGCTGAAATTGTAATTTTGCCTTCTCGTTCTGAAGGATTGCCAACAGTTATCATAGAAGCAATTGCCATTGGTACAAAAGTAATTGCCCCGCCAAATATTCCTGAATTTGAACGTCTCATACCTGAATTTGTTTTATCCGAAATTACAGTTGAGGCAATCATTAAACAATTACATGCCGTTTATTATTCTGATGTCATACCAACATATCAATTTGAGCCACATCAAATTAATCATGTTGTTGACCAACTGTTAGTACTTTGGAATCATATAACTGGAATTAAAGAATGATTTTTTTGTTCTACTGATATTAATTTTTTTATTCCAGATTCCATGTATTAATATAGTAGTAGTAGTAGGTCCTGTGGATAACTTTACAAGTAGAGCCTAAAAAAGCAGTACAAACCACAACATATAGTGTTTTTAAATTGTCATGTCCACTATATGTTGTGGTCTTTTGACAGCTACAACCTGTGGATAACTCGTAAAAACCTGTGGATAACTCGTAAAAATCTGTGGATAACTTGTGGATAACTTGCTCAAACCTGTGGATAACTTTTGTCCAAATTTAGGTGTATTAGTAATATGCTGTTTTTTCATAAAACTGTGGATAACTTTGTGGATAACTTGCTCAAACCTGTGGATAACTTGCTCAAACCTGTGGATAACTTTTATACCTGTGGATAACTCGCAAAAACCTGTGGATAAACCTGTGGATAACTCTGTGGATAACTTTTACCTGTGGATAACTTTTCATGAGCATTACAAGTTTTTTGCCAAGTTATCCACAGATTTTGCATGCCTGTGGATAACTCTGTTGATAACTTGTGGATAAATCCACTATAATAAGGTTAATTGTGGATAACTTAGTCGAACCTGTGGATAACTCGCAAAAACCTGTGGATAACTTAGTCGAATCTGTGGATAACTTGTGGATAACTTTTCGATGACCTGTGGATAACTTTTCGATGCCTAATCAAAGTTAAGGAGTATTTGTCATGTGTGATATTGTAGCAATCTCATTCATTTTGCCGTATGACAGAGTATTTATATACTCATATTATCTATGCAGAACTACCTAATTTTTTGTCACATTTTTGTCTTGAGCGGTGTTATGCAGGTGAGTAGTCGAATCGAAAATGGTTTTTACAAATTTTTTACAATTAATTTAGCTAAAATTTATGTTATTAGTGTATAATGAACTATAAAAATTTTATGTTTGGAGAAGGTGCTAGTGAAAAAAATTATTACTATCAGTATTGTTGTTTTAGTTCTTGGAGCTATTGGCTATGGAGCATGGTGGTGGTTTTATGGTAGAGTGGCTACCAGCGAAGAAACACGTATCCAGCGTGAAACGATTACCATTGAAAAAGGTACCGTTATCTCAACGGTTAAAGCCACCAGTAAATTAGAATCACATATTGAAATTCTACTTGGATTTGATAGTAACGGCACAGTTACTGAAATTCTTGTAGAGCGTGGTCAGTTGGTTAAAAAGGGTGACCTTATCGCTCGTTTGGAGACGACCAGTTTGGAATTGCAATTGGCTCAAGCAGAGGCTAGTTTGGCAAAAACGAAAGCAGGTACGCGTCCCGAAGATATTGCTTCGGCTAAATCTTCATTGAGTAGTGCGTTGGCAAATTATGAAAAGGTTGCTGATGGACCCAGCGATGAAGAAATTGCTTCGGCAGAATCCTCGCTGAAAAGTGCGTACTCAAGTTATTCCAAATTATTCCCTGCATCGCGAGAGTCAGAAATTGAAGCAGCCCAATCTTCTATTGATAGTGCTTTAGCAAAGTACAATAATTTATTAGAAGGAAAAACAGAAGATGAAATCACAGTTGCTTCGGCTAATCTTCGCACTGCTGAGGCTAACTTGAAATCGGCACAGTATGCTTATGATGCCGTTGCTTATTCAGATTCGATTGGCATGTCTCGCCAGGCAAAGGATTTGGAACAGGCGACCATTTCTTATGAAAGTGCATTGGCAAATTATAACATATCCCAACAAGAAGCCAGCGATGAAGCATTGCTATCGGCATGGTCACAAGTTGTCCAAGCTCAATCAAATTTAGAGAAAGTGCAAAATAGTGTAACTAATGCTGACATATCAGCGGCACTTGCTCAAATCGAACAGGCAAAAGAAAAAGTGGAACGCCTTGAAAATACCCCTACAGAAGAGGATTTAGCAATTTCTCAGGCACAGGTCGACCAGGCAAAAATCCAATTGGAAAAATTGCAAAACACGCCCACCGATGAGGATTTGCGTGTGGCTGAATTGCAGGTCGAGCAAGCACAATTAAATCTTGACAATGCAACACTGTATGCTCCAAGTGATGGCACTATAACCGCTATTAATATTGATGTGGGCGAAAAAGCAAGTGCGGGAAATGTGTTTGTCATGGCTGATTTATCTGTTCTGCACATTGATATTTTGATAGATGAAATTGATATTCCCTCAATTGGAGTGGGACAATCAGCCAGAGTTACATTTGATGCCTTGCCAGATATGGTTGTAACAGGAACAGTAACCGCCATTGCTCCTGCTCCAACTGATTCATCCAGTGGTATTGCCAGCTACGAAGTGACAGTAACATTAGATGAGCAACCTGAACAAGCCCGTGTCGGCATGACTGCTAATGCCGATATTGAAACGGGACGACGGCAGAATGTTGTTGTTGTGCCAGCCTCTGTTGTGCAGGTAGATGAAGAAACAGGGCAAACTTATGTTGAACTAAAATCAGACTCAGTCCGCTCACAGCGTGTAGAGGTTACATTAGGCTTACGTAGTGGTCCGAATATCGAAGTGTTAGATGGTTTATCAGAAGGAGACGAAGTGTATGAACCTCTGTCTGATACCGATATCGGAGATAGTGGTGGACGAGGATTATTCGGTGGAGGACAAGGTCGCTAATCCAGTTAGGAGCATCAAAGCAAGCTTTTTCGCTCCATGAAAAATATCATGAAAAAAACGGTAATTGACGTTAGAAATCTAACAAAAACATATCAGATGGGCAAGATGTTAGTACATGCCTTGCGGGGTGTCACACTGAAAATCTATGAGGGCGAAATGATTGCTATCATGGGTCCATCGGGTTCAGGCAAATCAACCTTAATGAACAGTTTAGGTTGTCTTGACCAACCAACATCAGGAGAATATTATATTGATGGTACAGAGGTTAGTACCTTAGACGAATGGGGATTAACCTTAATTCGGCGACATAAAATTGGCTTCGTGTTTCAGAGTTTTAATCTCTTACCGCGTACATCGGCTCAGGCAAATGTGGAATTACCGCTCATTTATGCTGGTATGCCGCGTAAAAAACGAATAGAACAAGCTAGAAAAGCTTTAGAAATTGTTGACTTAGGCGACCGCATACATCACCATCCCAATGAATTATCGGGTGGACAACAACAACGGGTAGCAATTGCTAGAGCATTAGCTTCAAATCCTGCCATCATCTTAGCCGATGAACCAACTGGAAATTTAGATTCCAAATCAGGTGCAGAAATCATGTCCGTTTTTCGGACATTAAACGATGAACAAGGTATCACCATCATTTTGGTTACACATGAAAATGACATAGCTCGCCATGCCCAACGGATTATTTACATGCTAGATGGGGTTGTGGCTAGGGATGAAAATGTCACTAACCGAACTAGGTAGGGGCGTAGGGGGGGCTACGCCCTATAACCGAACTAGAGTAGAATCATCCCCGTAGGACGAATATCAAGTAACCAATTTACCATGAACGAGTATCCTGCATCGTTATACATGAGGAAAAATTATGAACTCACTTATCGAAAGTTTACGCATGGCATTTCGTAGCCTGCAATTTGAAAGTCTCGGTACAAACTTAATCAGCGTTTCAGCCAACACACGGGCAAACGATGGCACTGGACAAAGGTTAACCATAGCGGATGCTCAAGCAATAGAAAATGCAATGGGTATTTCAGGCATTGAAGCAATTGCCCCTACCTTTGGTGGTAACGGAACAGCAACTTACGAAGGCACTGAATACAATACCTCTATAACTGGGGTCACGCCACAGTATCAAAGTGTGAGGGCTTACGATGTTACCGTCGGCAAATTCATCGACCAAGAAATGGTTGATTATCGAAAGCGGGTAGCTGTTTTGGGCAAAACGATAGTAGATGAACTATTCCCCAACATGGATTATCCCATTGGCGAGACAATTCGTTTGAACGATGTTCCCTTTGAGGTGATTGGCGTTTTAGAAGAAAAAGGACAATCCGGTCCCATGGACAATGATGATATTATTCTCATTCCTTTGAGTACGGCTCAAACTCGTTTGTTTAATGCTAGTACAGTGCGAGGCGAGAAAACTATTTCAAGGGTTGACATTGAATCTCGCTCTGAAGATGACACTGATGGCATTATAGCGGGAGTGACAAAAGTTTTGCGAAAAGAACATCGTCTCCAAGAGGATGATGACGATGATTTCTACATTGGTAGCCAAGCAGCATTACTGGAATCTTTCTCAACCGTTACGGCGGCTTTAACCGCATTTTTAGGAACAATTGCTGGCATATCGTTATTGGTAGGCGGCATTGGGATTATGAATATCATGCTCGTTTCGGTGACAGAACGTACTCGTGAAATTGGCTTGAGAAAGGCAATCGGAGCAGGTCGGCATGACATTCTGTTTCAGTTTATAATTGAAGCCATGGTATTATCACTTGGCGGCGGTCTCATGGGATTGATGCTAGGAATTGGCGGCTCACAATTAGCGGGGTATTTTATGGAAGTTGATATACCAGTAACGGCTGACATAATTTTATTAGCAACTGGATTCTCGGCGGGGGTGGGTTTATTTTTTGGTATCTATCCCGCCATGCGAGCGGCTAATCTTAATCCGATTGAAGCTTTGCGATATGAGTAGTTAGGTTTAAAGATGGAAGTACTTTACCTTTTCAAAATCTCTTTAAATTCATTTTCCAAGATAAAGAAGTATCATACAAAAGCGATTTCTCTATTCAGGAATCAGTTGAACGGCTTAAAAGTAATACACATACTAGTCTTTTGACTTTAATACCAGGTATCCGTGGAAAAGTAAGCGATAATAATACTAAACTTTGGCGGGTAAGCCCTGTTATGAAAAACTCATGGGCTCCAGTATTCTATGGACATTTTGAGTTAAGGGAAAATGAGGTATTTCTAGTTGGAACCTATGGATTAGAAAAACCTGTTCAGATTTTCACAAAGATGTTGCTTGGTTTTGCATTATTTATTATCATAATAGCAATATGTTCTTTAATAACATCACCAATTACAGGTGCTTACCCACCGCTAGAAGACATGGTAATGACTATTACAATACCGATGATGATGTTTTTTGCAGTGGTAGGTATGACCAAATTAGGAACGTTGCTCAGTCGCAAAGATGTAGAACGTATTGAAATTGTTATCAAAGAATCACTGACGCATGATGGTGAAAAAACTTTCTCCAGTCTATCTCCAACAACAATAGGTAGAAGGGGAGTTGGTATGCTCGGTGGTATGTTATATGGTGGATTGCAAGGTGGCGTTATTGTGGGACTTGTAGGATTAGTATTGAAAAATGATACATTTGCAATTGCAGGTGCAATAATTGGTGCTGTTATAGGAGGAATTTACGGTTTAAGGTATCCATCTGGTAAAACTCGCCTGTACGTTGCTGTGATTGGTATGGTTATTGGTGGAATCCTGTTTGTTATTGGCAGTGCAAGAATCAATAGCGGTATCATAGTAGGTATGGTAGTGGGTGGTGTTTTTGGATTATTTCTTGGAGCTTGGTTTGAAGAATTTGTATAAATTGCCAAAACAATGTATGATTTCACAATCATAATTTATAAATGAGGTTGATTTTATGAATACATTCACAATTTTTAGAGAATTAGAGACGGTCATGGATTCATCTGCGGCTAGTAAAATTGCTGATATTATAGGGCGTGTCCATGAAGACTTACAAAATACAGTTACAAAAAAAGAATTTCGGCTCTTGGTTGATGATACACGAGAACTTAAGGGTATTGTTAAGGAATTAGCCGAAGCTAGAATTAGCCGAAGCTCAAAAACGTACCGAGCAGAAGGTTGCAGAATTAGCCGAAGCTCAAAAACGTACCGAGCAGAAGGTTGAAAAATTAGCCGAAGCTCAAAAACTAACTGATAGAAAAGTTGATACTCTTTCTATCAAACTTGAAAACTTAACTGACATTGTTACACGATTAGCTATATCTCATGAGAAATTAACTGCATCTCATGAGAAATTGGTTGAAGAGCATCAAAAAACACGTCAATTGTTAGGTAATATAAGTGATACCGTTGGATACACTTTAGAAAACGAGGCTTATAAATTTTTACCCATGTTGCTTGAGCATGATTTTGGTATTATCTTAAATACAGACATTAAACGCCAATATGTCATGGACAACAAAGGAAAATCGCTTGAGGTTAATATCTTTGCTGAAGGGGAACAAAACGGGCAGACAATTGTTATCATCGGCGAATCAAAAAGCCGCTTATCTAAAAATAATGTTGACCGCTTTATCCGCAAACGACTAAAACGATACGAAGGCATGTTCCCCAAAATATTTCCTGTTGTTGTAGGTCATATCACTTCTAGTGCTGATGTGGAAGATTATATCAAAGAGAAGGATATTGCAGTTTATTATTCGTATCAATTTCGATAATTTATTACTGTCTTTTTATTTTGACAAAAAATGTATGAGGAGGAGTCATGTCCCGAAATACAAGTAACCTTTCAACTGACCTTCGTAGTGTAGGGAGTTTAACAATCGATTCCATTATCGGCATTACCGATATCGTGGAATCATTACATTACACGATAACCAGTTTGTCAGGAACACTTGGTGCATCAGACCAGCATCGGACAAAATGTATTACGGGAATGGTTTACCGAAATGTCCGTGCGATTACCAAATTGGTGGGAGTCGGAATCGATGTTCAACTTAACCTACTTAGCTCCATGCTCGAAGAAAAGGATTCATCCCCTGACCGTGAAGCCGTTCTTTCCATATTGAATGGTGTACTCGGCGATTATCTTGTCGCCAATAATAATCCACTGGCTATTCCCATGCAGTTTTGTCATGATGGAAAACCATTGAACGAACAAGCACTTTCCGAAATGATTCAGCAGTCTAACGGTAGGCTTGCGATAATGGTGCATGGAGCATGCATGAATGATTTGCAATGGAATCGACATGGGCACAACCATGGTGTTGCCCTAAGCCACGATATGGGACTCATGCCGATTTATGTCCATTATAACACTGGTCTTCACATTTCTGAAAACGGCAGAATTTTTTCTGACCTCCTAGAAACAATCATCAATCTATCGTCTCAGACGATAACACTTTTCATCATCGCCCACAGCATGGGGGGGCTAGTTTCTCGGAGTGCCTACCATTACGGGAAAATATCCGACCATACATGGCTAAATCATCTTCGCAAAATCGTATTTCTCGGCACGCCACATCACGGGGCATTACTGGAAAAAGGAGGCAACTTGATAGATTTCATTCTGGAAATAAGCTCGTATAGTGCTCCATTTTCTCGCATTGGGAAAATCAGAAGCTGTGGCGTTACTGATATGCGTTATGGTAATGTAGTAGACGATGATTGGAAAGAACACGACAGATTTGAGTTTTCAGGAGATACACGGATTCAGGTGCCTTTGCCAGATGGTGTACAATGTTATTCAATAGCCGCAACTATTGGCAAAGAATCAAGCAAATTCGGTGATGATATTATCGGAGACGGTCTCGTGACATTAAGCAGTGCTCTGGGACATCATAAAAATGCTAAATTGAATCTTTTGTTTCCTGAAACCCATAAATGGATTGTCCGTGATGTGAACCATTTGAATCTTCTCAATCATCAGGAAGTATATGAAACCATCAAAAAATGGTTAAGTGCCTAAATTTATTACTGTGCTATCATTGACAAAGAAGTTATTAAAGGAAATAACCATGCATAAAAAATTTATTACACTTGTAATCGTATTTGGACTATTTTTAACAACATCATTAATCTATGCTCAATCTAGTACCAATCAAACCATGACCATCATCACAAATGGCTTGAATGTGAGGTCGGGAGTTGGCATGGATTATCCTATTATGGATGTGCTTTTGCAAAATCAAACTGTTGCTATTATCGGGCATGATACTGCAACAGGATGGTGGCATGTTCAGTTGGACGATGGGCGTGCAGGCTGGGTGAGCGGCTGGCATGAATATGTGCGAGTAGACGGGGAGGTCCCCCCACTTAATCCCCCCCGTTCACAGGGGGGAGATGAACTCCCTCTTAGTTCTCCCCGTTCACAGGAGGGAGATGAAATGATTGTTTTTCAAACAGTGAGTGGTGGAGCAATTTATGCTATTGAACCAAGCGGCTACAATTTTCGTCATGTAACTTATGGTATTGACCCTGCTCTTTCCCATGATGGTAGGTCATTGGCATTTACTCGCTGGGATGGAGCTGAAATCGGAACGGTTTGGGTGCATGATTTAGCAACGGGTACAGAGCGATTGATTGCTAGTGGAATGTATGAGCCGAAGTCGCCGACATGGTCGCCTGATGGACGCTATGTCATCATCAGTTTTCAACAGGGCGGCAATCGAGAAATATTGCATCTTTGTGTTACTCCTGGACATCGTCTACCACCACGGGCGTATGACATTGAATTTTCAAATGGGAAAATCTGTTATAAAGTCCCTGCTCATACCCAATGGAAATTAAAGAAAATTGATTTGGTAACAGGGGCAACGCAAGATTTAGCTTCGGCAGAATACTCCTTTGCTCCGACATGGGATAGCGTCAATTCGTGGCGAGTTATTTTCTCCGCCGATACGGGTTTGCAACAGTTGGATGTCAATCAAAATCAGTATTGGGCATTAACCACTGATTTGCGTGACCATGCTCCTGTGATGTCACCGAATGGAAACTATGTGGCAGTCACATATAGGCAGCATGATTATTGGGAAGTGTACACCATCAATACCGAAAACGGCAATCGTAATCGTTTGACGAAGCCACCGAATTTGCTACTCGGTGAGCATTATAACAGTGTCTCGCCTGCATGGTCGCCTGATGGTAGTCAGATTGCTTTTGTCACTGACCGCAACGGTCGTTGGGAAATTTGGCTCATGAATGCTGATGGCTCCAATCAACATGCCATGTTTTCAGAGAAGATTAACAGTCACATTTTGCTAGATTATCATGGCATGGATGAACGGATGTTAAGTTGGCGGTAGTTTGCTTTGACGTAGTGCATTTGACACTACAATGAAAATTTTACAAACTTTTTACAAATTGCACAAAAACTTTTTACACTTTTAGTGTATGGTTGAAGATAATTATGTTTTTATCGGAAATTTGGAGGTTATGTTATGAAAAAGTATTTGAGGTATGTTTTTACTGTTAGTTTAGTAGGAGTGTTTTGTTTACTCTTTACAGGAACAATATTAGCTCGCGGTGGTCACGGATCCCATCACAGTAGTGGATCATCGCATCATAGTGATAACGGGTCATTGCATGATTGTAGCTATGGTAACTGTTATGACTCTGGTTATGTAGCACCAGATTATAATCAAGGTTATCAAACAGCACCCGTTTATAATCAAGCACCACCTGCTAATCCAGGTTATTACCAAGCACCACCTGCTAATCCAGGTTATTACCAAG
>NBMH01000158.1 GCA_002084875.1 Anaerolineaceae bacterium 4572_78 | reverse complement strand
CCATCCTACACTTGCTTGACTAAATAACCTTGTTTGAGTTGCTTACCGTCTTGAGGTTCTTCATAAGTCATTTTAACTATCCTTTTAATAAAGCTTCTGTTCAAGGGTTAATAATAGTTTTTGGATAGAGTTTATCATTTTTTCAAGAGGTGAGTTATGAGAACTAAATGTGAGGCTAAAGCATCTCAATACGCCACACTTTAAGGGAACGAAGGAAAACTCTATCCAAGGATAACCGCTTCTTGGACAGAGTTTAGTTTCTTGGCGTAGCTGGTTACCACCCAACTTTAATCCATGCTATGTTCTGCCAATGGTGGTGGGCAACTAAAAAGACGTTGCCCTACATGGCTTCAATAAAATGTTAAAATTCTTGTGGCCACCTACTTATAAAACAGATTTAATCGCGGCCACCACCACCACCGTTGGAAGAAATTTCCAATCCTCCTGTCGAATTTGATGTCGATATCGATGTGCCAGGTAGTGCTGATCCCCCGTCCCCTCCCGAAATTATGCTAGGTGGTGGTGCAGGTGCAACGTCTATATTTCTCGACACATTATAAGTCGTGACTGCTGCTTTCTGTCCACATATATCTCTTCCTTCAATTTTTAAGAAGAGATACATTTTTCCTTTTTCAATTAATGCTTTGCATATCTCTGTACTCGGCATTTTAAACTGCTTATAACCAGGTTCCACCTTATCCTCAAAAAAGGATACGCCCTCAATTGTCTCAGTATAACAAGATTTTTCCGGTTCAACAGGAAAATGGCTACTATCAGAAAAGTGTACACGCAATTTGGTGATGTTGTCATTCTCGGGATCATCAATCAAAAACTCTCCCCACACATTCTGCGGATCATTTGCGTATACTTCTAGTAGCTTTATAGTAGGCGGTACGTTCTGCTTATATATTAAGCTATTTTCAACCACTTTAGCTTTGGCACCATGTATATCTCTCGCTTGCACTTTGTAGTGGATAGTTTTGCCCTGCTTTAAAAGCTTTTGGCATTGCCCACCCTCTATAACAAATGTACAGTTCTTCCCATGTTCGCCGACTTCTAATTCGTCATGATATACGACTTCATCAAAAGAATCGCCGCAAGCTATCTTGTGAAGGAAACAAGTTTCTGTTGAATCTATCGGATAATCAGGACTATTGGAAAAATGTACTCGTAGCTTGGTCACTTGATTACCATCTTCATCACTGACTTTAAAGCTACCCTTTAAAGAATTATTGCAAGCGGCTTTCGCTGTGAGTTGTTCTACAACAGGTGAATAATTGGTCGCTAGAGGTTGAAGTACGATGCTTTTTTCTACTGTATATGCTGGACGGATTTCCACTTCTCCTTTCCAACGTCTATAGCCATTCGCAACTAATTGTAGCTCATATGTTCCTACTGGTAAAGCCTCAAGCGTATACGGAGTAGTATTATAAAAGGGGTATCTATCATAATCGCTACTACGAATCGTTATTCCATTTTTCAGCAGCTTCAGCGTATAATCAACTTCTATGTCCCGTTTATCAGCTGCAGAAACAAAAACTGTCAAGTCACCTTTACTTTGATCTCGTTTAGGAGTTAACTGGACAAATTTGCTATGTTTTGATGCTTCAATTGTCGCATCGGTCTCAAAAGAATAGGATATTCCACGATAATCATCAGCAATAACCTTTACCTCATACACCGTTTTCGGTTTAAATACAAGGTTTGCTTTTGCAACTCCATTCTCATCTGTGGTGGCTGAACCTGCGTCATGAGGTATACCGTCCTTTTTATATTCAAAAGACACTCTGGCAGAGGAAATGGATTTATCTTCATAAGCAGACTTCACCGTTACAGTTGCAGGGAATCTGACTTCCTCACAGTTTTCTTGGCATTCATAGAGTTCGCTTTGATGACTTTTCAACCGTGATTTAACCAGTTTGAATGTATCATGTTCACAGTTATCCACATCAGTACACTTAATATAAACCATAGGGTGGGCATCACTAGGGCCAACAGGACAGGTACTATGTTTATATCCAAAATAATCAAAATCTTCCTTTGATATATAGTGTTCGTCATCAGGACCTTTGCTTCTGCCAACACCCAAAACAAATTCGTTAACTATTCCACGAACTATTCCATCTTTCTTTGGTTGAAAATTATTCAATAATGGAGCATTCAGACCAGAACCAGGTAAGAATCTTTGCCCATAAAAACTGATCAACCCATCTCCATCGTCTAGTACACTATTATATCCGCGCGTAGTTGTTAAACCAATCAATACCAGTATGGGTAAATCTTCAGGTAAAGGATAGCTCCGAATGTCAGATAGATCAGTGATCAATTTTCCAGGGCTTTTGTTTATGCCAAGTAGTTCCTTCTCTTCAGAATTAAAATTGACATATTCACCCATTTGATAACAGGAGATTTGTTCACAGAAATCTATCTGTCCATCGCCTCCTATAATTTCACCTGCACATGAAATAAGCAAGTTAACAAAACGAAAAGGATACAAACCCGGAGGATACAAACTACTCTCTAAAAAAGCCTCATGATCAATCTGATTATCCTGTCCTGATAAGAAATATTGATCATGCATCCATTTATTTGAATCAGGAATACCTGAATGAGGAGTACCTACAGTAGTAACTGATGCCACCGACCCTTTAAGATAAGGCTCATGACTTATTAAACTTTGTAGGTAAGTACGTGTTAACACGCCTCCAAAAGAGTGTGCAATTATATGAACTTGGTATCCGGTTTTCTCAACAATTTGTTTAATAGCCCTTCCCAGATCAGTGGCAGCATCCTGGAAACGTGCTGATGTTACCCAACGAAACTCAAATGGGACATATCCTAATTCATTAATTAGATGAGGAAAATTTCCCCAAGTATCCTTTCCGCCACCTAGTCCGTTGTATCCTTGTGAGGTTGGAATATAGCCATGTACAAAAAGAACAGGCTTTTTCCCTTCATAACAAGACTTCTGATTATAATTACAAGCAGACGTAAGCATGGCAGCACTAGTTGCTGTGATAGTTACTTCTACTTTTTCAGTTGTTGCGTTTTTGGTTATTTTGTCTATACCATAAGCTAACCTGCTACCAAATCCGTAAGTTTCTGAAGCAGTTTCCCAAAAATGAGCTAGTTTAAGATACCATCCTTTACCAGTAGGCTTGTTACTCCTATATTTAATTGGATAATATAGACCGCCAATAAGACCTTCATCAATTATACATGTATTATTATGTTTAGCACATGTTGTTTCTATTTTCCTCAAACTTTTTGGTTGAACAGAGGCGGATGGGATGTTTGAATCCAAAATTTCAGGTGGCGGTAGAATAATATCTACCAACCCAGTATCACGATCAGATTCAATGACAATCGAAGCATTACCTTCGGGTGTTCTACCCCTGGTAATAGTAATGCTGGTTTCATCAGTAACAGAACCTTCAGGCACTTGCACGAGTACTTCTGCTAAGTCATCGCTGATAATTCCTCCACTTGGCCCAACAATTCCAGTATTTTGAGAGGCTATATCTATCAGATCAAAAGTGTCATTAGGATTTCTTATTGCCCCATATTTACTCACTTCAAATACGAGATTTCCATCAACGACACTTCCTACAAAAATGGCCCACCATAACGACTCTCCTGAGTCACTTTTGGCAATCAACCGAGGAATCAATATACGAAAATCACTGGTCACTATAACTCCTTCGGCACTGAAGGGAACTGTCCCTGAATATTCCGCTGCCTCTTCAAGTTTGAATAGCAATGTTGTCCCATCTGAAGGGATAAGTTGTAAATTGGCCCAAAAATGTTGTTCATTACCAGAATGCCCCTTATAAACTAAGTGAGGAATATGGAGGCTAAAGTCCTGATTAAGAACAGACGTATTTGCATTGGCATCTGGTGAAACATTGGCTTGTACTTCAAACTCATAGAGTATATCACCCCCGGGAACATCTTTTACTAAAGCTCTTTTTATTCCAGGTTCACCCTGTTGTGTGCATTGGAAGAATCTTTGGATAGTTGGTGTCTCTGAACGGCCGGTCAATTCATAGCTTGATGGTGTGCAATCTCCAACTGTGAAACCCATATCATCAGGTAAATTAGTACCTGAAACACTGAAAGTGACCAATTGATTAATTTCGCTCGTTAAAGGTGTAACATCAGTCACTTTGATAATTATTGGCTCCACCATTATTACGTCACTAGACTGAACTGACCAAACTAAATCAGCCAAGTTGAGTGTTTCTACCGTCCTGTCAGATTTGATGACAAAAGTATCAGTACTCTTGACAGTACTCCCAGCCAGTACATCACCAAACGATAATGAATCATCAACGATGGTAATATTGGCGGAGGTAGTGCTTACCGTCGCTGTCACATTTTTCAAGTCATCACCACCATTATTAGTGATATGACCCGTATAGGTGTATTGAAACTCAGTAAAACTGAGCCGTTGTTGACCCACCAGTTCATAATTGCCTATGACCATATCAGCCGCCTGTGCTGACGTAATCTGCAATAGCATTAGTAAACCAAACAGCAGGGAACGGGACAATAGGTTTTTCACTGTCCTGCCCTCCTGATAGATTGGATGATACAGTTTCATTATTCAGCCTCCGATTAAGTTAGGTCGTTTTCTACGTTCAAAAAAAGTCATACCCATAAGCAATAACGTTAATAAAATCATTGCCCATTCGGATAAAGTGGGAATATCCTGTGGTTTTGTAACAGGCGCGACTGTCATAGTAGTCGTCCCCTGCTCCAATACGTTAAAAGCGGGATCAAATATTTGAAACGATTGAGTGCCTGGCACGCCAGCACCAATCCATTCAAATTCTACGGAAAAACCAGATGCCTTCGCACCTTGGACAATACCCGTCGTTGATGAAAATGAACTATACGCGGCGGGAACACTAGGTGCAGAAAATAAGATCGTCTCATTCCACTGTGTACTCAAAGGTGCAGATGTAACCACTTTTAAAGAAGCTTCCCGATAACTTGCAGGATCAAACTCAATATCGAACAATTTCACTGCCACGCCGGCCCCCAATGAGCCGTCATTAGTCACCGTATAGACATATCGGTATTGATTTCCGCCCAATGGAAATAGTTGTGACTGGACGGAGATAGCATAAGCGGCACTCGAAAATGCCACATAAAATATGGAAAGGCTCATTGCCCACCATTTCAGCCTTGAGATTATCATTTAACATTCCTTAACAAAAGTTATTCTCCAATAATAAATTAAGAACAAGCGTAGGGTTGGTTGAAGCTATCGGTACAAAATTTTTCGATTGGTAACCATTTTACAGCAAATATTAAATTATATCAAATTATTTTTGCATCACTTTTACTTTTTTATGAAATAAATGCGTATTTTTATACAATGCTGATTGCTACAAAGTGTTTATTTATATAGGATAACACAATATTTGTCATTTTAATTAGGACTTAAATAGACCGACTTTAAAAATAATGCTCCATTAATTCGATTTACAAAATAATCAGATCGTATTACTTGCGCAAAAAAAATATTTTTAGGGAGAGGTTCGTGCTAATCTTGCTATTTTAGCCATCTAACAAATTAATATAGTATTTTTCTTTTATAAAAAAGGCTAAAAATAATTAGGGTCAGAGTAAAATTAAAC
>NBMH01000157.1 GCA_002084875.1 Anaerolineaceae bacterium 4572_78 | reverse complement strand
GTGGTCAGTTGGGAATGGAGCGAGTATCTTGATTTGCATATTAGCATCATCAACGGTAGCCCCATGACAGATACGATACAAGTGAAAATGGAAAATGCTCAGATAGAATTTACCGCAGTGGTTGCCGAACGGTTGGTCGAAGGCTTGTCGCATGATTCCTTAACGGTGCGACTGAAACAAACTGACAATCATTGGGATGGCTTATCTATGGGAGGTACAAATTTAATCACCTTCACAGTTCGCTCATCAAATGACTCAAATATAGAAGTGGCACGAAGTACACTTGTCTATATTACTCCATATATGGATAGAGATATAACAAGTGCTTATTTGCCGATTATTTTGAAGAAGTAGTTGACACAAAACTAAAAATTTCCTGACTCCAGTTATTGTTATTTTTGTAGAGAATCGTGGTCATTTCAAAGTAGTGTAGCATATTTGGAAAAAACATGCTGGTGTAGAATAAATAAGTTGGATAACATTGTACGTAACATTTCTAAAATAAAAATTTGTGAATACAATTTACAATTTTTAAGATTTTAAGGTACAATGTAGTTAGCTAGATAAGTTATAAACCATGAGCGTCAAGCATGCTATTTAATATGACAAATGGTGTTTTTGTTACTCTAATTCTAAGAGGTTACAAAGACGGACAACTTTTCATGGCAAAAGTTGAATAAAAAATGTGCAGGCAGTTTGTATTTTTAGTTTTAATGTATTATACTGATAATAAGAGTTTATATTTATTTTTTAGTGTAATTGTATAGTTATTTGGGGAAGCATGGATTTAGAAACTGTCGAAATTACCGTTTCCATAATCGGCGGGATTATTGGGATTATGAGTGGCATCATTGGGGTATTGATTGCGGCGAAGAAATTAAAAGATGTATGGATTAAGCCTAATGAGTTAATGCCAAACTATGATATTCCTGATTCATCAAACACACCACAATCCCCATTTAATACAATTACAGATAAATCCATGGATCTGATAATTAAATTCGCTACAGGATTTGCCGTTTTAGGTGTGATTATTGGAGGAGCATGGGGTGCATTAGTAAAAGTCAATGGCACAGGAGTATTTGGTGGATTTATAGGGTTTGCCTACATTATTTATACCATCTATTTTTATGGTATAAAACAAGATTTAATTAATATACTAATTATTGTCATTATTTTTACTGTTACTGGTATAACTACTGGGATATTATCTGAAATAATCGTTATTCAAATGAGTGAATCAATTGCTGAATCACAGGTATCTTCTTATGACCTAAACAACCCAGCTAATGACTGGCTAGGTATTTCTAAGCCAATTAAAGAAGAAATAGTAATTATAGGTACATCTATACAATCTACTGTCGTTACAAGTTTGTTTATAGTACCAATAGGTTTTTTAGTGACTTTTCTTTTAAAGTTACCAGTAGTACATGGGAAATATTTTGGTGGTTCTTATGATCCATTTGATTCATCAGGAGATGTGTTTTATTCCCTGTTTGCTAGTAGTATAATACCGTTTTTAGGGGCAATACTTGGGGCAATTTGGGTTTTTGTTTTGAACCAAACATGGGGTATGTTTATTTCTTTCATTGTAGGGACAATTCTGGGAAGTTTCATGGGGGAAATCATAGGTGCAGGTGTGGCAGGTTTTATTGGTGTTTTAATAGGTTGACTTATTAGTACACTCATGGTGAGTGTGGATTATTTAACAAAATAGACAAACTGACTTTGTATGGTTGGTTTGCCTTGTTTTGATTTTGGTGGTGAGGTGGTTTTGTGGTATAATATTTTCATCATATTTTTTATAATTGATTTATGGTAATGATATGAATTTGAAATTTGAATGGGATAAGGAAAAAGCAGCCTTAAACTTGAAGAAACATAACGTGAGTTTTGAGGAAGCAAGTACTGTTTTTAGTGACCCATTCGCTTTTATTTTCTATGATGAGGAACATTCTACCCCCGAAGAATGGAGAGAAATCATCATTGGTCATTCTCACCAAAATCGACTACTTTTAACATGTTTTGTTGAACGTATAGAAGATATTATTCGCATTTTCAGTTCACGTTTGGCAACCAAAAGAGAACGTAAGGACTATGAAGAACATGCCTACTTCTAAACCTACCGATATTAAAACGGATGATATGGAATCTGAATATGTTTTTGATTACAGCAAAGCACGTCCTAATCGTTTTGCAGAAAAGATAAAAAAGGATAGTGTTGTAGTTGTGTTAGACCCTGATGTGGCTCAATTTTTTGCAACATCCGAAACAGTTAATGCTATCCTTCGGGGTATAATGAGTGCTATGCAAAATATTATCCCTACACGAAAACTAGAATCAACCAAATAACAAGATGTGGCTGGCGAGGGCAGTAGCTGGTTTCTATATCCAATTTTGCTGGCTATCCGCCCTGCCAGCACTGGGTGTTATTTTGTAGACTTAACGATTGTTTTGTAAAGGCATAGGAAATATTATTTATGGCAAATCCGGTTATTTTTTAGCAGAATTGATTTTCAGGCTACAAACGTGTGTCGAAAGCCGAGCAGATTCAGGAAGCGGCTCGCTTTAGTTGGTTGGGAGCTTCCCCTGGTCAAGAACCATTGGACGAATATTACTCTGCACCTGCCCCCCCCAAAAAATCAACGGTTATTGCTAGTGACGGTTCACAACTTTATCCCGATACTCATGGGATTGCTCTTTACTATTTAATAAATGTGGGGGCAATTGTGTATCAATATGGTTCAGGAGAACGCCCTGAACTACACACTGAATGTAAATTGTACTGTGAAGAAAAAGACATATTTGATGAACAGGGGTATCTTATTCCAAGTAGTTGGGTCAATGTCAAGCGTGACTTGGGAGAAATTGAGATTTTAGCTAAACTTGCCGTTCAATGTCCCAATAATAGTACACCATGCATCGCTCTTATTGATGGACAATTGACACTACGTTCTATTGATTTACCTAGTGGCATGCAAATTTCTTATGAGGAACGTTATATTAAGGCAATTGACAAAATACGACAACATGGGGCAATTATTGCCGCTTATATTGACCGTCCCCGCAGTTCGTTTGTTGTGGCTCTGTTACATCTAGCCAATCTCGAAATTGATAGAATTACGGAAACAACACTTCGACAAAATCCGTTTGTTAGTATTACCGATGCAGATATTTTTGATGATTTGAAAGCAGGTGAACGAACAGCCGTATTTAATCAACGCTCTAAAGTTAATGCCACTTATTCGAAAGCAGGTCATCAAATTCATTTCTTTTATCTTAATGTCGGCACCAATCAAAGACCTGCTTTAGCTCGGATTGAAATTCCTGTGTGGGTTGCTTACGACGAAAAAAAGCTGAATGAATTGCATGCAATTATTCTACAACAAGCGGCTATCACCGACGGCTACCCTTATGTCTTGGCAAGAGCAGATGAGTTAGCTGTGATTAATAATAGCGAACGTGAGGCACTTGAAACAATATTAGCAGTTTCCTTACAACAACATGGCGTATCCGCTACATTATCGCATAAACAGAGAAATAAAAATCTATTTCGCAGGAAATAGTAGTGATATAGTAGGTCTGTTCAACCTCAATTTTCCCTTGACAACTCGCGATTAATATGGTATAATATATATCGTCAGGCGACATATCGTCTGGCAACATATCATTAGCTGACATAATGAAAGGAGGTTTATGGCAATTCAAAACAATCTTCCTCTCACTGAATCTACATTTTTTATTTTGCTTAGCCTATCAGCAAAAGATAAGCATGGTTATGCCATCATGAAAGATGTGGAGGCATTGAGTGATAAACGAGTAACATTAAGTACAGGTACATTGTACGGAGCATTAAAACGATTGCTACAGCGTGGTTGGGTAGAGCGTGTGGAGGACATCGAGGCTCCCGATAACGACCGTCCCCGCAAGGCGTACAGCATGACCGATTTGGGACGACGCATTTTAAATGCCGAAGCGGCTCGCATGCAAAAATTGGTCGGGCTGGTTCAATTACGTCCACAGGAGGAATCGACATGATGCCTGTAATTCAGATTGTCATTCCTTTGTATGCAATTTTAATGTGGTTGTATCCGTCTCACTTTCGACATGAGTTTGAGATGGAAATGAGAGATGTATTCGCCGAAATGGTCACAAATTCGGCAAAGGACGGCTATCATGCCTTGATGATAGTCTGTTTACGTGAATTATGGGATTTACCCAAAACGCTCATTCGTGAGTATTGGTCTAGTTTTAATCAACATGATATAATATTTAAAGGAGATAACATAATGCAATTCTTAGCAGATATTCAATCGGGTTATAATGACCCCGCTCGATTAGAGGAACTGTATCAAACTGCTCGCAAAGCAAATCGGCTGACCGAATTTAAGGCAGATTTGCATGCTTGCTATCAGTCTGCCTCCGATAATCTGCTCTACACTGCTTGGCATTATCGCTTGCAGGCAGATGAGCAAGAGTCGGAACGAAGCAAGGTCAATTGGAAATTAGCAATTCCATTGGCAGTTATCACTGGGCTTATTTTTTGGCTCATGACATTTGAAGAACTAAGCATGACATTTTCAGATGGCACGCCTTATCTTTTTCCATTATGGGGCATTGTCGGCGGCATTTTCGTCATCGCCTTTTTAACCATCGCCCGCAAATTCCAACCCGTAGGACAGACTTCCAGCACGTCCATGAATGGACAAGATGTCCGTTCTACGAATAAGCGAGCCATTGCTGTCATAGTCGGATTAGTGGTATTAAGCTTGTATGCCATGATTTTTGCCGTCATCCCCCATGATAGAAACTATCGTAATCTAATCATTCCACATCTGCCATTACTGGCATGGATTGGGGTAGGGATTAGTATACTTGGCTTACGGTCTTATGCAAAAGAAAGCTTTGCCTTTGTGGTAAAATCCATTGAACTATTCATCTTGGCAGGAATTTATCTCATCGGCGGCGGCGTATTCATAGGAATTACAAATGGCTTATTTTCCACCATCAATGTAAGAATCCCCCAAAAAATCGGGTTGCTACTCGTGGCCGGTGGTTTCGGCTTGGTCATCATTTTAGCTGTAGCCAGTGCATACAATCCACTTGTCAAAACGACCGAACAAAACTTTCAGCATGGTTTGAGCAAACTGATTTCCACCATGATGCGATTGCTTTTACCGCTAACGCTCATGGTGCTAGTTATCTTTACTATTTTCATTATACAACCCAAAAACTTTTGGATACCATTTAGTGACCGTGATGCTTTGATTGTGTACAATGGCATGCTCTTTGCAATTATTTTGCTATTAATGGGAGCGATTCCTATGTATGCCAATGACTTATCTTTTGACATGCGAAAGATGTTACGCATCGGGATTATGGCTGTAGCAACATTGACCATTTTGGTTAGTTTGTATGCCATGTCCGCTACGCTTTATCGTACATATCTTGGTACGATTACCATGAACCGCATGGCAGTTATCGGTTGGAATACAATTAACATATCTATTTTGGCTGTATTGATTTACAAACAATTTCGCTACGGGCAGGAGAAATGGATTGAATCGGCTCAATATGCTTTTGGCATGGGGATGTACGGTTACATTACATGGACGGTGTTTGTCATTGTATGTACGCCATTCCTGTTTGGAAATGGATTTGCAGAAGGTTGGCAAAAGTCATATCAGCGAGCGGCTGTCCCAATCGCTACTCCTATGTCTGATGGGGGTGACCCGTCTACGGAGGGGGAAGGTGAGGTGGAGGACTCTCGTCCTGTCGTCAGACCTACGGCGACGCCTGCCGTATTGACCGAATTGCCTGAAGGATGTCCACCTAATTGTCAAGGCATTGATTTGACAGGAGCATATTTATACGATGCCAATTTTGAATTTGCGAATTTAGCAAGGGCAAATTTGCGAAATGCCGATTTACGACATGCTAACTTGCATAACGCCAATTTACGGTTAGCCGATTTACGCGGCACAAACCTTGAAAATGCTGATATGCGAGGTGCCACCTTTCATGAAAGCCAAATTGACCACAATACCCAACTCGGTACTAACTTGATATTGTGGCAGATTGTCAATCAGAATGCGGAACAACGTTATTTGAGTAGAGCAGTAAATTTAGTAGAAGCCGACCTGCATGGGGTCAATCTGCGTGGAGCTGACCTGTCGCATGTTTCTTTGCAAAAGGCAAATCTAAGCAGTGCAGATTTGAGCGGTGTCAACTTAAATCATGTCAGTCTTCATGAAACATACATTGACGAAAAAACGCAAATTGATGATAAATGGCTATTGGTTTGGCAGATTGTGAACGAAGGCAAAAGTGGACGTGATTTGCAAGGCATGGATTTAAGTCAAACCGATTTGAGCAATGCCAATTTAAGTAATGCTGATTTACGTCGAGCCATCTTAACAGATACAAATTTGTCTCATGCTAACCTCTATGGTGCCGATTTGCGAGGAGCAATTTTAGCAGGACCTGATTCGTACAATAATAGAGAACATATTGCTAATTTGACTCATGCAAATCTAGCAGGTGTTAAAATAGATGACACCACACAAATCGATGACAAGTGGCGATTGGTCTGGGAAGTGGTAAATCATGGAGCAGTTGGTCGAGATTTAAGCGGCAAAGATTTGAGACAGGCTGATATGCATGCCGTTGATTTTAGTGGTGCATTGCTTATCGGCACTAATTTGTCAGGGGCAAACCTAAAAGATGCCAATTTGAGTAACGCCGACTTAAATGGTGCTTAATTTGAGTCGTGTCAACTTCATGCATGCTAATCTTGCCGAAGCAAATCTGAATGGTGCCAACTTGAGCGAGGCTCATCTGGAGTATGCTTACTTATGGAAAGCAACTCTACAGGGGGCAAACATGCGAGGTACATATCTCAGTCATACCAATTTGCAGGATGCTGACATGACGGGAGCTGATTTGACGGGAGCTGAATTTGACAAAACGGTAATGCCAGATATTGGCAGTCAAGACAAGAAAGGTTTTTAAAAACCTTTCTTGGTGCTTTTTTGTAGCCAAGTAGATAAAGTCACAATTTCATAAAGATATCTTACTGGAGCGTCAAAGCTTGCTTTGGCAGTCAAGACAAGAAAGGTTTTTAAAAAACCTTTCTTGTCTAACCATCATCCCGTAAAACACTGTAAAAGCCCTCGCCCGCCATGCCTTGTTATTTGGATGGGGTCGATTTCTTGTAGTGCTTTTTTGTAGCCAAGTAGATAAAGTCACAATTTCATAAAGATATCTTACTGGAGCGTCAAAGCTTGCTTTGGCAGTCAAGACAAGAAAGGTTTTTAAAAACCTTTCTTGTCTAACCATCATCCCGCAAAACACTGTAAAAGCCCTCGCCCTCCATGCCTTGTTATTTGGATGGGGTCGATTTTTTGTAATAATCAATAATACATTGAAAAATCCCTAAAATTGTTTCTACATCATCAATATAGTATCGAATTCTGTCGATAAAAAGTGTCCCATTTTCTAATTTCAAAAATTGCCATGTTTCACCTGTTGTCACACACCCAAATATAGTGTCAACATCATTACCTTCCTGCTCATTGAAAACTTTAGCTCCTATCATTTGGGCAGCACATTGCCCCAAGCCTAAACCTATGTCTTTCTTTTTTGCTTCTACCAAAGAAAAAATGGGAGTTTGAATGGTGTGAGACATATCACCTTTGGATAATATAAAGTCACATTCACCAACCAATCCCTTCTCTTTATCAACATCTAAATTCTCACCTGAATAAATGGCAAACTGTTGATTGTTTTTCTTATGGATTTCAAACAAAATAGGAACAACAATAAATTCAGAACGTGCTTTCTCACTTATTGTTGCCAATGCTAAATACAATCCTGTATCCAACGTTTCGCTAAGCCAATTGCTTATGGGCAAAGGGGTAACAGGTTCAAATAACGCTATTCTTTTTTCTATCAATCCAAAATTCTTTTTTACATCACGTAATTTAAAATCACTATAAGCCATACTTCACCTGCCTAAAATTAAAGCTAATATATTTATTATACCACAAAACCACACCACCAAAATCAATTCATGTCAAAGCAAGCTTTGACGCTCCAACTTATCGTCAAAAAACAGCATTTAACAGCCTAGGGTTAGGGGATTAATTCACAGTAATAATTCCAATTTCCACCGAATCACCGACCTCATTTCCTTCCTCATCAAACTGTGATAAGCGGTAGAGAGAGGAATGGTAACATGGTCAGTAATATATTCGCCTGTTGCCCAAGAAGTAGTGGGCTCTTTACCGTTAGCATGGATGCCATCATGCTGTGCTACGATGTTACCATCCTCATCAATTACATGGACAAAAACCGTATAGACTTCTCGCATGTCATCCAGTCCCTGCCAATAAAGAATTAACGGCAATTCTTCGGCGGGTGAATTAATTGCATGTGGCATGCTATAACCAATCAAACGGGCTTGATTGGCAAAGTTGATACGAAGATTGTTTTCCATAGCAGGAATGATAAAGGTACGTTTTGCTTTAGGTAAAATGATGGGACTACCTATATCTATTTTTTTGCCGACAGGGATAAACCAATAATGCCTATCAAGCTGACTGCCATCAGGACGAAGCCAACTGACCTGAATTTGAAGACTATCATCATGTGTTGGGGCGACAGCAGGAACGATGATATTAATGTGCTGACGGACATGCTGATTTGCCTGCCATGTGGATGTTTCGGTAGGTTCGTACCAATCTCGCCAAACATGCCCATTTTCGTCGACCAATTCCACATGCAAAGTGTAATTATCCTGCAATGGCTTCAATGCTTGCCACAACAGCCTGACCGCAAATCCTTTGCCTTGCCTAGCACGACTTACACTAAATTCAACATCATCCAAGCTAATCTCGCCATTAAATCGCAGTGGGCTTGGTGAAGTGGTTGCCGCTGAAAATCGAACATCAATTTGCCCTAAATTCAAAATAGGCTTGCCATCAGCCAATTTCCATTCGTCTCCCTCCTGCGCATAAATCGCTAATTGCAATTGGTATGTGCCAGGCAATGTCCCTACCGCGATATGAAGGGGGTATGCTCCAACCAAAAATTGGTTTTTAGGTATGTAATTAAGTGGAAACCAACCGCTCAAAAGAGTATCATCTTTTTGGGAGATAATAGTATCACCTTTTGTCAAGCGTAGCGAGTACCTTGTCAATTCAGGCAAATCTGTCAATGATTGCCATGACGAATAAACATACAATGTACCACCAGAATCCACATGCGAGTTAAAATCAATATTTTCTAAACGGAGCCGTTGCCCAAATATTGCTGTGTGAGGTTGACCAAAACGAGGCATAATAACCTCGGTTGTTATCGGTGATAAACGCACCAGCCGTCCCCAAGGAATAACATGATATCTTGTTTCTACATCTGTCTGCCAATTGTCAAGCGTGGGACCTGCAATGAAAAGACTATCATGCTCGACAAACCATGCATGGGCAATTTCTTCTGTGGGAGGATAAATGCCAATCAGAGAGGGTTGCAGATTTTCGACATGTTGCATGTACCACATTGAGGTTAAGTCTCCCCATGTTGCCATGATTCCTGTCAAAGCAAGCTTTGACGCTCCATATTCTTCGGGAAAAGGATGACTTAAAATATCAGTCCAATAATTGTATGTTGCCATTTTCCATTTTGATTTTAGCCATACTATATTGTGGATTGTTTGCTGGTATGGTAGGATTAATGTCAATAAGAATAAACCGATGGTAAGCATGGGGATTGCAATTTTAGCATGTAAAGTTTTTTTAGGTCGGCGATTTAGAAATTCAGAAATGGGTGCGATGCTTGCTCCGATGAACATGCAAAAAGCAAGGTTAGATGTTAGTAAAAAAGCTAACTGCTCGCCACGATTGTAGGTCAAAACAAAGGGGATGGGAATGGCATAGATTAAAAAGAAGGGCATAAATTGTTTTGGCTTCCACATGGCAAATATCAGCCCACCTATGATGCCCCATATTACACCCCATCTCGTAAAATCTTGCTCGAGTAAATCAAGTAGGTACACATTGATGAAATTGTATGGGACATGCCGCCAGTTGGTGGTCAATCCCTGCATGAAATCTGCGGCTGTGAAATAACGAATCAAGCCATGCAAACCAGAGCTATAAAAATCGGTTAGCAGACCATGCCCAATAGCCATGTCATAGCCATGTTGGGTGATGAGCCATTCGCCACGTAACGGAATATACAAATAGCTTAGCAGGGGTATTGTTAGGCATAATGTTAAAGTTAGTAGGTGCGATTTTCTTACTCCTCCACTATTGTTATTGAACAAAAAAAGAAGTGCCATACCTGGTATCAGCAAAAGGGTAGTATTATGAACGCCTAGTTGCAAACCGACTAACAACATGGCTCCGTGCAGATAATATCGTGTTGGTTTTGCCGTTCCGAGCCATAAAATTATTACGAAGATGAACATGTTAAGGGTGTAATGTTTGCTTACGGTTGCCCAACGCCAGTAGGTAGGTAGGGTGGCTAACATGAGGGTGCTTGTTATGGCAGGCAGACGATATTCATAAGTACGGCGGCTCAGGTTGTAAAAGATTGGCAGGACTAAACTGGCACACATGGCTGAAACAAGGTTCATTCGCCAGGCAATTTCACCCACAGGGAAAAGCATTAACCATAATTTGCTTAAGAGGATGTAAACAGGAAAACCTGTCGGATAAGGCACTCCGAGAATGTAAGGCGTATATTGAAAAAGAGCTGAATCACCATCTAGTAGACTCGGAGCAAGGGTGTATGTATAACATGCAAAACCCGCTATTAGGAAAAATAATGAAATGGCGGTATCTTTTTTAGTAATTATTCACTCTCTCTTGTTAGTGGGCGATATGATTTTGATTTTTCCTTCAATATCAATTTTGATGGGACTGTGTTTTTTTAGATACCACTCCAAAATATCGCCCATGCAAACATCAAGATGTTGGATATTTTTCCCATGCTTGGTGATAAAATATCCTGCTCCACCACGCCCGATGTAATCATCCATCGCTACCTTGAATGTAAGCTGTTCATCCTCAAAATCAATGGACTGACCACGATGTTCTGCTTGTATAATTCGTTGTCCATGAGTAATAACACTATTACGGGCAGGATTTAATATTTGAGGTTGGCGGCTAATATCGGCTGTTATTTTTAGTCCTGTGTAAGACAAAAAAATACCAACAGGATGAAGTAAGGCACTGACTCCTCGTTCTAGCATAATTTTAAGTTGGGGAGCCGTAATTTCCATGAAGGTGGGCGGCATGTTAAATGGATAAAACTCTATCAAATCATAGTTAGTAAAATCGCCAGGAGAAAAAATACGGTCACCTCGCAATGTGCCAGTATGAACAAAGGCTATATCAATCTTTGAACCAAAATAAGTTGTTAGGGCATTGGTAAAGAAATTCGCGGCTCGGCTTTCACCCCCTGCTTTAATTTCACTGCGAGAGTCAAGAGCGTCATGTAATTGTCCCAATACCTCACTCGGGGGAAGCATGGAATCCCACTTTTTTATTTCAGCTGTGATATCGGGAGCATCATGCCAAGAACTATCCATATCAATAAGCTGATAATCGGTTAGAGTAGGTGGTTTGTCTTTTTCTAATATGATTTCTAAACGCCCCATCCGTTTTGAACCTGATGTGGCACGAACTATCGGCGTGTCGTTGACCCATAAAATTTCATTCAGAGTAGTATGCGAATGTCCACCAATAATCAAATCTATGTTGTCGGTTGCTTGGGCAATAGCCATGTCACCTAAATGTCCCAAATGTGAAAGCAAAATAAGCATGTCTGCTTCTTTTCGTAACTTTGGAATGAGGTTTTGTATGATTTCATTTATGATGGTAATTTGAATCACAGACCTAAAATCAGTAGGATACAGTTCACGACTCTTAATAAGTAATCCAAATATAGCTATTCGAAAATCGTTGATATTTTTGATGATGTGAGAGTGCCAAGCTTTCCCCAAGATATGATTATCGGGAAATGTAACGTTAGCACATAGAACAGGGTAGTTTGCCTCATGCAAGCGTTTTGCCAAGATTTCAATTCCTCCATCGGCATCATGATTACCCAAAGCAACGGCATCATAATTGAGCATGTTCATCAGTTTAATATCAGGCACGCCCTTGAATTTGTGCCAATAACGACTCCCTTGATAAATATCGCCCGCATCAAGTAGGAGCAGATATTCATGCTTGGCTCGTTCTTGGCGAATGAATGTTGCTCGGCGGGCATAGCCGCCTAATGTTTCATATGTCGAGGTAGGAACAGGTTTCAAGGCACCATGTGTATCATTATTATGTAAGATTATAAGTTTTGTTTTCATAATTTCGATAGGACTTGAGCGAAAAAGTTGGCTTTTTCATGTCAAATATTGACTCCACGTAAAAATTCTGCACATGCTTCAGGCAGAGTTGGGTTAATATGAATACCACTTCCTAGTTCAAATCCTGCGGTGCGGCTTAAGCGTGGTACAAGTGTGATATACCAATGTAGATAGTCATTTTCAATTTCTTTGATGGGAGAAGAACGAACTATCAAATTGTAGGCGGGATTGTTCAAACCAATATATAATTTTGCCAACACTTGCTTTATTACATTTGCTAAGTCGATTCGTTCTTCTTGTTTAGTATACAAAAAACTCACATCATGACGAAGAGGCATTATCCACATATGAAACGGTGTGGGAGCGGCATAAAGGACAAAGGCTATGAAATATTGACTAGAGACAACTACTCGAGCTTTGTGCTCCAATTCATTGTGCATCATGGCACAATAAACGCACTGTCCTGTATCATCAAAATATCGTCGAGCTTCTTCTGTTCGTTTACGGATGACGTTTGGAACAACAGGTAAGGCAATTATTTGGCTGTGTGGATGGACAAGTGATGCTCCCGCCCGTTCGCCATGATTTCTAAAATAGACAATATACTCTATGCGCGGGTCTTCACTGATTTTCCAACCACGACGATAAACTATTTCGAAAAATAAGGCTATCTCATCGGGTTCCATCAACGCTAATGTTGTGTTATGAGCAGGATGTTCTATTATTACCTCATGGTATCCCAAACCACTAATACGACGTTCCACATTGGTAAAACTACGATGGAAATTTATATCTTCTGACAGGGCGGGGTATTTATTACGGACTGCCCGCACTTGCCATGGTTGTGTCGGGTCTTTTGGGATACGGTCTGTTTCTAGGTCAAGTTCTTCATTTCCAATGCAAAAAGGACACTTTTCGTCATGGGATGGCAACTCAATAGGAGAGGTAGCTCCATTTACTGCTAGAGTCTGGGGACGTTTGGCACGGTCAGTAGCAATTATCACCCAGTCTCTGGTAGCAATATTTTGACGAAATTCTGGCATTCTTTGACTCTCTTTTAAAGCTTGTTATGCTTTCGATTTTGACATTTAAAGTTTTTAATGATATTCTATGTAGTATACCTGATAATTTTTTAAAGTCAACATTTCTATATCTTAATATTGTTTTATATAATTTTACTTTGTCATGTTAGGATTATGTAAAGTTATGGTTTGGCAAGTAATGTGGGGAATAAGTAGGACAACGAATTATGAAAAAGCGAATCGTGAAATGAAAAAAATTCGTTCATTGCTCAATTTGTTGTATACTTGTGAAGGTCATAAAGTAACATTTTGTACCAAGGCCTGACAGGTTTCTAAAAACCTGTCAGGTCTAACCAAAGAACCTTGGATGCTCTAGCAATATCT
>NBMH01000156.1 GCA_002084875.1 Anaerolineaceae bacterium 4572_78 | reverse complement strand
GTTCGCGAATCAATTGAGTTTTTCTATTTTCAATTTTAGATGCAATATTAAAAATAAGGAGTCTATTTATGCGTTTCTTTAATACAGCCGGCCCCGTTAATTGCCGACGGCATTACTGTTTACCACCATTACACCGTTTTGATTTGGATGAGATTAGCATGCTTATCGCCCAAGAAAAATATTTTGTTATTCATGCTCCTCGTCAGACAGGCAAAACATCTTATCTGCTCGCTTTGATGGATTATCTCAATAAAGAAGGACAGTATAAAGCTTTATATTTTAATGTTGAGGCTGCTCAAGCAGCTCGCGAAAATGTCAAGAGTGCCATGCACGCCATTTTAAGTGAGTTGGCACACAGGGCAAAAACATTTTTAAATGATACTTTTTTATTAGACCACATGGTTGAATGGAAACAGCACTATGACCCTAACAATTTGTTGAACCCTGTTTTTTCCATGTGGGCTGAAGCTAGTGACAAACCACTAGTACTTTTCATTGATGAAATTGATACCTTAATCGGTGATTCATTGATTGCCGTGCTTCGTCAGTTGCGAGCAGGATATGACAAACGACCAACCGCATTTCCACAAAGCATCATCTTGTGTGGGGTGCGAGATGTGCGAGATTATTGCATGCATACCGATGAGGGGAAACCATTGGTAACAGGGGGTAGTGCGTTTAATATCAAAGCTGAATCATTGCGACTGGGAAATTTTAGCATGTTTTAGAATTAAGGTAAATCGTAATCGTTCCATTCCAATTACAGTAAACATGATTGATACCGCAAAAGAAAATCTTATTTTTCGACGGGAAACCCATCTTGACCAATTGGTGGATAAGCTAAAAGAAAAGCGAGTACATAATGTCATTGAACCAATATTAGCAGGACAACATGCTCCTGAAAAACTTCCTGAAGATGATGTACAGTATGTTTATAATTTGGGTTTGATTACCATAGAGGGTAATATATGTATTGCCAACAAAATATATCAAGAAGTTATCCCCCGAACATTAACCTACACCACTCAATTGACTATCACTCATCAGCCTGCCTGGTATATCATGGAAGATGGTAGCTTAGATATAATAAAATTATTGACTGCCTTTCAAGATTTCTTTCGTCAACATTCGGAACATTTGGTGGAACACTTTGATTATAAAGAAGCCGGCCCACAATTGTTATTGCAAGCATTTTTGCAACGAATTGTTAATAGCGGTGGTCAAATAGAACGGGAATATGGCTTAGGACGAGACAGAAAATATCTTACAAAATTTACGTAAAGCGATTGATATTCTGAAAGCAGGTGGTTGTCAAGACATTTTCTTGTTTGGTTCCTTAGCACATGGTAAAATACATCAGGAGTCTGATATTGATTTGGCGATTTACAACTATCCTGTCGGAAAAATTTTCCGTTTGTGGGGAAAACTTATGATGCAACTAGACTATAATGTAGACTTAGTTTGGTTGGATAACCGAGACATTTTCACACATTGCCTAATAAGAGAAAAGGAGTTACGTAAAATTGCTTAAGAAAGCCATATCTCAAATTCAACATGAAATTGAAACATTTTTAGATACACTTTAGATAATCATGTCACACAAACCATTTTATCAAATCCCAACTCCTGAAATCAACACCACAACCGATTTTTACCGTATACTTAAAATTATTTTGAGCATGCTATTCATCATGTTAATTATCAACATGCTTACTATAAGACACCTAAAATGGTATACCACTAATCTTGGATATTTGCTCATATCATACAAATGGCACTTGCTACAAAATATGGAAGAACCTGTTGATTGGTTTATTGTAGGGGATTCAAGTTGCAATCAGGGTCTAATTCCCAAAACGTTTACGGCTGAACTAGACGGAACAGCGGTAAATCTATGTACTATGGGTTTCATGGGAGCTATAGACAGTAGTTGGATGCTTGAATCTTATGTTGCTAAATTTGCTCCACCAAAAAATGTGCTTATTATACTTGCTCCTATAAACTGGCAATATGGATTAGATGCCAGAGTAGTTGGAAAAATACCATTACCATGGGGATTTTGGAAAAGACTTCCCCCTTATGTTAATCTTTCTTTTTCAGAGCAAAAAATTGTATTTTTGAGTCGCTACGCTCCCTTTTATACAGAAAATGATTCATTTAGACAATTCGCTCAACGTGCCATATTAACCCCCCACAAAATTTTTGAAAAACCACAGCTTTTAGGGGATTTTTCTGCTGATGGTTATATGAAAAGAGAGGAAGTCAAGTTAGATGCGGCAATGTTCCAAATAGAGGCACAACTCGAATTAGTAAGAACAAATCCATTTACTGCTTCGGAAATTACCAAACGCACTATGGAGCATGTAGTTTCATTGGCCGAGCAACATAACATCAATGTTTATATAATACATGGTCCATTATCTGACGAATTTTATAAGCATCCCGACTTTCAAAACTATTTTGTTGATGTTGATGTCTGGTTAGAAAAAATAGCTCAGCAAAGTGACCATGTTTATTACTTGCCCCAAGTAGTTACATTTCCTGCTCATGAAATGGAAGATACTGTACATGCTCTTCATTCCGCCGCCCAAAAATATACAAAAGAGATTGCAAAGGAAATTAAAATTGTTCAAGAGTTAAAGGAACAATAAGCAATGCTATTTAACTCACTTACTTTCATCATCTTTTTCATCATTACCTATACCTTATATCTCTTGCTTTATCGTAAAACAGGCTGGCAAAACGCCTTAATCCTAATTGCCAGTTATATCTTTTATGGCTATTGGGATTGGCGATTTTTAACCCTGATAATCATTTCTACACTGGTTGATTTTCTCATCGGCTTACGCTTGGGACGCACCGAAGATGAGCATGCTCGCAAACGGCTATTGGCAATATCACTCATAGTCAATTTGTCTATTTTAGGTTTTTTCAAGTACTTCAACTTCTTTTCCGATAATTTTACAGACATACTTAATCTTGTTGGTATGGAAGCCGACCCGATAACCCTAAATATCATTTTACCTGTTGGGATTAGTTTTTATACCTTGCAAACTATTAGTTATACGTTTGACATTTACCGTCGCAAAATGCAACCGACTAAAAATCTATTGGAGTTTGCCGTCTTCGTGGCATTTTTTCCGCAGCTCATGGCGGGTCCGATTGAGCGGGCAATTAACCTCCTACCGCAAATTGCACACCCCCGTCAAATCACATCTAGTCAAGTACATATCGGATTATATCTCATCCTCATGGGTTATTTTAAAAAGGTAGTGGTTGCTGATAATGTAGCAACAATTGCAAATCAAGTTTTTAACCACTATACTTGGTACACTGACCTCGACATATTTTTAGCGGTCATGGCATTTCTATTTCAATTATACGGCGATTTTTCAGGCTATTCAGATATTGCTCGTGGCTTGGCAAAATTGATGGGTTTTGAGCTCATGGTCAATTTCAAGTTACCATTCTTTGCCTTGACACCTGCTGATTATTGGGAAAGATGGCACATTTCGCTTTCCTCCTGGATGCGTGATTATTTGTTCATTCCACTCGGTGGCAGTCGCGGTAGCAAATGGATGACCATTAGAAACTTATTTATAATTATGGTAATTGGCGGCTTATGGCATGGTGCAGGCTTAAACTTTATCGTTTGGGGGATTTATGATGGCTTCATTTTAGGAATATATTTATTTTTTAGAGATATGACATTCCCCTTAAATATTCCAACTAGAAAATTTAAATTCATTATTTTACCATTACAAATGTTTGCCATGTTTTCCACAAATTTTTTCAGGTCACTTTTGTTTCGAGTTACATCCACTGACCAATTTGACCGTATGCTGAGAACGGTGTCATTTATACCAACCGAACACAGTAGCGATTTTATTTCCACATTGCTCTTTTTCATCACGCCATTAATCCTAATGGAAATCTATCAATACTTCAAGCATGATTTGCTTGCTATCATGAAACTACCTATAATATTACGTAACTTAATCTATGCCTTTATGATATATTGGATTTTTCTTTATGGCGTTCAAGAAAGCGTTGAGTTTTTCTATTTTCAGTTTTAGTATAAGAGGTATAAAACAATATGGGATATAGTAGTTTTACATTAGAAAAGGTCAAAAAACAATTTAATTTGTATGAAGAAAATATTACCTTGTTTGATAATATCAACACACAACCTGTTAGTGCCTGGCTAGATAATTTTTTGGGAATAGGTATACCTCTGGCCTTATCTTCGGGAACAGAAAAAGCTAAATCCGAATTTATTATTGCTCCGATATTGTTTGAACTCAATCAGAGAAATATAGACCATTTCATGATTTATTCTGGCAAAAATTTCGATGTAGATTTTGAACAAGGTTTAAATGGGGAGTGTGATTTTATGTTATCAAAAGGGAAAATGACTCGCACTATTGAATCCCCTATTGTTGCTCTTATTGAAGCCAAAGACCATGACATTGATAAATATTTAGGACAATGTGTAGCTCAAATGGTAGCGGCACAATTATTCAATGCTCAAGAAGGTCTAACAATTGACACTATTTTTGGCTGTGTGACAACAGGTGAAACATGGCAATTTTTGAAATTGATAGAAAAAAATCTATTGATTGACAAGAATCGTTATTATATCAATAATATTGCATTGCTTTTTGGTGTATTGCAAAAAATTTTGGATATTTACTTGTAGTGTAGGAATTATGTAATGGTCAGAAAGATGCAAGACAGTGTATGACATCGAAACATGAGACACACAAATTATGAAATAGCCTTGTGGTAAAATTATAAATTTGTTGTGCCAAAGATTCGCTGTCATATTGGACTATATTACATGTTGTTGACGACTACAGTAGTGTAGGAATTATGATTAAAAAAACTACCCAGTCATTTTATACCCAACCTACCCCTGAAATTAATTACCTTATCACTTTACGGTATACATTGATTGATATTATTGTCACTCTTCTCATACTTCTTTTCATCAATTTGGGTCTTGCTTGGTTTCTTTCATATCACACAACTAAACCTAGTTATATGCTTGTTAAAACAAAATGGCAATTATTAGAAAATTTACAAAAACCTGTTGATTGGCTAATTGTAGGTGATTCAACATGCAATCAAGGTATTATTCCTAAGCTATTGATTGAGACAATGGCTGAAACAGGCACAGGCTTAAATCTTTGTACAATTGGCGGAGTAGGCACAATTGATGATGCTTGGATGATACAATCATACATTGACCGCTTTGGTGTCCCACCTCAAAATATTCTGATTATCCATGGTGTTGTTACTTGGCGGCTAGAACCTGACCCACCTTATTTGGCAGCTATTCCAAATATAAGACACCTGAAAAAGCATGGTGTTCCTCCTTTTGCAATGCCTTTTATGTCCGAAGTAGATTTGATAAGAAATCAATATTTACCACTACATACCCAGTTGCAAACGGTTAAAAGAAGCCTGAAAGAATATTTTTCAAATACAAATCACCAATCTGAAAAAATATATTATATTCACCCCGATGGTTATATGCAATTTGAAATCGCCGACCCTGAATATGTTGAACAACATTATCAAAGTCGAGTTATCATGTTTCAAAACCAACCCTTTTATATTGCTGATATCAACCGTCAAATGATTAATCATATCATCAAATTAGCAAACCAATACCAGATGAATGTTTATATTATTGATGCCCCTATTTATGAAAGACTCTATCAACATGATGCTTTTCAAGTTCATCTTAATCAACTTCAACCATGGTTAGAAAGTATGGCAAATCAAAGTGAGTATGTTCATTATATCCCTTTGGTAGCAACATTTTCCAAAAATGAAATGGAAAATACAGATCACATTATTCATAAGGCAGCAATTGTTTATACTAAACAGGCTGCTGAATTACTAAAGGAGAAACGATATAACTTAAAATGATAGTTTATGTTATTTAACTCACTTACTTTCGTCCTTTTTTTCATAATTACCTACACCTTATATCTTTTGCTTCATCGTAAAACACGCTTGGCTTTTTCAAGTACTTCAACTTCTTTTCCGATAATTTTACAGATATACTCAATCTTGTGGGTACGGAAGCCGACCCGATAACATTAAATATCATTTTACCCGTTGGGATTAGTTTTTATACCCTGCAAACTATTAGTTATACGTTTGACATTTACCGTCGTAAAATGAAACCAACTCAAAGTTTATTGGATTTTGCCGTTTTTGTTGCATTTTTTCCACAACTCATGGCAGGTCCCATTGAGCGTGCTATTAACCTCTTGCCCCAAATTGCACAACCTCGCCAAATCACTGCTAGTCAAGTTCACGTCGGCTTATATCTCATCCTCATGGGCTATTTCAAAAAAGTATTTGTTGCTGACAATTTGGTGGGTATGGTTGATGAAGTTTTCACCCATTATACATTGCACACTGATTTGGATATTATTTTGGCAACTTATGCTTTTGCTTTTTACGTTTATTGCGATTTTTCAGGTTATTCTGATATTGC
>NBMH01000155.1 GCA_002084875.1 Anaerolineaceae bacterium 4572_78 | reverse complement strand
ACCCCCCTATTGTATAAGGGCTTCCCGCATCTGAGAAAAGGTATATAAAAGCGTCTGTATAATCGGGACTTTTTCCAATCCTCTTCCTAATCTCTCTCTTGCTTTCGATCTGTATCTTGCCGGGGTTGTCGCTAAACTTAATACATCCCATTTCATTTATTAAGTCAATATCATCTGGTAAATCAATCCAACCCCTTTGTAATAATGTCCGCATATGCCAGTGCATTTCTGCTCTTAGATTAACAAAATGCTCTTCATCAAATGCCTTAGCCTGTCCTATAACAGGCACACACGGCACTTCTAGTTGAAATAATCGGCTACAAACACCTTCTCCATTACCCACCCCGTCTACCTTAACCGCTTGAGGATGATATATGGCATTGTAATAAGCCAACCTCTCGGCAATATACATACTATCACACTTCTTAATCACCTCAAGGATTTCGCCCTTAAAACCCTTTCGCTTACATATTACAGTAGCATCACCACCATAAGTTGCCACATCACAGGCTAATTCTACAATATCTGTTTCTTTGGGTTTGTATTCATAAGCTATTGCCGCCTGTAAGTATATATAAGGAAATACACATTCAGTTTCTCCAACAGTATCCCAATCACCCTCTAGTAATTGTTTTACCTTCTCAGGCGACCATCTTTTTCTCAAATCATCTACATAACTCTTATCCAAGTAAGGGTTATCAGATGTTTTTGCTCCAATAAAAGCATGACCTTCTAAATCTTGGTCAATGAATCTTTTCTTAACCCAGCCAGGTACGGGGTTACTTGAACATATCAACCTTTTAGGGACATATATTCTTTTTCCTGTTTTGTTGTCAATGCCTCGCCATCTACCAATACGGCCCATTAGGAACTCAAACACCTCCTCTGGCACATCAGACACCTCATCAACAAAAGCACAAGAAACCTCTAACGATTTAATTGTAGCTAATAAATCACCAGCGGCAGTAGAAGAAGGCTTTAGTCCCCCATAATGTATGACACTATTATTACAAAGAGTAATCTCTCTCTTGGTTTGGTTGTGGGCTTTAACTAGGTTCTTAACACCAATAATCCATTCATTGATAGTTTTCATTGTAGACTGCTCGAAGATAGTATTCTCCCAGCGGTAAATGCCTACGCGATTCTCGGCATAATCAAGGCAGCTTTGAAGCATATCATTAACACCCCAAACAGAATTATGTGTGGGAATAAGAGACTTAGAACATAAATAAGTATGGGACGGACTATCTACCTCAAGACACTTCATGGGGACAGAAGGTACGGGTATGATATCCGTAATTGTATGTCTTAGGTGTTTTTTATCAATCTTTTTAGGAAGCCTAGCTAAGTGCCGAGGCAAAGTAAATACCGGCAGAGTTGTCGTGAATGCTATTCTGTGCCTATCTTTACACTTCTTCTTGTCGGTATTATATGAAAATGCTTCATTGGTACGAACATTACAAGAAACCCCTATTGATCTTAGAAGGAAACACAAATCATCTGATAATTGTTTAATACAAGACGAAAACTCACATATTCCTCTTTTGCTAATACAACCATCAGTGTCCATAAGCCCTTGAATCAGCTCTAGTCTTTGTTGATATGAACCGAATAGATACTCTTTTGGGATATGCTTGTCATTAAGTACACCTATCTTTTTAAGGTCAGTAGACAGGCCCTTGAAGCCCCTAACACAGGGGTTTTTGTGTTCTTGTATATCATAACCATAAGAAGCTATTCTATCATAAACAGGGTAATCATAACCACAAACATAAGCTGTTGCTACACAACCATCACCCAAAAAAGCTCCGAGAGCATAAGCAGGAACTATTTGTTCTTTTTCGGGAAACTGTAAAGGAAGAGACTTATCAATAGTATAGTTAGCCCCTTTAGGATTCTTGCCTATCTTAACATGTTTAGTTTCAAAAAGCTGCTGAGTAGTTTTAACAAACTGCTCGGGAGGTTTTTTAAACTTATACTCCCGTTCGGCGTTGGCAACCATTAAGTCTCGTCGCTTACCAGTGCCCCGATAAGGTCTCTTAGCTCTTCGTTTAGCCCTAAACTCATCCGTGCGATTAGTACACTGAACGCGATTCCTAACGTCCCTAACTAACCACTGATGGTCTGCGCAAGCAAGCACCTCTTCTGCTCCATTATTAAAGATGATTTTATATCTAACTCCAGAGGTGCTAACCTTGGATTCTCGCAAAACAGTAACGAGATTGCCGGCCTGGTCAAATACCTTATCGCCCACATGAATATCACCCATAGGTTTCCATCCATGCTCGGTAAGTATAGGGGTAATAAGAGACAGTTCTTTTCCTCCACCCACACTTCCCCCGAACAAGATGATTGGCTCATTACACAAATGGGCTTCTAATTGCAGCGGGGATGGTTTGTACTGCAAATCTATACGAGTTCCTAATTTTTTTGAGAGTTTATCTGGTTTCATTTTAGAATTCTAATATCTTTGGTATATTTGGGGTGTCTGATTCTTTGCTTGTGTAGGTCTTATTAACATAGGCATGGATAACACTATAAGAACAGTCTAAACATCTCCATCCATAGTGAAAGTCATTATCAATTCTCCTGACATTCTCGCTGTGGCATTTGGAGCATCTGTATAGTATTGAGGGGATGGAATCGTCCATAATTATCCTTTCTTAAAATCCCTTGTTAATGTGCCAAAACTACGTCCAAGGTCTTTATTTATATGGGGGTTAATATAACAAAGGTCGGCAAGTATGGCTTGGGCTTGTTTTTTATTCTGAGGCAGGGGGGCGGTGTAAAAACACTGCTTCCATTTATTAAAGTTTTCTGCGGGTTCTGCCCGTACGCAGCCATTTTCTCGTCCATAATAATGCTCTGACAGAAAAACCCCCACTGTTAACCCGTGGCCTGTCATTATAAGAGAGTCGTTATCTGGCTTTATTTCATATAAGACGCATGTTTGGATAATGCCTTCTAGTATTAGGTTCAAAAAAGGAATGTCTATCATAATCAATCCTCTCTAAAGAAGTCTTCTAAAATCTGCTCCATCCGAGATATTTTTTGTTTCATTCTAAAAAGAACTTGAAACCGTAGTCGATAACAGAGAAACTGGGAGTCATAAATAAGACACCACCCGCCTAAGACTTTGCGGAAGTATAATCTAATACAAGGAATAATATGCCACTGGGATTTCATTTTTATTTTTAATTTACTCATAATTTCTCAATATCTCCTTCCCTATTAGTATAATACACTGTTATATCCGTAAAACCTAAAATAGCCCTACACTCTTCACAAGGCCTGGCTATGGATAGGCTTTGATCGCAAGCTCTAAACCTAGTAACAAACATATTCAATTTGCCAAACCTTTTAGGGTTTAGCTTAATTAGCTTGGCCAGACAATACTTCTCGGCATGTAATGTAAATTGTTTTGTGTTGCCGAATAATACAGTATTAGAGGCAAATGTAACAATCTCACCATTATTGGTAAATATAACAGCCCCTACTTTACCCCGCTTAACATTAGATGTTTGGGCAACAGTAGAAGCCTTATCAATGATGTATTTAGGTATCCTCATTTATTTCATTACAATTATATATCTATCTATGTCCATGTACTCAATATCTTCTGTTGATTCTATTTCTGTTTCATATCTACCGTCTTCGGTAAGATAGAACCCAGACCTGAATCCGTGAGTATTATTTAAGACCAAGGGACTACACTCATTTTGTGTGATATATAAAACACCCGTAGAATCATTGGCCCAGTTAGTTATTGTAGCCTTTATGTCTTCCTTACAAGTTATTATTTTCATATATTAAAATATCTCCCAAGCAACAAGAACTATCAATATAAAACATAATCCTGTTAATATAGCCGCAAATATTGAAAGCATATTACTTTCCTTTCATATATTTCATCCACACACCCAAAGCTATAACAGAGACTATCCCCATATTATTTTCCTTTCTTAGATTTTTCACAAGAAAATACAGATTTATATTTGGCCTGTTCTTCTTTTGTTAAGTTTTCCCAGTGCCGTCTTTGTTTTTCGCCACACCACCAACACCTAAAACAATAAAAATATGTTTGCCAGCGAGGAACCACCACCCCCCGTACAGGGTTCATTGGTTCCATTGGCTCAACATGGTCAAACTCCCAAAAATGCCCACCATGTCCCAAACAAGTTACCTGAGCATTGATTTCTTTTATTGTTGTTTGTATTTCTTTTTTGGTTTTGTTTTGGGACATTTTAAGAACCGCTATCCCACAAACAAACATACTAAACAAAACACCCAAAATAATTCCATATACCAGTTCCATATTACTTTCCTTTCATATATTCTTAATAAATGCTTCTGTACTCCTGTATTATATACTCAGCATTTGGATAAGTCAAGTCTAAAATCGCTTTTATTCTTTCCACATCAATATCCGTGATCCCTGGAGCTATAGTTGTTCTAACCTCGGTGGGTGTCAGAGAGTGTTTTAGTACATTAAGAGTATCTTTCACCCTCCTCATATAAGCCTTAATGCTAATATCGACACCCAATACAGCAGGATTTAAGCTAGTCTTAAAGTCTACGCTACAAGAATCCAAGTAAGGAACACAAGCATCTATACTTTTGGCTCCTAATCCATTAGTAAATACCTTAGTCTTTCTCCCTGTGGTTTTGATGTGTTGGAGTAAACTAGGTAAATTATCATGGAAGGTAGGCTCTCCTCCTAAAACAACAACAGCAGTATGATTAGGGCGGAGCCGTGTGTTTATAATATCAAAAGCATCATACTTTCTTTCCCATAAATACTTCTTATTATGGCAGTAGGTACAAGCTAAATTACAGCCGGTTGTAAACAAAACAAGGGCACACTCGTTTTCATACTCTTGAAAACTGTCTTGAATGAAGCCAGAAAGGGGGAGTTTGTGCATATCAAATATTCCTTATTTCGTTGCTGTGTTCTATTGCAGCATCTATCCCATACAAATCCCAACATGACCTACACATATCGGTTTGGGTATAAGGATATTCTTGTGAGGGATCATCAGTGGCTATACAAATAGAAATATAAATCTCCCCTTTTGTATGAACACCACAAAAAGAACAAACTTTATCTCTCCATAAACTCATTATTTGCCTCTTTCATATAGCCTAAACCCCTCACAAGAAGCGACTAGATTATTACAAGAATGTTCTTGTGTGTTTTTTTTTATTTTTTCTTTATAGATATGTGCCTCAAGAGCCTCTATCCGAGCCTCTAAAATAAACAGTTTATCTTTCATGCGTAAAGACTTAGAATCGCAGGAGTATGTTAAATAATCCCCCTCATATTTAGTTACTCTTTTTGATTTGAATAGCATTGTCTGTCTCTTCCTTTCTTTTTCTTCTTGCCATAAATAGCATCATAGCGTTCCTTATATTCCTTAGCTGTGCAGTATTTATTGTCTCTAGGTCTACGAGTGCTTCCTTTTCCTGCCATAATCTAAAACAACCTTTCCTTCTTTATTTTATACCCATCATTCCTGCGAGAAAATCCAAGTACGGTTTTCACATTTTATCAGCTTTGCCCGCTGTTCCAACTCAGGACTTTG
>NBMH01000154.1 GCA_002084875.1 Anaerolineaceae bacterium 4572_78 | reverse complement strand
AGGTTGGAGTGAGGCGTAACTGTCTGCGTTCCCTGTCGGCTATGCGGGGGCGGCGTCCTGACAAGGGCATGCAGCCGAATTGCTGGACTCGGCTTTTTTTGATGCTTGGTGCGTTTTAGGGGCTTGCTGGCAAGCAGGCTTGCTTTTGGTTTACCCGCAATCGGCTGATCGCCCGGCGTTATATGGCTTGGCGTAAAATGTAGCGTCTCAATTTGTCATATCAAGCTGAATTTGTTAAAATGAACGCAAGTCATTTTTCCGTCCAAAGCAATTGTGAAATTATCGTAGATTAACATAATAAGTTACAGTGTACACGTAAAAATATTACTAAAACGATGAAACCAACAGAAGAACAGTACACCGCCTACCAATATTGTTTTGATTATCTGAATGAGCAGTTATTTGACAAGCAATTGCCGGCGTGTATGTTGACCTTTACGGCAAATGGTAAAAGGTCGGATGGATACTTCAGCGGAAAAAGTTGGGTAAAAGAAGGGGAAGCGATTCACGAGATTAGCTTGAATCCGGAGTACGTCAAAAAGCACAGTTTGAAAGAGACTCTGGTCTTGTTGGCGCATCAAATGGTGCATTTGTGGCAGTATGAGAATGATAGACCATCGAAGCAAGGGTATCACAATCGGGAATGGGCTGGCAGAATGAAAGCGATAGGGTTGATACCGAGCAGTACGGGAGAAGATGGAGGCAAAGAGACGGGGCGGCAGATGAGTCAATATGTGAAAAAAGGGGGAAGATTTGAAGTGGCATATGAAGCAATGACAAAGATAAACGGGATACCGTTTGAATTCAGTAATGAGACAAAAGGATAGGGAAGGGGAGCGGGGGAAAGAGAAAAATATGAGTGTCCCAAGTGTGGGGTGAAGATATGGAGTAAGGGAGGCTTAAAGGCGTTGTGCGGGGAATGTGGAGAAGTATTTGAGAGTGAGAAGGGAATAACAGAAGCGGAGAAAGCGGAGATAAAGCGGAGAGTATATGAAGCGCTGAGGGCAAAATATGGGTAGCAATAGTAGATGTCACACAACAATGTAATTATGAAAAACAACCATCTCGTCCCAAGTAAAACGCCATATAACAATCATAATGCAGCGGAATTGCTAATCTTGGTTTTTATCAAAGTCTATACGTTTAAGCAAGTTGGTTTTTCGCAAAGGCTATAAGTTTTACCCACAATCCGCTGATTATGGGCGTTATACAGCTAAAATTTTATCGAATCGTTCATTTGAAATAAAAAGGAGACTTGAAAATGTCTGGCTATGTCGAATATACGTTAGAAGATGGAAGTAATGTAATCTTTGAATATGAAGATGCTGATGAAAGTATGGGAATGAGTAATGTGTCCAGAAGTAGCAAAGATAAACCTATCCCGGCTAAGAAGAAATTTGAAGAAGCTTTAGCCGGTATTAAGCCTTGGGCTTCATCGCTTCGAGAACAATTAAGCGATTTGAAAGCTGATGAGGTTAATGTATCCTTCGGATTGAAAACAACTGGCGAAGCAGGTAATTTTATTATCGGCAAGGTTGGCTTAGAAGCAAATTACACAGTGACTTTGAAATGGAATAATACAGAGAATAACCAATAACTTTTTGCTTTTTGCAAACAAGGCGTGGCTTTAATGATACAATCTGGTATTGTAAAGATTTTTGCAAAAAATGGCACGACATCCGGTACTGGCTTTGTTGCCAAAGCAGATGGATTAAACAGTTTAATCGTTACCTGCGCTCACGTAATTCAAAACGGGCAACACAAACCTGGTGATGAGATTACTGTTGTATTCCACGCTAATAACACCGAGGAGAGGTTGGCCGTTGTAGAAAAAGAATGGTGGCGTGACCCTGAACATGAGGACATAGCGGTTTTGCGTTTAAAGGATGAACTACCAATAAATGCACGCTCTCTTTTACTTGGTAAAGCTAAAGCAAACGTTTCAAAACAGCGTGGTTTTGTCTCATTTGGTTATCCTGACTTGGGTGATGTGCAAGAGTCATCCATTGAGGGCAACATTGGCGCGCTTGTTGAAAATGATACCCGATTGGAAATTAATTCGCCGGACATTGAACATGGGGCAAGCGGTGCGCCGGTTTTTGATACTATTGCAAAACGTGTCATAGGAGTCATCAAGGGCTATCCATCTCATAATAGAGGAAAAGTTGCAGGCACTCCGTCTGGACGACTGAAGGAAAGAAATTACGCTATTCCCGCCGAAGTTCTGTTTGAAATTTGCCCGTTATTGTCTCCTCATTATGAATGCCCCTATCAAGGATTGAAGCCTTTTAATGAAACAACCTCACAATTTTTCTTTGGTCGTAAAACTATAATTGAAGATGCGCTTTCCAAGTTAAATCAAAAGCCGCCAGTATTGGGAATTGTCGGTGCTTCCGGTAGCGGCAAATCATCTTTGATTCGGGCAGGTCTATTTCCAGCATTAGAAAAGGGGAAAATCCTCAATAGTCAAAATTGGAAGTGGTTAACTTTTCGTCCTGCTTACCCTACCTTCAACCCTATTGATAATTTAGTCAGAGAAAATGAGAGAGTCTTAAATTCAGATGATTTGTCTGATATAGTTACAGATTTTTTTGCTAATAATCCGCAGACTGAACATCTCATCATTTTTGCCGACCAATTTGAAGAACTTTTTGTTCGTTGCACATCAGAGATTCGAGAGCATTTTTTAAATAATCTGGACCGTATCCGAAATAATTCAAAGGTTACTTTTATTTATGCTGTGCGAGGTGACTTTTTTTACGATTATATTATCAATAATGCCCGCCTATATGAAAAAGGTTATCGTATAGACGTTGGCAATGTAAGTGAGACTGAGTTACGAGATATTATTACTGAACCGGCGAGAGAAGCCAGCTTATTTTTTGTTCCAGATGAATTGCCAGAGAACATTGCCAAAAAAGCAAGTGAGGCCAAAAATCCGCTTCCTTTATTGCAGGAAACCCTGTTACAGTTATATAACCAAGCTAAAAAACGTATTGAATTGCCTGAACTCACCTCTCAAGCTTTCGATGATATTGGCGGCAGTGTAACCGGGTCAATTGGGCGATGGGCAGAGCAATCCTACCGTGAATTAGACAGAGAACGACAGAAACTTACAAAGCGCATTTTTCTTAAGTTGGTGGATTATGAACAGGAAAGATTGTTTCGGCGTACACGAGAATTATCAGACCTTGTAGCTAATGAAACAGAAAGAAACGTTGTTTACGATGTAGTAAATTCTTGGGTGAAGAAACGGCTGTTAGTAATAGGTGAAAATCAAGATAGTATTGAACTGGTTCACGATGCTCTTATTGTGAGAGATAAAGAAAAGCGCGTATGGAACAGATTAAGTGGTTGGATAGATGAGCATAAAGATTTTCTTATGTGGCGGCGTGGATTTGAATTTGATTACAACAGCTACCGAGAAAAAAAGGGGGATTTGTTAAGTGGAAACACCTTGCTGGAAGCGGAACGTTGGTTAAATCAGCATCGTGAATGGCTTGACTTAAATGAGCAACTTTATATTGAACTCAGCATAGGAAAAAGAGAGCAAGAACTAGCTGTACGCGAAGCAGTACGAAAACGGAATTTCAGATGGTCAATTGGTGCAATTGTTATTCTTGCTGTATTGCTTATCGCTGCTGTCAGCCAATGGGGAAGGGCTGAAAACGAAGTAATTACACGGTCAACGGCTCAGGCTGATGCAGAAAATGCCAGAGCCGTTGCTGATACAGAACGGATAGATGCAGAAAACGCCAGAGCCACAGCTGATGCGGAACGAGTAGAGGCAGAGAACGCACGTGAGATGGCAGAAACACGCCGCCAAGAGGCGGAAGAACAACGTAATATTGCTGAATCGCAGCGTTTAAGTGCTTTGGCTCAATTAGCAATAAATCAAAGTGGTACAGGGTACATCCGCAGTGGACTTTTATCTATTGAATCGCTGAATTTATTCTCAAACTCAGGATCAGCCTTAACTTTACAGAATAGTGTAAAATTATTTCCTTCGCTACTGACTCAAACATCACATTCTGGAGTAACAGGGGTGATTTTTAGCCCCGATGGTAAGTTGATTGCTACTTGGGGAGCAGACCAAATTATACAGATTTGGGATGTCAAAAGTGGAAAAAGTGTAATTTCATTAAATCATCAGTTAGACATAGAGACTGCAAGCAATTATAATCCACCAGAACCAAGCGTTGAACGATGGTCAAATTACCGAAATTTGATTTATGATAACTTACTCACCGAAGATGGTAATTTTTTAGATACCAGCCAGTGGACTCATAGCGTCAATTTTAGTTTTGATGGTAAAAAATTGGTAAGTGCTACTGGTAATGATGTTAAAGTATGGGATATTCCTACAGGGAACCAAGTATACCAATTGCCCCAACAAAATGACTTGGTAACAAAATCCTTTTTTAGTCCTGATGATGAATTATTGGTTACAGTAAGTAATAATAAAGTAAAAGTGTGGGACGCTAATACAGGCCAACCGCAAACTGAAATAGCTCACAAGAAAGAAGTCAGAGATGCTGAATTTAGTTTTGATGGCAAGTTATTGGCAACGGCAGGACTCGACGGTATAGTACAGATATGGAATATTGAGAATACCGATACTTTTTCATTAACGCATAATTCAGCAATATTCGATATTGATTTCAGTTCAGATGGAAAAATGTTGGCGGCTGCTGGTCAAGACGGAGTCGCTCATATTTGGGACATAACGAAAAGTACAGAAATTCAATTTCCTCATGATAATCCTGTTATATCAGTGAAATTTTGGAATGACGATAAATATTTAGTCACAAATGTTGTTTTAGGTACAGCTATTATGTGGGATATTGACGCACAGGCATTGGTTAAACAGATACATAATAACACAAGTGTCACAACATTAGATAGGGTTATTCTTGACTATTATCCTTACTCAGCACATGCAAACTCTGGACCACTTGGCTCATTTTCTCCATTCGACATAACATTTTTGGTTAGACTCAGTTTAGACGAAAAACAAATTGTTACTATTGGTAACGATTCAACTGTACGAATATGGCAAGCAGACAAGAATGTGAATTTAATTGTCAACGAAAGTAGGAATAATTACGCAAGCGCGCTCATCAACCCTTTGGGACAGGGTGTGTTCGTAGATGCTAATTTTAGTCCTGACAGTGGATTAATAGCAACTGCTAGTGCTGATGGAATAATACAACTATGGCAAATAAAATCAGATGTTGGAATAGTAAAAGCATTTGTACCACCTCCCAAGCGGGGTATTAAAGCAATTTCAGTTAGCCCCGATGGTCGATATTTAACTATTGGGGAAGGCACACCAACTGTTCAAGAAAAAGGAGAAGAAGTTGACCGTTCTGGTCAAGTAAAAATATGGGATATGTACACACAAAAGGAAATAGTAACCATCCCGCCCTATAGTTTTTAGCCCTGACAGTAAATATATTGTTAATTGGAGCGGTGTTTGGGAAGTTGATACAGGTAACCAAATCGCAGAATTATTATCAGAAAGTATTTCTTTTGTCAGAATATTTAGCCCTGATGGAGAGTGGTTAGTAGAAGGAAATAGTTTTGGATCAGATGGTGAAACAGGTAATCTAATAATACGAGCTACGAAAAACTTTGAAGAACTAAAACGCATTGAATACAATGAGATGGGGGTGGATAATGTATTATTTAGCCCTACTGGTCACAGACTGATTGTTGTGGGTAGCAATGAAGGTAGCGTTTATGTCTACAAAACCGTAAATGATGATATTGGCGACAAAATCGCTGAAATAGAACAACGCACTCGAACTTTTAACGGTAGTTTAAAAATAGCAATTAGTTCAGATAGTGAAATACTTGTTATAGGCGCCAACAATGGAGATATTAAAGTTATTGATTTGATAACAGGTTTAGAAAAATTTCAATTTTTTCATTCAGGAGGTGTACGATCACTGGCTTTAAGTGCCAATGGACAATGGTTGGTTACAGGAAGCCGTTTTAATATTGACTCTCCTGCCACTGTACGAATATGGGAAACAAAAACCGGGCGTTTGCTTCTTGAATTCGAAGGCAGTGCAAGCGAAATTGTATTTGGTCTTGATGATAAACTACTGGTAACGTTCGATTGGGGGCAAAATGTAAACGTACAGAGTTGGCAACTAGAAGATTTAATCGTAGAGACATGTACTCGTATTCCACGTAATTTCACAACAGATGAATGGAAAGAATATTTCGGTGATAAACCTTATCATCGTACCTGTAGTAATTTATCCCAACCCGCAAAGTGAAAAGAAATGTATCGGTAAATGTGATTTGTACAAAAAAGGCTGTATAACAATCACAATGCAGGCGAATTACTAATCTTGGTTTCGTTAAAGCATCGTATTGGTTATTGAGGTTGGTGTCGTTTGCGAAGTTGGTTTTGATACCCGCAATCGCCTGATTGTGGGCGTTATATGGCTTGGCGAGAAGAAGAATCGCCGTAAAAAGAAACTGGGAACAAAAGATGTCAGGCTATAAACCTGTTCGTA
>NBMH01000153.1 GCA_002084875.1 Anaerolineaceae bacterium 4572_78 | reverse complement strand
TGTTCTGCATGAAAAAAGCCCCAATCAGTTTGATTAAACCTTTCTTGTTTGACCATTATCTCACTTGCCCGTTCTGCATGAAAAAAGCCCCAATCAGTTTGATTGAGGCTTTTCTTAATAGCAAGGCACCCCTGGAGGGACTCGAACCCCCACTATCGGTTCCGAAGACCGAGGCTCTATCCATTGAGCTACAAGGGCATATTCACATGTGATTATAGCACACTATTGTTTAGATTTGCAAATCTTAATTACGTCATCAACACCGTAAAAGGTCATATTTAACAATTTTTCGCCTTTTCTGATGATTAGACGGACATCTTTCGGTCCAGTGTATCCTACATCTTCGACTTTGCCCGAACTGATTTTTTCATGATAACCAATCTTCCACCATGTAAGCATACGTCTGCCAAATTCTTCACGAGTTAATGGTTGTTGACCTGCAACGTTAATTATACCACAAAAATCTGTTTTGTCAACTGCCAATTTTAGTAAAGCCGTTGATAAAGTATCTATCCAAACAGGTTGTCTGATAACATCGTTAAATAAAATGAGTTTTTCACCTGATTTGAGGCGTTCCACAAAACCAATAGTGCTTCTATCCATTTCATGAAAACCATAAATGAGTGATGTACGTACAATTGTCGCCGTTGGATTAATTTCTTGTATCACTTTTTCAGCGGCGGTTTTTGAACGACCATAAATATTTAGTGGTGTTGGTTCAGCATCATCGGTGTATGGTGAATTTTGTCCGTCATGTAAAACATCCGAAGATACATACACCAACTTGGCTCCAACTTCAATGGCACCTTCGGCAATATAACCTGAACCATCACGATTGATTTTCATCATGTGGTCAGTATCGCCACCTGGATTGATGCCTGCGGCATGGATAATGCTATCAGGTGCCAATTGTTTTATCAGATTGATTACTTGTGAACGGTCAACTAGGTTTAATACATACGAACACCCTACGGTTATTTTGTCAGGGTGAGCATGATAGGTAACATAAACCTCATGCATTTCAGCTACTTTGCGAGTAAGGTAGCGTCCTAAATATCCACTTCCTCCTGTAATCAACAACTTTTTTGATGTCATAGCTTTTTTATCTAAAACAAGAAAGTGTTTTAAAAGCCTTTCTTGTTTGACTATTCTAAGGTAAATAATCCATAGGATTTACATGATACCCATTTGTAATCACCTCAAAATGCAAGTGAGGTCCCGTCGCACGCCCTGTAATTCCTGCAAAACCTATTACTTGTCCTTGTACCACTTCGTTACCAACTGAAACATTGAAACCGCTTAGGTGGGCATAGCGTGTTTTAACACCATGTCCATGGTCAACAATAATGGTGTTACCGTAGCCTGTATCATCCCATCGTGCCACAACAATGTAACCATTATCAGCCGAATAAATATTATCACCTATATCTGCCTCAATATCAATACCTTTATGGTAACCATAATAATATTGAGATATTCTACCTGTCATTGGCCAACTTAAATTACCTGTTCCAACAATAGAACCTAGTGGAGCACTCACTGAATTTGGCGAAACATAACCACTCTTGCTATAAGTCGTTTTCGTAGTTGATTTTGATGCAGTTCTTTGCTTAGGGATAGGTTTAGCTCTCACTCCCCCAGGTACGAAAATCCAATCTCCTACATGAATAATAGGATTTTCAGGGTCTATGTCATTATATGGTGAATTTATAACATCTTCAAGGTCAGCTTTAAAAACTGCGGCAATTTTAGAAACTGTATCGCCTGAGCCAATTTGATGATAAACACCATCCGTAGGTAAAATAATTAATTCTTGACCAATACTAATATTATGGGGATCATTTTTCAAATCACTATTTGACCAAATAATCGTTTCTGGTTTTAAGCCAAATTTTAGAGCAATACCACCAACTGTATCATTTTCTTTCACAGTATATTTATCTATTTGTTCAACAGGGTTAGCCTCAACAGGAGTTTGTTCTTCTGCTTCAGGATTGCTTGTTATGATTACAGGAAGAGCACCACCGTCCACATAAGACTTAACTGTAGGCGAGAAATAGCCTGATACTTTAAGTGGTTGTCCCGTGTCTGGCTCTATAGGCACCTCTTCAGGTTGAACAGAAAAGATAGAAATACCAAATTGCGGAAGCTGCAATTCCTGCTGAGGTAATTTTAGACTTCCTAAACTAATTACCCCTACGATAATTCCGAGAATGATGATATGTGTAGCTATGCGATTGATACGATTTTCATCACGGAATAAATCTTGTACATCAACTTGTGGAATATCCTCAACAGTTGGTACGTTTAACGAACCTAATGGAACATGTGATGTCGCTTGTGGCGAACTGTCTGACATTACCTTATGCATTAACATCCCTCTCCAATGAAAATAAAATTTCCGTAAGTTTATCTAATATTAACGAAAGTAGGCAATAATGTCAAATTCACCAAGTGAAAATAAGTAGATTAGGCAAAGAAAAACAGCAAATATAAGCCAAATAGCGTAGCATTTTTAGGGAATAATAGGGTTTTAAGAGCGTATTCCTCTATCATTAAACTACGATTTTCAGACTATAGTGCATCTTTATGTAAAGTTTCTAAAAATTCTTCGTTAGTTTCTGTTTTCTTGAGGCGACTCAAAATAAGTTCCGTGGCTTCAGTACCTCCTCCTAAGGCATTTATCATTCTTCGTAATGTCCATACCCGACTCAAAGCATTTTCATCAAGTAATAATTCTTCACGGCGGGTGCTTGAGCGTTCTATGTCAAAAGAAGGGAATATGCGTTTTTCTTGTAATTTGCGGCTAAGGTGGAGTTCCATGTTTCCTGTTCCCTTAAATTCTTCATAAATCACATCATCCATACGGCTACCCGTGTCTACTAAGCAGGTAGCAATAATTGTTAAACTGCCACCTTCTTCAATATTGCGTGCCGCTCCAAAAAACCGTTTTGGTGGATAAAGAGCTGCGGGGTCAATTCCACCTGAAAGTGTACGTCCACTTGGGGGAACAACCATGTTATAGGCTCTAGCCAAACGTGTGATTGAGTCTATGAGAATAACAACGTCTCGCCCTGTTTCTACTAGACGTTTAGCTCGTGCTAATGCCATCTCTGCCACCCGTGTTTGGTCTATCTCTTGTTCATCAAACGTTGCGGCTACAACTTCTGAATCAACAGAACGGTCCATATCAGTAACTTCTTCGGGGCGTTCGCCAATGAGAACGACCATGAGATGTATATCGTGATAATTCGCAGTGATACCGTTGGCTATTTGTTTAAGAATAGTAGTTTTACCTGCTTTGGGAGGTGATACAATTAACCCTCGTTGCCCTCGTCCAATTGGGACTAACATATCAAGCAATCTGGTAGATGCAACTTTGGGATATGTTTCTAAAACAAGTTGTTTATCGGGATAAATAGGTGTAAGGCGTTCATACATTGAACGATATTTTGCATCGTCAGGCTCAAGCCCGTTGACTGCCTCCACGCGTAACAGCCCATAATATTTTTCTGTATCTTTTGGAGGGCGAACATGACCAATTACCATATCTCCTGTTCGTAAAGAAAAACGGCGAATTTGGCTTTGCGAAACATATACATCTTCTGGACCAGGCAGGAGATGGTCAGAACGTAAAAATCCTATTCCATCTTGGATAACTTCAAGCACGCCACCACCATAGATAAGCCCATGATTTTCAGCATCGACCTTTAAAATTCGTAATATAAGTTCATCTTTCTTTAAGCGACTATAACCTTTAATGTTATTTTGCTTTGCTAAGTCACGTAATTCTTCTAATATTTTTGTTTCTAGGTCACTAATCTTATATGTGAGTAAGTTAAGATCATTGTCTCGACTATTTCCATTTATTCTTCTCATCTAAATATTCGTTCAGAAAACGACAATTCAACAGATAGTTATCTGAACTAACCTCCTTAAAAATTATAAGGTACTAAAAATTATTACAACATAAAAAATATAATTTGCCTATGTACAGTAAGCAAGAGCAAAAGTAACATTTTCATGAAGATATTGTTAGAGAACATCAAAGTTTTTTTGTTAGACATGACAGATTCCTAAAAACCTGTCGTGTCTGTATCCAAAATATTACTTTATGACCTTCATGAGTATAGGAGTCCCAATTTTGTTGCTGTGTACACGGGTACTTCACATGAGTATGGGAAAATTGGTAAATCTTTTTGGTTATGACATCGGCTAGCCATTCTCAATTTTATAACCACCAAACTTTGGGGTTGAAAACAGGCAAAATTATTTGAAATTGGTAAATCTAAGATGATTCTTTGTATTACACAACTAAGGGGATTAAAAAAGTTCATAAGCTGTTTGGCATTATAACACTGTTATTTCTAATCGTCAACTTAGAGTATTTTTTTGTCTAATAATAAAAAATCTGTTATCATAAACGGGTTTAATTTACCTTATTTTTTACAATTGGGTATTTTTCATAGAATACCATTTCCTATAGCCGTTATCAAGGAGAATAACATGGCTCAACAAAATATGCCTGGTTACGTTACTACTATAGAACGTTTCATCCTAGAGCGTCAAGGTCTCCATCCTGAAGCAACAGGTGATTTAACAACATTGCTTTATGATATTGCCTTAGCGGGTAAACTCATTCAGGCTCACACTTCGCAAGCGGGCTTGACCGAAGTTATTGGAGTAACAGGAACCACCAATGTTCATGGCGAAGCTGTCCAAAAGTTAGACCTGTTGGCTGACCAAATTATCATTAATCTAACAGACCATACAGGACGATTAGCAGTTTTGGGTTCCGAAGAATCAGAAGAGATTATCCCAATTCCTGATAAATATCCCACAGGAAAGTATGTATTATTGTATGACCCACTCGATGGTTCGTCAAATATTGACCATAATGTTAGTGTTGGGACGATTTTTGCCATTTATCGGCGCGTTTCCGAAGAAGGACCTGGCACTTTAGAAGATTGCTTACAGAAAGGTCGAAACATTGTTGCAGCGGGGTATATTCTGTTTGGAACAAGTACTATACTTGTTTATTCAGATGGACATGGAGTTAGTAGTTTTACTTTAGACCCACAAATTGGTGAATTTCTACTTTCAAAATCCAACATCCGTGTTCCTGATAAACCTAAATATTATAGTGCTAACTTAGGTTATCAGAGACGATGGAGTGAAGGTGTACAACGCTATAACGATTGGCTGACCAGCAAAGAAAATGATGGTCCCAATTTGAGTTTACGTTATACAGGCTCATTGGTGGCTGACTTTCACCGTAACATGCTTAGTGGTGGTATTTTCTACTATCCGGGCGAAATGGGACATCCCAAAAAAACACAAGGTAAGCTACGATTACTATACGAATTAAATCCGTTGGCATTTTTATCCGAACAAGCAGGTGGGACAGCCTCTACTGGGCGTGGACCAATCCTAGATGTTCAACCCACTGAATTACATCAACGTTGTCCTGTTTTCATTGGAAATACTCGACTTGTTAAACAAGCGGTGGGCATATCGCCCACATGATTGCCGAAGATAGCTTGACGGGGCTTACTTCAAATCCAAGCATTTTTTCCAACAGCATTGGTAAAACTGCGGATTATGATGCGGCTATCAAAGCTTTCTTAAAAGAAAACCATGATACAGATATTCAAACACTGTATGAACAGTTTCACCACATTTAGCAAATGATACAAAAGGCACAATCGCTGAGGCAAAACGTTTGTTTGAAACGGTTAATCGTCCTAACCTTATGATTAAGGTGCCTGGCACATCGGCTGGTTTACCTGCCGTTACAAAACTGATTAGTGAAGGAATCAATGTCAACGTAACATTGATGTTTTCCCTAAAACATTATGATGATGTAGCTAATGCTTATTTATCAGGATTGGAAAAACGTAACAGTGCCGCTGGTGACTTAAGCACGGTTAATTCCGTTGCCTCATTTTTTGTTAGCCGCGTAGATACCATTTTTGATAATGCTCTAACCAAAATTGGCACGGAAGAGAGCCTTCAATTATGTGGGAAAATGGGGGTGGCAAATGCCAGATTAGCTTATCAACGTTTCAAAGAAGTCTTTGGTAGTGAACGCTTCAAAAGTTTAAAGGCAAACGGTGCATGTCTGCAACGCCCACTATGGGCAAGTACCAGTACCAAAAATCCTGAATACCGTGATGTCCTTTATATCGAAGAATTAATTGGCTCAGACACGGTAAACACTATGCCCCCCACTACCATTGAAGATTTCCGAGACCATGGCATTGCTGAACTTCGTTTAATACAACATGTAGATGAAGCTCGTCAAGTTATGGAACATGTTGAAAAATTGGGTATTGATTACATCGAATTGACTGAAACGTTGCAAAAAGAAGGGGTTGAAGCATTTGCTAAAGCCTTTGACTCATTACTTGAAACATTGCAAACTAAACGACAATCTTTGTTGAAATAGTTAAAAATTGCACTGCACTCGCCCGTGCCTGGAGCGTCAAAGCTTGCTTTGGCATGAAAAATCAAGCTTTTTCGCTCCAATGAATAATTACTTAGGAGTATCGTAATGACAGAAAATACATATACACAATTAGCCGTTATCGGTGGCGGCCCCGGCGGCTATGTTGCCGCATTTTTAGCAGCCGATTTAGGTTTGGATGTTACCCTTATTGACTTAGAAAAAAATCCAGGTGGTGTATGCCTTTATCGAGGCTGTATCCCCTCTAAGGCGTTACTCCATGTGGCAAAATTATTGACTGAGGTAAAGCATGCCACAAAATGGGGTATTGACTTTGGCACACCAAAAATCAATCTTGATAAATTGCGAAGTTGGAAAGTAGGTGTGGTCAATCAATTGACAGAAGGCTTAGGACTTCTGTCGAAACAACGAAAAATTAGATACATTCAAGGACAAGCCAAGCTTCGTGATGCTACCTCTGTTGAGATTGATGTAGTACATGGCGAAAAAAAAGTGCTTGCTTTTGAAACAGGCATAATCGCCACAGGTTCAAGACCGATAACTATTCCAAGTCTAGCCCTTAATTCACCGCGTGTTCTCAATTCAACATCGGCACTAGCTATAGAACATATCCCAAAGACATTACTGGTCGTTGGCGGAGGATATATTGGTTTAGAGCTAGGCAGTGTCTATGCCGCACTAGGCTCAGATGTAACCATAGTAGAAATGCTATCGAGATTATTACCAGAAGCAGACCGTGATTTGGTCAAGGTCTTACAAAAGAAATTAAAAAGCCATTTCAAGGACATTATGCTTAATACTACTGTTTCTAATATGGTCGAAGTTGAAAATGGTGTTAAAGTTACTTTTGAAGGGAAAAAAGTAATGGAGACCGAACAAATTTTTGACAATGTTTTGGTTTCAGTAGGACGCATGCCGAACTCAAAGGAAATCGGTTTGGAAAATACCAATGTCAAGGTTGACGAACGAGGCTTTATTAAGGTGAATGCCCAACGACGCACTGGCGAACCAACTTTGTATGCCATTGGCGATGTTGCAGGCGAGCCGATGTTAGCTCACAAAGCCTCTCATGAAGGTCGAGTTGCTGTCGAATCGATTGTCGGGCATAGTGTTGCCTTTGAACCAAAAGCTATCCCAGCTGTTATTTTTACTGACCCCGAATTAGCATGGTGTGGCTTAACCGAAAAAGAGGCAAAGCAAAAGGGAATCAAGGTTAAAAGTGTTCGTTTTCCATGGGGAGCATCGGGTCGAGCCACGACGATTGACCGCCCCGATGGGTTGACCAAACTCATTATTGACCCCGAAACGGAATCTGTTTTGGGCATGGGTATTGTGGGAGTAGGAGCAGGTGAGTTGATTGCTGAAGGAGTGTTGGCAATTGAAATGGAGGCTGTGGTCAAGGACATTGCCTACGCCATTCATGCCCATCCAACGTTATCGGAAACCATCATGGAAAGTGCTGATATATTTTTTGGCACAAGCACACATGTCTACCGCCCAA
>NBMH01000017.1 GCA_002084875.1 Anaerolineaceae bacterium 4572_78 | reverse complement strand
GATTCTCTATCTCTTCACCATCTGACACAATAGCAAAGTTTTTTAGTCCCAAATCTATGCCCACTATTTGACCCTGATAAGTTGGGGCTTCTATTTCCAGTTCACATTGAACCGAAACGTAGTATTTCCCCGACTTTGTTTTCGTCTCAAGGTACGTTGAACATTTTACCTAATCAACGGTTACTGATTAGAATCACCTATATTCAGTTGTCGAATTGTATTTTAACAGGAAATATCATTTATGGCAAATTCGACTCTTTTTTTAGAGAAATTGATTTTCAGACAAAATACAGTCATGGTAGTCGCCGCATCCTTATGGAACTGCGACCCCCAGGCTTCCTTATGTCCCACCGCTAAAGCTTGTGGGCTTTACGGGCTTTTCCGTAAACGATTTTTGTCTTTTGGCAAATTTAATAGTATAATTTTTTATCAACATCTAATTAAAACATATTTTACAGCAAAGGTCAATAATGTACAATTTTGATGCTAATCAAATTAGAAAGAAGATTCGATATGTGCTTTGGTTTTTTATTGGTGGTCTACTGTTAAGTGGTTTAACTGCATTTCCTCTAGTAGTCGAAGTTGAAATTTTAAATAGTATGATTAGTTATAGGTCTCATCCGAGACCCCGTGAAAAATATCTGGATAAAGATGTCTTACTGGAGCGTCAAAGCTTGCTTTGACAGTCAAGACAAGAAAGGTTTTCAAAACCTTTCTTGTCTAACCATCATCCCATAAAACCTTGTTGGAGGGTCAAGACAAGCCTTGACCCTCCAAAATATATTCCTTTAAAATGTTACTTTGTGCCCTTCATGAGTTTAGAATTAAAATGATTATAACACCAAAATGGATTCCTTATGAGATAATATTCTTTGATTGTGACAGCACTTTGAGTACAATCGAGGGCATTGAAGAATTGGCACGAGCAAAAAGATTATTTGATGAAGTAAAACGGCTAACCGATTCGGCAATGGAAGGTGAAGTTCAACTAGAGTCAGTGTACGATAGGCGGTTACAAATGTTGCGTCCAACACGAGGCGAAATTCGGCGAGTAGAACGACTCTATCGTGAGAATCTTGTCCCGGATGCTAGAGAAGTGATTCAGGCTTTGCAATTTTTGAGAAAGGAAATCTTTATTGTTAGTGGAGGGTTATACGAAGCTGTATGTCCTTTCGGGGAATGGCTTGGTGTGCCGCCGTCACATATTCGAGCTGTTGAAGTCGCCTTCGATTTGCTATCAGGAGAATGGTGGGATTATCAGGCTGACCAATGGGGCAAACGTCCCGATGTAACTTATCACAAGCATGATGAGAGTCCATTAGTACAAAGCATTGGTAAAGCAAATGTAGTACGTCAATTAAAAAATAATAGGACAGGACGGAGTATGCTCATCGGCGATGGCATGAGTGATATTGCTGCTCAATCTGAAGTTAATCGAGTGATAGGGTTTGGTGGAGTTGTCGTCAGGCAAGGTGTTGTTACACATGCTGATATATTCATCACATGCAACAGTTTGGCTCCGATATTACCCCTAACAACCTCAAGCCAAGAACGCAATTTGCTCAAAGGTACATCACATGCAAAATTACTGGAAAAAGGACTGATGTTTATTAAGGATGGACATGTTAAGTTTAAAAAAGAAACATTGCATAAAGCCGTGCTGTATCATTCATGAATGAAATACAGTACTGGAGCGACAACGCTTACTTTGTCATGTCAAATCAAGGTTTGACCCTCCTTGTTTTGACTCGTTCTACATATATAAAAAGGATAAGACATTATGTCCTCACCACGCCTTTACAATACCCAAGTAATTATTTTACGTCGTACTAATTATGGTGAAGCCGACCGTTTTCTTACAGTTTTTTCAGTTGACAAAGGAAAATTGCGACTACTTGCCAAAGGGGTACGCAAAATTACCAGCCGCCGAGCTGGGCATGTCGAACTGTTTACCCATGCCACCATTCAAGTTGCCAAAGGTCGCAACATTGATATTCTGACTCAGGCTGATACGATTGAAGCTTATGCCGCTTTACGCAATGATTTATTGAAAATTGGTCGAGCCTATTACCTGACTGAATTGGTTGATAAATTCACTCAAGAAGGAGATGTCAATGAACCGCTTTTTCATCACTTGGCTAAAACCTTAATCCGCCTAGCAGAGAGTGACAAAAAAACCGAAATGATGATAATTCGATATTTTGAGGTACATCTCCTACGTGTGACAGGATTTCAGCCGCAACTTTTTCAATGTGTACAGTGTGATACGACCATTAAACCTGAAAAGAACTACTTTAGCATGGTGGATGGTGGAGTTCTTTGTCCGAAATGTGGTGAAAGAAATGTTAATGCTGTAGAGATGTCACTAGCGATTTTGAAAATGTTTCGTTTTTTCCAAACACATTCATGGGAACAAATCACAAAATTAAACATTAAGTCTGATACCTTAAAAGGAATGGAGCGTTTTTTATTGCAGTATATTACATTTACATTGGAGCAGAAATTGAAGAGTGTTGCTTTTTTACAACAATTGCGGAAGTAGCAGTAGCATGTTCCACCTGCGAAGTACTTTATTCCTTTACTTTCGATGATTGTAGCATGAAAAAACTATTTCGTCTATTGCAGATGAAATAGTTCGCTGTTTCCAAAGTCCAAACCTCACCAAAGTCCAAACCTCAAAATTTACCGATTTTAAAAAACATGCTATACTACGAAAAGTGCTAAGACTAAATATGTAATTATTCACTTCCCTCCGCAGGCGGGGGGATTGAGGGTGAGGGTTCCCCTCTCTCTGTGGGGGATTGAGGGTGAGGGTTCCCCTCTCTCTGTGGGGGAAGGCAAGGGTGGGGGTGAACGGTTACCTAAATATTTGGAAATGGAGTGCAAAAGGTTTAGCTTTTGCGGAGGAGGCATCATTGTTAGCCACAGTAAACAGTTGTTCAGTTGTTGGTTTAGACGGTGTTTTAATTAAAGTAGAAGTAGATATTGCTAATGGATTACCCTCATTTACCATTGTCGGTTTGCCCGATAAAGCTGTTCAAGAATCGAAGGAACGGGTGCGGTCAGCTATCAAAAATACGGGATTGCCCTTTCCACGTACCCGCATAACGATAAATCTTGCTCCAGCCGATATTCGTAAAGAAGGTCCTGCTTATGATTTGCCCATTGCAGTGGGGATTTTGCTTGCCAGCGAAACAATTTTCGGCGATACTGATAAAGCTATTTTCATGGGTGAATTATCACTAGACGGTTCGGTACGACATGTCAGCGGTGTGCTACCAATGGCAACTATGGCTCAAAGAATGGGTTATACCACCCTCTTTGTACCTGCTCAAGATGCTCAAGAGGGTGCTTTAGTTGAAGGATTAACTGCTTATCCCGAATTAAAGGGCAGGGACATGTCAAGCGAGCGGCTGAAGTCGCCACCGCAGGTGGACATAACATGCTCATGTCGGGTCCTCCAGGCAGTGGCAAAACGTTGATTGCTAGAGCCATGCCTGGTATTTTGCCCCGTCTGGAACTTAGTGAGGCACTTGATGTCACCCGTATTTATTCCGTAGCAGATTTGCTTCCATCAGATGAACCGCTCATTTGTCGTCGCCCCTTTCGTTCACCACATCATACCATTAGCTATGCTGGTTTGATTGGCGGTGGACGGTTTCCCAAGCCCGGCGAAATTAGCCTAGCTCATCGAGGAGTATTATTTTTGGATGAGTTACCTGAATTTGACAAGCGAATGTTAGAAATGTTGCGGCAACCGTTGGAAGATAGAGTCGTTTCCATTAGCCGCAGTGCAGGCTCAATTACCTACCCCGCTAGTTTTATGTTGATTACTTCTATGAACCCATGCCCATGTGGTTATTACACCGACCTCCAAAAGGAATGTACTTGTTCCTCTTCTATGGTAATGCGATATCAAAAACGAATATCGGGACCCTTGCTAGATAGAATCGATATCAATGTCGAAGTCCCTCGCATCGAATTTGAGAAACTTGCCCATGATAGACTCGGCGAACCGAGTGCGAAAATCCGTGAACGTGTCGAAGCTGCACAACAAATTCAACGGGAGCGATTCGCCGATATACCCATTAAAACTAATACAGACATGGGACCAGCCGAAGTACGAGAATTTTGTGCCGTTGACGAAACAGGAACATATCTTCTCAAATCAGCCATGCGACAACTTCATTTGAGTGCTCGAGCATACCACCGCATTTTGAAGTTATCACGCACCATCGCCGATCTGGCAGATAAGAAAGATATTCAACCAGCACATATTGCAGAGGCGATACAATATCGTCCCAAACCGTTAAATTGATGTAACCATTCACTACCCCTCGTTAGTAGACCCCACCCCCAACCCAGAGGGGGGAGTACAATTCCCCTCTCCATAAGGGCTAGGGTGGGGGTGAACGGTTACGCAAATTGATTCTTAATCACTCATCTTGTATGTGTCTTTCAGAGCATAGACATAATTATTCCACACCCTTTCAAAACGTTCTGCATTAACAACAGGTTTTCTAATCATCTTCAAGCACAATTCCATCTGGAGAGAGGTACTGATGGTTTTAGAATAAACTTGAAGGGCAAATTTTGAAAAGTCCCGTATCATGACATCAAATATTTGGTCAATGATGTCATCATCAACTTTGTAAATTTTGGCGTTCTCAATGATAAGTTGACCGTAAGCAACCAGCGAGAAAAGTTCACCCAAATTTAGCAGAAAATCAATGTCCTTAATTTGTTCTTTATTTGGCGTTGCCGTTAAAAGAAATTCCTTAAAGACAGCTATCTGCTCTTTGAATAGGGCAATATTGGGCAGGTCAAGGCCATTGTAGGCGATATTATAATCATGGAATCGAATCCTACTCAATCCTTTTGTCAAACCCTGATTAAACAAAAATGCGTCATTGGCATTATCATCTCGCTTGGGTATCTCGGGAAATTCGCTCGGATTGAAAAAGTAATTCGCCATAAATTTGACGACAAGTGCCATATTGACGTGCACCGTTCCCTCAAGTTTAGGTAAGGCTCGAATGTCGCGGACAGCAATTTCAAAATACATGTCCTTTTCAAATCCTTTGGCGGCGATAATATCCCATAGTAAATTTATGACCTCCTCGCCTTGAGTCGTCACCTTCATTTTCACCATCGGATTGTAAAGCAGATAGCGGCGGTCTTTGGCAGAAGCAGAACGCATGTAATCTGCGGCTCAAAAGGCATGGGTGCAGATACCAATGGATGCCCAACCAAGATTAAATTTGCAAACATTGATGGTGTTCAGAGATGTATCCCATGCATCACGCCCTTTGGAAAGAATATCTGCTTCGGTGATGGGATAGTCATGCAGGGCATATTCTGCCACATAATTCTGTGAGTTGACCACATTCTGTACACATTCAAATTTTTTGTGCTTTGAATCGACCACAAAAAAAACATACTCATTCGTATCGGCGAATTTGGCAAAGGTCGAAACAAGTGCCGCTTCATTGGCATTGCCGATGTAATATTTTTCACCATTTGCTTTATATGTGCCATCGCCAGTCGGTGTTAGCAACATTTCGCTTGAGTACAGGTCGGCGCCATGTTCTTTTTCGGAAAGCCCAAAAGCAAACACTGCACCATCTTGCAATAATTTGGCAGTTTCATGTTTGACTTCTTCATTATCGCCCATCCAAATAGGACCCAAGCCAAGCATGGAAACTTGCCAGGTATACCAATAGCACAAACCATAAAAAGCAGTTATCTCACTAAAGCTACATATCCGAAATGTATCCCAACGAGAATCTGCTCGACCATAACCGGCAGGTGTCATCATGGTTGAAAATATCTGCTCATTTTTGATAAATTCAACAAAGTCATAATTCCACACTCGTTCATGGTCATCTTCCTTCAATTTCTTTTTGCCCTTATTTTCAAAAAAGGCAATCGTCTTGAGCATAATTTCCCTCGATTGTTCATCAAGGTGTTCAAATTTTTCTGTTTTTGGATTTAATAAAATCATTTTTCTCCTTTTCCAACAAACTATCTAGCTCATCCAGAAAAATATCCCAAGCCACGTTTTTTGTTTCAGCATTAAACAGCCCTCGGGTTGGGATATACCGACAATAGGGAGAATGAATAATTATAAATATCTAATTACCGACTCCCATAATGGAGCGGGTCACCCTCATAGCCCAAAGCTAACCAATCCATTCGATTGCCATTTTTGCCATGACAATCCACACATTGCAATACCTTATCTTTAGAAGCGACCATGTGAGTGATGGGCCAAAACATTTCTGTATCAATAAAATCGTACTGCCCGCTATAATCCAAGTCAACCACTTCCGAACCTAACATGGCGGATTTGTCCCAGTCAAATTCTGTCCAGAAACCACCTTCACCAAAGGTTTTGGGTTGAAGTAGATAATTATTTTTTACGTCGTAAATCTGCTTTGCCCGATGGACTTTGAATGGCCAAATTTTGGCGTTGGGGTCGTTAATATCGCCATGCGGTTCGTTCATTAAAATCGTTTTGCTGGGGTCAATTTTATCACCCAATAAATAATGTGCCGCTGTGCCACTGTACCAATAATATTCAGGAACAAGCCCTTTTTCATACTTAAAACTCCCCTTAATCTTTAAGTATTCATGAACATCTTCTGGAATGTCTTGCCCCGCTGTTGACCAATCCCAATGCGTTTTGGTAGCGTTTTTAATTGCTACTACAGGAATATGGCAACTTTGGCAAGCAACCTTTTGCATGTGATTATTAATCCGTTGGTCATCATGCAGGCTGTCGGCATGACAGTCTGTACAATATATTTGATTTTTATCATCCAAACTAACCGAAATGGAACGCCCTTTAATAACATGCTTTTCCGTTTGATGACAATCTGTGCAAACAAAATCATGTTTACCCATGTGAACATCAATTCGTTCACTTGGATGATACAAAGTTTCGTCAAGGTCACCATGCTTAACGGCATTGCCACCACCGCCGAGAAAATGACAGGTACCACAATTTTGACGAGTGGTGCCACCCACACTTTGGGCAACGGAAACTAAATCCACACCATCGGCTGGATAGCCACCATTTGCCTTAGCATACATTCCCGAATTATCATGGCAAACTAGACAATCTATGTTTGCAGGATTCGAGAAATCAAAAGTCTCATCCACCCAGCCGTAGCCCGCATGACACGCTGTACATGGGGGCCAATTTGATTGGATGCCGATACAAAAATTATTAAGAGCGTTCTTTTTACCAAGTGCAATTGGTTGTGAACGTCCTTCTACTTGAACAGGATCACTTTCCCACTTCCAATGGGCAGTGTGTAATATTTGTTCTGTCACTTCTTCATGACATTCAACACATGCTTTTGTTACAGATGGACCATCTTCAAAGGGACCATCTAATAAATCAACATGGTTAGTTTTAGGTAATCGTTTTGGCATGTATTGCCATGGATTGTCTATTTTTGCCTCACCTTGGGGAACAAAGTAGACAACTGGGGCAATTAGTATCATAGGCACTAAAATCACCCCGATAATCCAAGTATAGTTTAAAATTTTCATGAGATTTCTTACTCCCGTTTGTTAACCACAGCCTCCGCCAGTAGGTTTTCGCTTTTCTAATTTGACTTTGGGAACATATTCCAAGTGTTCAACCGTATGTTCATCAGGTTCAGCAGATTCATGTCGAGAACCCATCGCCCCATGAAAAACATGTCGTAATCCATCACTATCGGGGATAAGTTCTGTTGAACAGTCTGCATGTCCTTCGTGCCCAAAAATATCAAGCCAATGGTTGATTCCACCATCTAGGATGTAAACATTGGGGACACTTTCAGCCGTGAGTATTTGCCAAGCTTGTGTTGAACGAGTTTCATCATTATCTATGGTAACGATAACAGTATTAGCAGTCTCTTGTAATAACACAGGTGCCATTTTTGTGAGTTCGTCCATAGCTTGAGAACGAGCATCAACGATATGATATAAATTGTAATCAGTCTCATCACGCACATCCAACATAATCAAATTCAGACTGTTATTATTTATCAAATCCAACAATTCGCCAGGATGAATCTGCACTTCCCGATTTTCCAAAAGGGATGTTTTTTCAGCAGAAATTTGATTCCACTTTTCCAGTGATGTTGGTTGTCCCATGCCCACTAATCCGAATGTTGCCACAAGTAAAACAACTGCTCCCACAATTCTAGCTTTGGGTGCTTTGGAAAGATCTTTTCCGCCGAATATTCGTTCAAGGTGTTCCGCCCCCCAAAACATGAACAGTGCTATGACTATAATAAGCAATACGGTTGTTCCTGTACTTATGCCAAGCCATTCTTGTAAAGTAAATCTGCCCAAATATGAGGAGTTCCAAAATACAGAGATATTTTCTACGGTTTCACCAAAGATGAAAATTCCTGTAAACACTCCTAAAATAAAGACAATGCCATCTATTTTGAGAGTAGCCGCACTAACAAGGGAGGTGCCTGGACAAAAGCCTCCAATGATAAAGCCAAATCCCATGATTAAGCCGCCGACAATACCGGGCCAAAGATAGGTGGGATTGACCCATACACGATTATAATCTAACAGTCCTAGTCCTGTAGCCCAGAAAACGAGAACCATTGCCACCAAAATACCAGTGAACATAACCTTTAGAACTGTTTGGTCTTTGAAATAAAATTGGGCGGCTAACTTTGTCGAAATGCCAAATCCCGCCATTTCTAAGACTGCTCCAAAGGAAATACCGACTAACAAATAAATAACATAAGCCCCGTAATGACCGAATATTTCCGCTAATGGAAATGGTGCCATAATTTACTCCTTTCTATCGTTGATTTGTATTGGTAGGTGAATTGCCCCTACGATTAAATTAATTCCAAAATTTACGCAAAAAATAAGCGATGGCATATCCGCCGCCAAATACTGCGAACATGAATGCCCAACTTCCTACTGATAATACGGCTCCACCTGAAAGGGCTTGTCCTGATGTACAACCCCGTGCAAAGCGAGCTCCATAACCCATTAATATACCGCCAATGAAAGCCATTGTTAAGCGGGTGGGGACGGTGATATTTGGTCCCTTAATAACTTCCAGGCTGACCCGATGATGAATCATTCCTGAAACGAATCCACCTAATACTGTCCCGACAACAATAAAAATAATCCAGTGGTCAAGAGGGTTTTTATCACCTCCCGCCATTTTAAGTAGGTATGGAGTGCGGTCTACATGCTCAGGTGCAACCACATCTTCAAAAAAGACGAGAATACGATTTATTCCTCCTGATGCTCCCAAGCCATTTCCTGTCAGGAAAAATGCCATGAAGAGAACAACACCTAACATCGCCCCTGCCAAATAAGAATTGATGTAGGGTTTTGGAGCAATAGGAATACTCTCTTGTGGATGCCCTGTGTCAGTTGGTTGATTTTTTTGTTCTGACGTGTCCATAAATATTTTCCTCCTTAATTGTTTTCAAAATTTAATTTAAGATATTATAACCAAAAAATGGTTATTAGTAAAATATGGAAAAATATTTTCAAAATAACATTTTGTATCCAGACATGACAGGTTTTTAGAGACCATGTCTAAGTATAGAAATTTGGTCAGACCTGACAGGTTTTTAGAGACCTGTCAGGTCTAATACTAATCTCGATTTCTAATCGCCTAAGAGCTTCTTGGGCAGCTAATTGAGCAGCCTGTTGCTTACTAGTACCAATTCCTCGACCATAGCATACTTTGTCAATATATACCCCAACAGTAAATACTTTGTTATGAGCGGGACCTGTCTCAGAAATATCTTGATAGACAGGCGTAATTTTATGATAGCCTTGTGCCATCTCTTGAAACAGGCTTTTGGAGTCGCGGTAGCTTTTATCGGCAATGATTTTTTCGATTTCAGGTTTAATCATGGGAATAAAAAAATACTTGGCGATTTCAAGACCTTTATCTAAGTAGATAGCACCAATCAAACTCTCAAAAGCACCACATAAAATTGTCAGCCGTTCTCGCCCTCCATTTTCATGCTCTCCTTTGCCCATGTTGAGGTGTTGTCCTAAGTTTAATCTGATGGCAAAATCAGCTAGCATTTCTGTACGCACTAAGGCAGCACGAAAACTGGTCAATTGTCCTTCCTGTATTTCAGGAAAATTCTGATAAAGATAAGTTGCGGTTAAAAAACCAACAGTGGCATCACCTAAAAACTCCAGTCGTTCATTTGATTCAAGGGGATAATTCACGTTTTCATTCAAATACGAACTGTGTGTTAAGGCTTGCTTCAATAAATTTTTGTCGTCAAACGATATTTCAAGTTTTGCCTCAATTTTTTTGATATTCATAACGATATTCTGTTAATTCAGCCTCCTATCTTTTGCCAAATAAGGCAAACTGATGTAAGGTAATATTTGACCTTATTTTATTCAATTTGGCAAATTATGCCGTTGTGTTGTAATTATTCACTCCCCCTCTTGTCAGTAGACCCCAACCCCCCAGCACCTTCCCCTACGAGGAGAAGGGGAGTGATTCCCCTCTCCCTGTTGGGGAGGGGTTAGGGGTGGGGGTGAACGGTTACTTTGTGTTTGTAAGTTTGAATATGAAATCAATAAAAATATTTCCATCAATTTTATCAGCCGATTTTTCCCGTTTAGGCGAACATGTCCAGTCAGCTCAACAGGCTGGGGTCGATGGCATCCATGTGGATGTTATGGATGGACATTTCGTACCGAATATTACCATTGGACCCTTGGTGGTTCGTGCTTTACGCCCAATTACGACTTTGCCAATTGATGTCCATTTAATGATTGAAAAGCCTGACCGTTATTTAGTAGATTTTGCTGAAGCAGGAGCCGATGTACTTACCGTTCATGTTGAGACATGCCCACATCTGCATCGCACCGTCCAACTCATGAAACAATTGGGTGTAAAGGCAGGTGTAACTGTAAATCCCGCCACGCCGCTATCTACCCTTGAGGAAATTCTACCCCATGTGGATTTAGTATTAATCATGTCGGTCAATCCTGGTTTTGGAGGACAATTGTATATTCCGAGTAGTACTAAAAAAATTGCTCGTTTACGCCACATGCTTGATGCTTGCAATTCTCATGCAGAATTGCAAGTGGATGGAGGCGTTAATGTAGCAACAGCATCCGAAGTTGTGCATGCAGGTGCAACAATTTTGGTGGCAGGCTCGGCTGTTTTTAATGATAAAGCTTCAGTTAAAGAGAATGTTCAGGCTTTGAAATCAGAATACCAGTCTGTGCTTTAAAATCAAAGTCATAATCTTCCTCAAACATTGCCAGGAAATCAGCGGCATCAATTGTTTCTTCTTCCATCAATCGATAAGCTATTTCGTCTAGCTTAGGGCGATTTTGGATGAGAAGTTCGGTAACTAAGGCATGTGCCTCATGAACCAATCGTTTTACTTCGTTATCAATTTCTTTGGCAGTGTTATCGCTGTAATTTCGTTGTTCACCTAATTCTCGTCCTAAGAAAACTAGCTCTTCTTTTTCGCCATACGTTACGGGACCTAATTTTTCACTCATGCCAAAACGTGTAACCATTGAACGAGCTACATCTGTAACTGATTGCAGGTCACCGCTTGCTCCTGTTGTGATTTCGTCAAAAACAATTTCTTCAGCAACACGCCCCCCCAAAGCAATTGCTAGATGTCCTTTCAGATAATCTTCATCTTCAAAAATACGGTCGTCTTCAGGTAAAAACCATGTCACCCCACCAGCCATGCCACGCGGAATAATAGTGACTTTTTGTATTGGGTCGGCGGATTCAATCAATTGACCAATTAAGGCATGTCCTGACTCATGATAAGCGACGACCTGTTTTTCATGGTCGGAAATAACTCTACTATTGCGTTCTGGTCCCAAGTGTACTTTTTCGATGGCATCATCCATAACTTCTGGAGTAATCTCTTTTAAGCCTCGACGAGCGGCTAAAATCGCCGATTCATTGACCAAATTTTCTAAGTCAGCACCCGATAAACCAATTGTTCGTTTGGCAACCGTATCACGGTCAACCGATTTTGCTATTGGTTTGCCTCGCATGTGGACATCCAAAATTTGTCTACGTCCCACCCAATCAGGTCTATCTAAGACTACTTGGCGGTCGAAACGACCAGGTCTCAATAAAGCAGGGTCTAAAATGTCGGGACGATTGGTGGCGGCGATAATAATAACGTTGGTATCGGTATCAAATCCATCCATTTCTACTAATATTTGATTGAGGGTTTGCTCACGTTCGTCATGGGAGCCTCCTAAGCCTGCTCCACGATGACGACCAACAGCATCAATTTCATCAATGAAAACAATACATGGGCTATTTCGTTTTGACTGCTCAAACAAGTCACGCACCCTGCTCGCTCCCACGCCAACAAACATTTCTACAAATTCGGAACCAGATATGCTAAAAAATGGCACTCCTGCCTCCCCTGAAACTGCTTTTGCCAACAATGTTTTGCCACAGCCAGGCGGACCAATCATCAACACACCTCGTGGGATTCGGGCTCCCAACGAGATAAATTTTTCGGGTTCACGCAGAAATTCGACCACCTCACTTAATTCACTTTTTGCTTCATCTGCTCCCGCTACATCATCAAAAGTAACAGTTGGTTTATCGCCAGTAAACATTTTTGCCTTGCTTTTTCCAAAACTCATCGCTTGAGAATTTGTGCCTTGTGCTTGCCTTAACATATAGAATATTAATGCTCCAAAAATAATGAGCGGCAAAATTGTAATTCCTAAACCGACCCAATCATTCCATGGATTAGGAGGTTCAATAATAATATCTATCCCCGTCAAGACTTCAGGGGCTACTCCTAAATTTGCCATTGATTCAAAGAAACCCACCCCTTCTTCTTTTCGAGATGTTTCTGTTGTTTCACTTTGATTTTTGTATTTTACAACTAACTCCCCATTTTCCTGAACTGTTATTTGCTCAACTTTCCTATCATTAATTTGAGCGGCTAACTCGCTCAACTCTAATTCTTCAGGTGCAGGATTGTTTGTGAAAATACTGATAACTAAGACTGTTATTACAGCAAAAATGAATAAGTAGATAAAACTGTTCTTAAAAATTCCTGGACGCATAAATTTCCTCCATCGTATCCATAAATAAGAAAGATTTTAAAAACCTTTCTTGTTTGGGGGTTGTTGACTATTTATTAATTTACTCGAATCTCTTGTACAATTAGCATGTCTGCTTCCATTGTGAGACTTCCTGGTGAAATCACCTTTAAATTTAAACCATCATTGGGGTTACGCAATCCCAATCGAATTTGATAGTCCCCAGGCTTAATATTTTCTGTGATAACAAGTTGATATGAGTCTGATGTTTCTTCAGCCACACCCCAACTTGAGGTAACATTTACATTTGGGGTTCCCTCGTATTGAGCAATCAAGTCCCCATTTTTTGTAGTAATGTGAATAAGAATATCATAATTTTGTTCAATGCGTTTAGTTGCATGCCAAAAAAAAGTAATTAAAATGTAGTCATGAATTTGAAATTCAATTTGGTTTAGCTCATAAGCAGCTAATAAAATCTGATTGTCAAAGTTCGAGCCAACGGTTATCTTTGAATAACCGCTTACCTCTAATATGACCTCTGACCCTTTTGTTATCATAGCACTTGCACTTGGCATTTGCCCTACTACGGTATCAATGTCTTGTGGACTTTGAACAAACTTTATTTCAACTTGTAAACCGACACTACGTAACAAATCTTCTACTTTAGTGCGGTCTAGCCCAATAACTGCTGGCATTTCAAACATATCTTGCCCACTACTTAAGGTTACATGCACAACCCCATCATTATCAATTGCTGAACCTGGTAGCATTGTTTGTTCTGTTACGCTAAAGGCTTCAATCGAAGGATGAGAAACATAACCATCAACTTCCATGCCTAGCCCAACTCCTCTCAAAATAGCTTGAGCATCTTCTTCACTAAACCCAATAAGCATGGGAACACGAATTTGGTTAGAGGCTAACGTAGCTGTTGGCACAATCGGCACATCTATTACAGTTGGATTGTACCACATTTGATAAACACCAAACCACAATGGTATTAAACCAGCTAATAAGACACTGACAAAAAAACTTAAGCCTACCGTCCCCAAATCAAACACTTGCTCCAAAATACTTTTTTGATGCGAGCGTGTGATTTGACCATGAGGGGCAGTGAGTCTGCCTTGTTTTTTCTCAAAACGAGCCAATTCCTTATGAAGCTCATCACCACTATAATACCTTTGTCCTGCATCTTTTTCCAATGCTTTCATAACGATTTTTTCCAAATCGTAGGGAACATGGTCGGTATGGTGTGAGATGGGAGGTGGTCTTTCATATAAATGTTTACGGGCAACATCTTGGTCATTCACCCCGATGAAAGGCAATGTTCCAGCTAACATCTCATACAGAATAACCCCGATGGCATATACATCTGTGGCAGGCATGACCGTTTCACCTGCCGCCTGTTCTGGAGCAAAATAGCTTGGTGTTCCCCAAACCAATTCGCCCTCATCCATAGCTGATTGACCTAATGCCCGTGCCAATCCAAAGTCTGCTACTTTTACTTGATTATCAGCAGAAACGAGAATATTACCTGGCTTTAAATCACCATGCACCATTTTGCGTTGATGGGCTGAGCCTACCCCTTTGCAAATTTGAATGGCATAATCTACTACTTGGTCAAGAGATAACTGTTTCTTATCCAAAACTGTCCGCAAATCATTACCAGCTACATACTCCATGATGATGTAAGGACGATTATGGTCTTGACCAAAATCATGCACAGAAACAATATTCTGATGGCTAAGGGAAGCTGCACTCTGGGCTTCCTTATGAAAGCGGGCTAAAAATGTTGGGTCATTAGTATACTCTTGACGTAGTAGCTTGACCGCAACGCGACGATTCAATGCCAAATCTTTGGCGACATACACCACGGCTAAACCGCCCTCGCCCAATTTCGTATTCAGTTTGTATCGGTCGTTAAATACTATAGGGAGTCTCATAGAAATCAGCCGTTGGAAACCCTCGATTTCTAGTCGGGGGTTATTGACAAAAACACCGTTAAAAAATTTACTGTACCAATTTTACATCAATAATGAATCTATGCCAAACTGCGAATAATAATTAGTAACTTAACCATCAATCGATGGATACTGCCCTTCGTTTCAGTAAATGGATTTTTGGTTTTTCCTTGTCTGATTTTTTGTAGTATGGTGATTTCGTGGTATAATGATTGTATAGATATTTTTAATATGAGAGAGTTTTATGTCGACATTAATTCGTGCAAGCAGTATTACATTAAATGAATTAAAATCTAAGTTCAATCTTAAATTAGTCCGTGATGATAAAGATTTTTTCCCAGAGTGGCAAACTGATTTACCAAAACTCACTGAATCTGAAAAGCAAATATTGGACAATGTGCAAACAGGATATTTTAATCTTATCAGCTATCCTTCCATGCTAGAAAATATTGTTCAGTTATCAGTCTTGGCACCAATTTTGCAACTGGCTGGTTTCTTTTTATATCCTTTTTGGATTAAATCAGAATCATCCGTCGGTATTTCAAGTGAGGATGAGGAAGTTACAATAGAAGGTAAAATTGATGTTTTGGTTTTAAAAGAACAATTTTGGGTATTAGCTATCGAATCAAAACGTGCTGAACTTTCAATTAAAGTAGGGTTTGCTCAAATCTTAGCCTATATGTTGGCAACACCAACACCACATAAACCTTGCTTTGGATTAATAACAAATGGTGGCAGTTTTGTCTTTTTGAAATTGACTATGAATGATACCCCCCAGTACTGCATGTCACGAGTATTTGACCTTGTAAACCCTGGCAATGATTTATATACAGTGTTAGGTATTTTGAAAAAAATAAGTCGAATTTAGCCCATCAAACCATCATGTGCTAAAATAGAGGCTATGTTTCAAAAAACATTTCTCACTGGTCCCGCAGGTACGGGAAAAACAACAGTTGGCACAAACCATCTGAAAAAATTGATAACTCAGGGCATATCACCTTATAATATTTTGGTGCTTGTGCCACAACGAACACTTGGCAAAATATATCGTGATGCCCTACAAGATACCGATATTCGCCATCGGGTTTTTGGGCGAGTTGATATTGTCACCCCTGACGGTCTAGCAGCACAAATATTAAAATTGGTTTGGCCCCAAGTAGCACGTCTTGCTCAATTTGGCAAACCTAATTTTCCGCCCACCTTTTTAAATATTGAGGCTGTTCAATATTACATGAATCAGGCAATCACCCCACTTTTAAGACAGGGTTACTTCGACCCTAATGTGGTTGACGTAACTATCACCTTACCTCGCTTGATGAGCCAAATGTTAGATAATTTGGAAAAGTCGGCTTTAATTGGGATTCCTCATACCGAAGTCGGCAACCGTCTGAAAGATGCCATAAGTATGGACATTAGCAGTCGAGTTGCCTTTGACCACATGCAAGAATGTATTAATGTATTTCGTCAATATTGCTTGCGGCACAATCTTTTAGATTTCTCCCTACGGATTGAGACATTCCGCAATCACGTCTGGCATGACCCACAATTACGTCGCTTAGTTACGGGACGATATCGTCATGTTATTGTTGATAATTTGGAAGAACTCAATCCATTTATCCATAGCATGTTAGGTGAATGGTTACCTGAAACCGAATCGGCACTGTTAATTTATGATGAAGATGCGGGCTTTCGGATATTCTTGGGGGCAAATTGGCAAACGGCTGAAGCACTGAAAAATCATTGCAATACAATTGAGAAATCAGGTACATTTCATGTCACTTCAGCAGAATGTTTACATTTGGGACAGGAATTGGCTTTCGGTTTGCAAAACCCAATTCACCCCACCCCTCTCCCTCTGGGAGGGGGTGCAGGGAGGAGGGCACCTAATTCTGAACTTGACCCTCGAGATGCCTACACATTTGAACAGACTCGTTTTCATCCTCAAATGTTAGATTGGACAATAGAGCAGATAAAACATCTCATCGTCCATGAGAATATTTCGCCGAACGAAATTGTGGTGTTAGCTCCATTTGTGAGTGATGCCTTGCGTTTTTCATTTTTAAATAAGATGGAACGATTAAATTTACCTGCTCGTTCACACCGTCCATCACGCCCTTTGAAAGAAGAACCAGCCGCTATTGCCGTTTTGGTTCTAGCCCGTTTGATTTATCCTCATTGGAAGTTGCTTCCTGAAAAATTTGATGTCACACGCACCTTGAATTTAACTATCAAAGGACTTGACTTAGTACGGGCAAGGCTATTGGTTGATGTGTTATATCGTCCATGGGATGAGGAAGGCGGCCCGCTCTATCCTTATGAAATAATCCAAAGCGAAATTCGCGAGCGGATTGGTTATGATATAGGTCAGCGATTTGACCAGTTGCGAACATGGCTTCTAAATGCGGTGGCTCCAGTAACTGCCCCGTTGGATTATACCTTTAGCCGTCTTTTTGGTGAGCTTTTATCCCAGCCTGGTTTTGGTTTTTATCGAGTACAGGAAGCTGGTATCGTGGTAGCAAATTTGGTTGATTCGATTAAGAATTTCAGAAGGGTCACGGCTCATGTTCCTATACTTCTTCCGAAACATACCACAAGTGGCGTTGAGTATCAAGAAGTTTTACCTGATATTGATTACTTAAATCGGGAATATGTACGACTAATTGAGCAAGGGATTGTAGCTGCTCTGTATGCACGTAGCTGGGAGACACAGCCTGAAGAGTCAGTTTTGCTCGCCCCAGCACATACATTTCTCATGGGCAATCACCCGGTGTCATATCAATTTTGGCTAGATGCTGGTAGCAGTGGTTGGTGGGAACGAATTGCTCAACCGATTACTCACCCTCATGTGTTATCTGCAAGTTGGAAGGAGGGTCAGAAATGGACAGACGAAGATGAGGTAAATAATCAAATTGACCGCCTGACTCGCCTGATACTTGGTCTAACACGGCGATGCAAACAAAAGATTTTTATTGCCAATTCTGAAATCAGCGAGCAAGGATATGAAGCACGAGGACGTTTGCTGTTAGCTTTACAACAAATGTTAAGACGATTACAACGTCGAGAATCAACAAGGAGCATCAAAGCTCGCTTTGACAGTCAATGCAAGCCTTGACCCTCCAGACCTCTAAGGAGTAAAAAACACATACATGCGAATGTTACAACGAACATCACAAAAACTTATCTCTTTTATGATTATCACCGATATTTTACTTACACTTTTTGCTTTAGAAAGTGCCAAAGTATTGCGAACCACCTTACCTTACGGCGTGATTGATGTTAGCATAGTCATAGTTGACTTTCATTGGATGTTTTACGTTATAGTTGTCTTTATTTGGACAGCTGTTTTTTTAATTAGCCCTGTTTATGATGTGAAACGTACATATCGAGCCGTAGATGATTTGCAAATTACAACTATAGCCATTTTATTTTCCACCCTTTTATTGGCAGGTATGGCATATTTTTTCTATCGAGAATTATCTCGCGTTATGTTCTTATACTTTTTCATCCTCAATGTTACCTTTTTACTAGGTTTCCGTCTTCTCATGCGAGCCATATTTCGTTTATCAGTGGGAGGTTGGCCCAGCGAAAAAAATCGTATCTTAATCTTGGGGGCAGGTCATGTTGGGCGACAATTAGCCTCGCAACTTAGAGATTATTCATGGTACGGTATTGAAATAGTCGGTTTTTTGGACGATGACATAGACGATGTAGGTGTAGTTTCTTTACCGCACATGACTCCGTATTTGGGGAAACTTAACTTAACAGTCCACATGGTGAAACAACTGAAAGTGGATGAGGTCATTTTGGCTCTACCACTTGATGCTCATGAAAAATTGGTGGCTATCATTCGCCAATTGCAACATTTGTCCATCAATGTGCGTGTGGTGCCTGACCTAGTTGAGTTGGCATTTATTAAAACTACTGTTGAAAATTTGAACGGTATCCCTCTTCTGACATTGCGTGACCCAGTGTTAGACCCATTCCAACAGGTAATTAAGCGTGGGTTTGATATTATCATGGGTGGTTTGATACTATGTGTTGCCAGCCCAATTATGGCTTTGATTTCTATGTTAATTAAAATTGACTCGCCTGGTTCCGTTCTATTTCGTCAAAAACGTGTTGGCGAAAACGGACAGCTGTTTGAAATGTTAAAATTTCGTTCCATGGTACAAGATGCAGATAAAAGACAAAACGAGGTTATTCGCTATAACGAAAATGGAGATATTATCCACAAATCTGCTAATGACCCACGCATAACTCAAATTGGTAAAATCATTAGGCGAACCAGTCTTGATGAATTGCCGCAACTCATTAATGTTATCAAAGGAGACATGAGTTTGGTGGGACCACGTCCTGAAATGCCATGGCTTGTCGAACTTTATGAGCCTTGGCAACGAAAACGATTTGCCGTGCCGCAAGGAATTACTGGTTGGTGGCAAATCAACGGCAGAAGCGATAAGCCCATGCATTTGCATGTTGAGGAAGATTTGTACTATGTCCGCAACTATTCACTTTTGCTTGATATTATTATTTTGTGGAAAACGTTTGGTGCTGTAGTCAAGCGAAGTGGAGCATTTTAACCTCACTGGTAATCAGGTCTGTTCAATGCTAGTTGTAGGGGCGTACGACTGTACGCCCCTACTATTCATGTCAAAGCAAGCTTTGACCCTCCAGTTTATTTTGTCAAAAAATAACATTGAACAGCCCTAGGCTAGGGGGATGGCTCATCGAAGCACTTGATATAGTACCACATCTTGATTGTAACCACTGCCTGCGATAAAATAGGTCATTGGTAATATACCGACTTCAACAAGTTGATAATCATTCTGAATTGCTTCAAACGGTTGTCCCATTTCTGAACCATCCATCAGCATGTATAATGGATAACCATCATTAAAAGCCAAATCAACAAAACGTAACCACTCTGGCACTGTCCAATAAGCAGGACGAATAATGGTACGATTGGCATACAATTGAACAGCTCCTCCATTTAATGAAGCACCGATTAGAGCAGTGGGTGGGGTTAATGCTTCAATTTGTTCAAAAGCCTGCCGATGTTCGGTATTGAGATAACCATAAGTGGTAAAACCAGGATGGGTAGCAATGGTTAGTACATAATTACTACGCCATAAAAAAATGAGTGCAATTAAAATTAAACAAATAATTTGTACATGCAAAGGGTTTATCTTTTGCACTCCTTTATTTATTTGCACTCCTTTATTTAAAAGCATGGGAATGCTTGTTAAAAGATAAACAACACCAATACCGCTATATAAAGCAAGTATGGGAAATACGGAGAGAAGTTCCCGTAAACTAAAACCGCTGTATGGTAAATGAAAACCGACAATGGCAATAAACCACAAAAATAGGGCGATGCTCGATTTTTTATCCGTTGTCCACAGGTGAATAATACCAATGATAATAAAAGGGGCAATAAACAGAAATTCCTTTGGGGCAAGAAAATCATGCCACATTTTCATTAGAATAGATGGAATGTGAACCAAAGCAAATTTTGTCAATTCATAAGACCCAGTTGTAAATGGATTACCAAAAGCCTGTTGATGATACCAAAAAACGGGCAGTGCCATCAATCCTGCACCTAAACTAAAAGCGATTAAATCACGTATCAAGTGTAGTGGGTGGTCACATGCTCTTATTGACTTAGAGTCCGAGTTAGGACGAATCGTTACATGCCGAGATAGCAATAAAAATAAGGCACTAAATCCCATCAAAACCTGAGTATAACGCATTGCAAATGCTAATCTACGCCCCTACTACGAGTGGAATGAGCATATCGCCATGCAAAATAGATGGTCAGCATGCTAAAGAATTGCGAGGATGTATCTGCCATTGCTACCGCCATGCGGTCTATCTGTTCGTAAGATGTCGCCAACACAAAAACGGCAATTCCAGCTACCATCAATCGCTTTTCTTGTGTGTATGAAGATAACGATGTAACCGATAATTGCCGCATAACAACCAATGATAATAACCCAATGATAGGAGTAATGATATATAATCCCACTTCCCCAAAAAACCAATATCCAATCGCTAATAATATCGAATGACCAGGTGCCCATGGCGTACCTGAAATACCCGTCAATGGATTTGGCACAGTGTAAGCAACTGGCACGGTGGGATACAAAGCAAATCCCCATTGGGCGGCTGTCACAGAAAAATCATGTTTATGAGTAGCTGTTCCGTGTTCCACCAAATCAACTGCCATTTGTACATAGCCATAAGGGTCAACGGCAGTAACGCCATGCGGGCGAATACTGAAATAGGTAACGCATGCCCATATTATTGTCAACACTACCAACATGTCCGCAAAAGATTGCAGACTCCTTTTTTTTTCCATTTTTGTTATAGATTTCTCCATTACTCCCCTTCTCCTCGCAGGGGAAGGGCTGGGGGTTGGGGTTTACTGATGAATAATTACTCTTCGTAGATTTCGTCAAGAATATGCTTAAGGATTTTTACACGATGGGTTATTTCTGTGCAATAAGTGTTTAGCTGATAGAATAGGGTTTTTGCCTGCTCGACATTGTGTTGGCGGGCATGTATCCACGTATCAATATCCTTTTCAGGCTGAAATTCTAGCATACAGCCCAATTGTCCCAACCAAGTTTGGATTTGCTTTCGCCGTTTAACATCATCACGAGACATGCTAATTGGACGACCTCTAGCATCAATGATTATGCCTAATGTTCCTCCTTCAACTTTAGCCACTACTCGTTTACCCACAAATTTACCTGTTCCCTTTAGGTCAAATTTTTTGGTGGGATGCAAATCAAGTTTAGCCTTTTCACCAATCCCTAATGGAATGACATGAACAGTTCCAAAAGAAATATCAAGCATGAGTGGTTCTCGTTTATGGTCAAAGATTACATGGACATGCAAAGCAGTTGAACCAATTTTCCCAATGCCGACGGGAGCCACAATAACTCCTATTTTATTCAAGACAGACGAAGAATCAAGCAAACTATCGGTTACTTGGGCGGCAGCTAAGGGCTGAATATTTGCTATGCCACCGAGTATGTTTAATACCCCGATATTGTCGCACATAATATCACAAATTCCAATTGGTTCTAATCCGTCTAAGATTGTCAATACGGATAAAGCAAGGTCATTTACTTGAGTTAGTGCTTGCCCGCCAACGACAATCAAATCGAAATTTAACCATCGTTGAGGAGCCAATGCTTTAGCATATATTTTTTCCAGGCTACTTTGTTTGAGCAATGAATCTAGACTTAATCCCACGCCAATATCAGTGCAGGTAACGTGATTTTGAAAATCGCCTTGTTGAACTGTAGACATAGTATCGTGCCTGTTCATGGCAATGGTGGTAGTTTTACTTCCTACATCTACTCCTAAGATTTTCGCTTTATAACTTTGTCCAATGTAGTAAATTGCTTGGGAATACGATTTTGCTGTAGCAATTTCTACATCAGTTTGCCAATCGGTTAGAATTGGATGAATTTTGCGAGCATGATAAAATTTGTCGAGTTCATGTGGGATGCCATGCAGATTGTGGTGTGTGATATTATCCAGTGACTTAAAACTAGCTAGGTCACTTAATACATTTGCGACATGTGAACGAAAACGATTATTGCCAGCGTAGATAATTTGCGGGCGGTTTTCAACTGGCACAAGTTCAAGCGAGGCTCTTATGTTTTTTGTTAGTTCGATAATGCCAGAAGTGTTGCCGCCATCAACTCCACCAACGATTATGATAAAATCACTCTCTGAAAAAGCATGCTTTGTTGTTCCAGTCTCTCTCGTAGGTCTGGCATCCCTACCAGATAAAGTGATTTGACATGAGGTTTCAGCATAAGTGGTTGAAATGGCATGCTGGGCGTATTCCAAGCTAACGTCATGTGTTAGTCCTGCTAAAACAATCTTGATGGGTTCGGCGACGCTGGTTGCTATAACCAGTGCATCTACTCCTTGGTTTTTAATTGTTTGGGGCTTGATAAGTTTATCGTTTCTATTGAGAAAACGATGTCCAGTTTCAGTTTGGAGTTGCTTGATTGCAGTGACTAAACATGGGTTGATATCAGGTGTTGTAGTCGGAGTCGTGGCTGTTGCAATTAGATGATGAA
>NBMH01000016.1 GCA_002084875.1 Anaerolineaceae bacterium 4572_78 | reverse complement strand
TTGGAGTCGGAGATGGTGTTATTTTATCGGGAGGAAGTTTTCTACCATCAATTAAAACAAAACTGACTTTTCGATTTTGGACGGCAACAGGCATTTCGTAAGCAACGCCATCTAATTTTGTACGGATAATATAATTTCCTACGGGTACATCAGCAAAGGTAAATGTTTCACCTAACTCAGGGTCAAGCTTATAACCTTTGTCGGGATAGGTACGAGTTTGCCGCCAGAATTTTTTGGAGGGGGTATGGTGCAGTGTGATAAGTTGTTGTGGAACAAAATAATTATCTCTATCAACAACTCTACCCGCAATCATGCCATGTCCTGGGTCGGGTAAAACCCATAAATCGGGATTTTGTGTATTTGAGTAGATGTTTTCCCCTATTCTAACTTCCAAATGTAAATGTGGACCAAGAGCAACTCCTGCTTGTCCCGTTAAGGCAATGATTTGCCCAGTTTCAATTGTATCTCCTTCTTTGACTAGCACTTTAGACACATGACCGTACAAGCTATAAATCGTTTGTCCTTTCCATGTATTGGTGTGTTGAATGACAACAGCTCGCCCATAAAAATTCCCGTATGGTCCAAGCACTTGTATGGAATCTCTGTCAGCAAAAATAATTTTACCATTTCCCACCGCAATAACAGGGGTGTCCATCGGGTTTTGAATATCAATTCCTTTATGCCACAGATAATCGCCGTTATTGTTAGTGCCATAAGGATAATACCAGCTTCCCCAGCGAACATGAGGAATATCGTAAGGACGTTCAAACCAAAAATGGTCATTAGCTTGAGTGTAATCAGGTACATTATCAGCCAGGACTGCACGCAGAACAGGGGCGGGGGTTGGCTGAACTAAGCTTTGTGTACCTACTTCAAGGGTGATAGCATGTGTTTGAGATATATTTTTTAAGAAAAAAACTGCTACATCAGGAAAGTGCGTTGGTGTAACTGTTGGAGTTGGTAAAGGAGTGAGTGTTTGTACAGGTGTTGATGTTTCAGTCGGCGTATCAGTTTGCGATGGTGTCATGGTTGTTGGAGTTATGGTTGCCGTTGGAGTTAATGTGTTAGTAGGTGTATTTGTTGATGTTGATGTCGACGTATATGTTGGAAAACGTGTGCTGGTTGGTCGGGTGGCGGTATGAGTTGCAGTATCAGTTGATGTGTATGTTGGCATGGTAGAAATAAGCACGGTTGCAGGCTGTAATGTTTGTGTTGCAGGAGGTAATATCGTAGGTCTTGCTGTTAGATTCACAAAGCTTCCCACTACCACACATAGCACCGATGTTAGGGCGATGAGTTTTAAGATTTGAAAAGGAATATTAAGATATTTTTTTAAGATATAAAGTTTACTATGTTTCATATTATGGTATCCAAACGATTCGTTCCTCAAGCCAACCAAGTGAATTGTTTAAATCAATTTGAACCTTTCCATCGATTGAACCTTGTAAATCAAAAAGTAGTTGTTGGTTATCGCCAGTAGATGTCATTGCCCAAACTGCCCATGTCCCATCATGGTCAGAGACATAAGCGATAGTTTGTCCATCGGGTGACCATGTTGGTAAACCATCATTGCCAGCATACTGGGTTAATTGTCTCACATCTTGCCCGTTTTTGTCAAGAGCATAAACATCCCAATTACCACTTCTGTTTGATGTAAAGGCTATTTTTTCTCCATCAGGAGAAGCAACTGGAGCCGTATCATTGGCATGGGTAGTCAATTGTTGTAGGAAACCACCGTCCAGGCTCGTCAAGAATAATCCACAAGAGCCTCCTGTGCAACTTCTGTAGATAATGTTTTCATCAGGCGTTAGAGCAGGTGAATTGCCTTGAATGGGAAAACTGTCATGTCGCATGACTTCATGATTTTCACCAAATGTGCGATAGAGGGCAGGTGTTTCGCCACCCTGTCGCGAATGGAAAATAAAAAATTGACCATCTGGTGAAAAGATGGGACTGGCGGCTTCAAAAAATGTAACGAACCGCCACTGCTCATTTGCACCGATTTTCATTGAAATAAGCCCTCGATTGTCCGCTCGCCAAGAACGATAGGCTAATTGATTGCCTCTGACCGCAGGTTGACTGGCTTCTTGGGCAAGCAATGTCCGATTATCACCATTTATATCTGCCTGAAAAATATTGTATGTGCCTTGCTCGGCATCATAAACAGGAAAAATAAGTTTACCTGATAATGCCGATTCACTACGAGCAGGTGGCTGGTCATGGGAAACAAAATCAGGAAGTTGTTCTGTAGCGTCAGTTTCTTGTAGTGGAATCGTAGAAATAACAGTGGGTGGAATAGGTGTAGATTCGGTGGTTTTTTCTAAATCTGGTGATATTTCAGGAGTTTGTGATGCTGTTTCAATAACTTCGCTATTTCTTGTCCTTCTGTAGCCCATAGTTTGAAGTTATCAAAACTAACCCAGATATGTGAGTCAGAAAATGTGCTGGCGAAAAATCCAAAGTTACCTGATAAAATTGGGTTGTTGTTATCGGTCACTTGTGTTAGTTTTTGTCCATTGGCAAAGAGGGTCATAGTTGAACCAATAGCGGACACTTTTAATTTATTGGTGTCATGTCCTTGCTTGATGTTAGGAGATTCAGTCCAATCAAGTAATTTTATCCACTCACCATTTTGAAGCTTTGTAATCAGATAAAATCCATCACTTGACACATCAAAACGATAATAGTTGTCATGGTCAAAGTAGCGAAAAATAATGCCATAAGTGTTACCAATGTCACCCTCTTCTTTAGTTGCTTCGACTTCAACTTCAAAGTCATGGGCATTACGATTAGCTAATCCCCAAACCACCAAGTCATGGGTGTTAATTTCGATGTGATATTGGTTATTGCCATACTGTTTGGTGTAATATGCTCCAAAGGCATCATCCCAACCGCTATCAGATGTGCTGAAATCGTCTTCATATTTAAGGATAAATGCAGTTGGAATAGAAGATGTGCCGCCAACATCTGGTACTAATTGAGCTGTCATGGTTGGTGATGTAATTGTGTTAGAACCATTACCCATAAGCAAAAAACCAATTCCCACAAGGATAACAACAAATACAAAAAGTACACTAGCGACAATGACCCAAATCCATGAAGGTGTTTTTGCTCGACGCTCTTCTCTCTTTTTAGTAGAAACTGCTTGTGAAGTGGTGTCAAACGCTTTTTCTGCAATTGGGTTTTTAAAGGCAAAAATTGTTTCTCCTATCATGATTTGGTCATTATTTTGTAGCACTTGTGGCACATCACTCACAGCCAAACTATTGAGATATGTACCATTAACACTACCCAAATCAGTTAGAAGCCACTGTCCATCTTCATAAGCAATTTGAAAATGGTAGCGCGAGGCACGCGGGTCAGCAACAACAATATCGTTGTCCTGTTCGCGTCCACCTCGCGTCTTGAATTTTAAGGCAAAACTATCACCTGCTGAATCACCTTGTACTGTTTCTAAAGTGGGTACAAGTGATGATTGAGCTGTTGTTTTATCGCTATGTAAATTTTCCATGCTTTTCAAAATAGTGGGTCAAATCTTGCTTTGATGTTCTATTAGATAAAAAGAGATGCTACATCAAAATAGCACCTCCTTGTGTTATGTGAGTACAAAAAAGAACACTACTTAATAAGCAATGTATCCTGTTGCTTCACCTAATTCGGGATTTTGAATCGGGTTCGTTACAGTGTGGTACAAATAGTAATGAATTTCTTCATCTGACCCATTTTGCACATAGACATAAACGGGCAGATTGTGCACGAACCAACCGCTCCATAATCTGGAACCTGTTTCGTGGTTATCATCCAATTCAATACGCCCACCTGCTCCAAATTGTCTTAAGGAGCCTCTCAATTCGTCTTTCTCATACAAATTAAATGAAATGCGTTGGTATACATTGTCATCTGGTGTATAAAACAAAGTAAGAGTGGCACGTTCAAACTCTCCAATACTAGAGTTGGTTACAGTGTCAATTTTATACCAATATCCATCACCTGGTTTCAATATCCCCATGTTAAGTGATTGTAAATGGTCAGGATTATTGGTACTACTTCCTACTCCACCAAGAGGTGCAGGAGGAGAAGTTGAAACTGTCTTTTCACCTAGTTCAGGATTTTGAATGGGATTTGTACCAGTTTGATACAGCCAATAATCAATTTCCTTATCCGACCCATTTTTCACATAGACATAAACGGGTAGATTTTGCATCAGCCAACCGCTCCACAATCTAGAACCAGTGTTGGGGTCATCATCCAATTCATTACGCCCCCCTGCTCCAAACTGTCTTAAGGAACCTCTTCGTTCGTCTTTCTCATAAAGGTCAAATGAAATGCGTTGATATATATTATCATCTGGTGTATAAAACAGAGTAAGAGTAGCACGTTTGAATTCGCCCTTACTAACACCAGTTACGGTATCCATCTTGTACCAATACCCTTCACCAGGTTTTAGCTTACCTTTATTAAGTGATTGTGTATTGTCAGGGTTATTGGTGCTACTTCCTATGCCACCAGGAGGTGCAGGAGGCGGTGGAGGTGTTTTTTCGCCTAATTCAGGATTTTGAATCGGGTTTGTAGCAGTTTGGTATAACCAGAAATCAATTCTTTTATCTGACCCATTTTTCACATAGACATAAACAGGTAGATTTTGCATCAGCCAACCGCTCCATAACCTAGAACCAGTGTTGGGGTCATCATCCAATTCAATACGCCCCCCAGCACCAAATTGTTTTAAGGATCTTCTCCGTTCGTCTTTCTCATAAAGGTCAAATGAAATGCGTTGATATATATTGTCATCTGGTGTATAGAACAGAGTAAGAGTGGCACGTTTGAATTCCCCCTTACTAACACCAGTTACGGTATCTATCTTGTACCAATACCCTTCACCTGGTTCCAATACACCTCTGTTAAGTGACTGTGTATTATCAGGATTATTGGTACTACTTCCTACACCACCAGGAGGTGTAGGTGGAGGTGGAGCAGATTTTTCACCTAATTCAGGATTTTGAACTGGGGTTGTAGCAGTTTGATACAAATAGTAATCAATTTCTTCATCTGTCCCGTTGCTTATATAAACATAAACAGGCAGATTGTACATGAGCCAACCACTCCATAATCTAGTACCGGTGTTGTAGTCATCATCCAAATCAAAACGAGAACATGCACCAAACTGTCTCAAGTTACCTGTTTTTTCATTTTTTTCATAAATATTTACTGAGACACGTTGGTATACACTATCATCTGGAGTATAGAATAATGAAAGAGTAGATGCTTTAAATCCTACACCACCAGGAATAATTGTGTCAATCTTATACCAATATCCATCACCTGGTTTCAATTTGCCTTGATTAAGCCCCATTTTCAAGTGATCAGGGTTAGCTGTGCTACTACCGATACCTCCAAGTGGTTCGGGCGTTGCTACAGACTGTTGTTTCTCACCTAATTCAGCATTTTGAACAGGTTCGTTATCAGTGTAGAATAGCCAAACATCAATTTGCACATCAGCCCCGTTTTTTACTTTGACATAAACAGGCAAGTTGTGCATGAGCCGACCACTCCATAACCTAGTACCAGTGTGATGGTCACTATCTAGCTCATGGCGTGACCCTTCTCCAAACTGTTTCAATGTACCCCTAACCTCATCCTTTTCATAAATATCCATTGAAATGCGTTGGTATATGTTATCATCAGGGGTATAGAACAAAGAAAGTGTGGCAGGTTTAGACCCACTACCATCGGGAAGAACAGTATCAAACTTAAACCAATATTCCTCACCTGGTTTCAACTTGGTTTTATTAAGCCCTTTTTTCATGTGTTCAGGGTTAGTGGTGCTACTTCCAATTTCTCCAGGTGTTACGGGAGCAGGTGCTACTGCTGCGGGAGGCTTCTCACCTAATTCAGGATTTTGAATCGGGTCAGTAGCAGTGTGGAACAAATAGTAATGAATTTGCACATCAGACCCATTTTTAATCTGAACATAAACGGGCTGATTGTGCATTAACTGACCACTCCATAACCTACTACCTGTGTTAGGGTCACTATCCAGTTCAGAACGTCCCCCTGTTCCAAGTTGGTTCAAGCTACCAGCCTGCTCATTTTTTTCATAAATATCCATTGAAATGCGTTGGTATATGTTATCATCAGGGGTATAGAACAAAGAAAGTGTGGCAGGTTTAAACCCACTACCACTGGGAAGAACAGTATCAAACTTATACCAATATTCCTCACCTGGTTTTAATACCCCTTTGCTCAGACCATCTTTAAGATGGTCGGGATCATTAGAACTACTTCCTACCTGCGACGGTATCGATATTGGGACAGGTAAGGGAGCATTCATAGAAGAAGTCGTTTCTGCTTGTGTATAAGCAGAAACATTATCACTTTGAGTTGATTGCTTAGAAATTTCACCTGTAACTTCATGAATGGATTGCGGTTCAACTTCTTCGATATTCAGCACATCACCTCTATCAGCAGTGACCGTCGTTATACTAAAGAGAATAGTTATCAAAACTATTGTAGATACATTAAAAAGAAATCGTTTCATTCGGTTTTTATCTCCTTACTAAAATAGAACTTCTAATTAAAAATGTTAAACTATAAAGACCTACAACAAAATTCAGTTCATTAATTAACCTCCAATCATTTTAAATTTACCAACTAACACACTAGGTAGTTTTCAAACAAAAAAACACTAAAATATACAAATCGTCACCATTCTAACATGGAATTGTATATTAGCAAAATTACTCTAATAGTTATTTATCAATTTTTGATAATATTTGATAATATATCAAGAATAATTTTTTTTAATGATTTGTCTAAGTAATGAAAAGATTTATCTTTTGCATGCAATTAGTGTGTATGGACATACGCCCCTACAGCTAGCATTGAACATCCCAACCCCTAGCCCCTCCCATGGGAGGATATCTACCAACAAGAGGGAGTGAATAATTACATCAACTTATGTCCTAAATTTGCCAATTTGTTTAGAACATGCTATTATATTGTGGTTATAATGGAGAGATAACCATGATAAAATTTCCTTACGGCGATGCCGACTTTTACAGTATTATTACCGAGAACTATTTCTTTGTAGACCGAACCGACAAGATTCGGTTGATTGAAGATATGAGCAAGAAGTTGCTATTCCTACGCCCACGCCGTTTTGGCAAAAGCCTGTGGTTGTCAATCTTAGAAAATTACTATGACATTCGCAAGGAGGACGAATTTGAACGGTTGTTTGGGCATCTCGCCATCGGGCAGAACCCAACTCCATTGCACAATCAATATTTGGTTCTAAAATGGAACTTCTCAGGCGTAGACAGTTCGGGAGACGAGCGGGATTTACACAGGTCACTCCATAACCAACTAAACGGTTATATTGAGATATTCAAGGCTCGTTATCGAAATATTTTAGATTATGAAATCATTCTTGACCCACATGATGCCTTACGTTCCTTAAGGTCTGTCTTGGCTGCAGCACAGACTGCCAACCTAAAACTGTACCTTCTCATCGATGAGTATGACAACTTTGCCAACGAAGTACTGATGGGCGGAGACCCAAGCTGTCCACAACGATATGAAAAATTGGTCAGAGGAGAAGGCATATTAAAAACCGTTTTTAAGGTGATTAAAGAAGGGCTAGAAGGTCAAGGTATCGACCGACTGTTCATCACGGGAGTCTCACCATTAGTGATGAGTGACATTACCAGCGGTTTCAATGTTGCCAAGAATATTTCTTTGTGGCCTCAATTCAATGACCTGTGTGGTTTTTGGGAGACTGAAGTAGCTGATGCCATGGTGCAGGTTGGTGAGCAATGCCAATTGCCCCCTGAAAAAATGCAGGAAGCCTTGACCATCATGCGTACTTTTTATGATGGCTATAGTTTTTATTATGAGGCAAAACCCAACCTATACAATTCTACCTTGGCACTTTATTTCCTAGATTACCTCGTACAAAATTGTCATTATCCTCGCCAAATACTCGACTCCAATTTGAGCATGGATAGCAACAAAATTGCTTACATTGCCCAACTTCCACAAGGCAAACAGGTAGTTGAGCAAGCATTGAATGAGGCAAACCCGCTGACCATCTTCCAGCTAAAAGACCAGTTTGGTCTGAAAGAGATGCTTCAACAACGCCATGACCAGACCTTTATGGTCTCGCTACTCTACTATTTTGGGGTTATCACCTTGACCACTGAACAAACCAGCAGTAATAAATTAACATTTCGTATTCCCAATCTGGTTATTCGCAAATTATATATGGAACGGATTCACAAGATGATACTGCCCGATTTTCTCAGTCGACAGGAAGCAGACCGTATTGTCGAAAATTTTTATCAAACTGGAGAGATGCAACCGTTATGTGACTACGTAATGCGAAAGCAGTTCGCCATATTTGATAATCGAGATTTACGCTGGACAAATGAGCTGACTTTCAAAACCCTGTTTCTGACTTTGTTGTTCAATGATACGGTTTATATTATGGATTCTGAACCCGCCCTACAACGAAAATATGGCGATTTAATTATGCTGGTTCGTCCTGACTCGCGTAAGTTTCAGTTATTAGATTTTCTGATAGAGTTCAAGTATGTGCCGTTGGGCAAAAATAACCTAACTGGCGAGCAGGTCAAAGGGATGAGTCAACAGGAACTGCTATCCCTAGAATCCGTCAAAGCGAGGTTGGCAGAGGCTAAAAAACAGTTAACCAGCTATCGTACAACATTGACTCAGGTCTATGGCACTGGATATCTGCGGCTACGAACTTACACTGTTGTCTCTGTGGGGTATGATAGATTGGTATGGCAGGAGGTGAAACGTGAAGGGATTGTCTAATGGAATGATTTTTTAGTAATGAAAAGCAAAATCATGCGATTTGAGTAATGGTGGTAATATATGTTGGCAAAATGGCACAATTTTATGAAACAGTTTTTTATATACTTGGTGATTGTAATTGTTTTGTTTGTTTCCGCCTATTTCATCAAATCTATCGTTGGTTTGATATTGGCATTTTTGGGCATCATAATTCTTATTGGTGGCGGAACATGGTTTATTGCCCAGGCAAATCTAATTGCAAATTCATCTGCAAGTAGCAATTATTTGAAACAGGCTTATGTCTATCATCGCCAAATAGGAATGGTACTTTCCCAACGGAAAGATTTCCCTGAGTCTAAATTACTTGGTCAGCACATTGACCAATGGATAAATACCATTCAGGCTTTGACGAAACGGGTCGAAAATTTAAGGTATAATCAAGTAATTCAACGCGATTTACAAAACGTTCCGAAATCTATCACCGATTTAGAGATGCGTTATCAGAATGAAAGCAATGGTGCTATTCGTCAGCAACTCCAGCACACGTTACATACACGCCGCCAACAACTTGCTTCTTTAGAAAAATTGCAGAGCAATATCAAACAGGTTGAGATACAACTTGAAAATACGTTGTCATCATTGGGCATGATTTACACCCAATTATTAACCCAACAATCGACCTACGATGTGTCTGATTATCATGCTTTAACTACAGATGTAACCGAACAGGTACGGATGTTAGAGGATAGTCTGGATGAATTGGAGATAATCAAAGGCATGAAAGAACTGGAACATCAAAGCTAGCTTTGACGTTCCAATAACTTCGATAACAGTTCGTAAAACTTATTGCGATTGTGGGAATGATGGTGTTGCTTCTGGAGGAGCGTCACGCGGGTCCCAACTTTTAACTGCATGAGCAGATTCCTCTAACAACCAATTGTTAAAGATATTGATTTTTTCTCTATCTAAATCAGAGCCTTCTAAAGGACGTTCTTCTCTGGCAATCACTTCAATAATATGAAAACCAAACTCGCTTTGTACAGGTTCGCTTATCTCACCAACGGGTAAACTAAATGCAACATTGTCAAACTCTTCTACCATTGTTCCCTTTGTAAACCAGCCTAAATCACCACCATCTTGAGCACTTCCTGGGTCCTTTGAAAATTCCATAGCAACTGAAGCAAAATCGTCTCCGTTTGCCAATCGTTGTGTTACAGTAAAGACCTCGTCTTCTGTATCAACTAGGATATGGCGGGCATGGGCTTGGAGTTTGGTAGTATCAATTTCTTCACCCATTGAGTCACTCAATTTATTCCGCATTAGCTGACGTGATACAATTTTTCGCAAATCGGCAGGAGTCATGGAGGTATTTTCACGCATGGTATTTTCCCATTCAGTAAGTGCTTCATCTAAACTTTCCCCTTCAAGCGTGTTAATCGTGGGGGTAGGGAGAATGGGAGTCGGGGTCAAAATTTCTGTTCCAGTTATTGTTGGCGTAGGAGGAAACTGCTCGGCTGTAGCGGTAGCATTTTTACGAGCAGTAACTGTTTCTTCAGCTTGTGATTCAGTATATCCTCCCTTCCGAGCAACAGCTATTCCATTGTATGCCTGTGTGATTTCTTCGTCTGAAACAGTGATTTCTCTTTGAGCCGATTCTCGAATAATAATTTCTTCTTCTATTAAACTATCAAGGGCTGAAATATCTGTACTGAGTCGCATGCTTTGCAGTTGACTAAGTTGGTATTGAAATTGTTGTTCAAACTGACTTTTGAGTTCAGGTTGGTCTCCCAAAGACGGCATAAATTGTTGAAATTGACTTTGAAGGAGTAGCATCTGCTCATCAAGCAAATAGCGTTCATACCGAACCCGATTTTGATAATCTTGTAAGGTAATTGTTGTCTCTCCTATCTGTGCTACTTCCCGATTGGGTTCAATGAGAAATGTATAGGTTAGACCACCTAGTAATACTATAACGACAAGTGCAAGCACTGCACCTAAAATGTAGGTGGCCTTTTGCTTTTCTTTTTCATCTCTTTGAAAGCGAGCTATACGGCGTTTAGTTTGAATAGGTTGTTTAGATTGTTGTGGTTGTTCAGGTTTTCTTTTTGCCATTCGTGCCTCTTTTTATATTTTGACATGATAAAAACTAAAAAAAGACGCAGGCAACTATTACTAGAGCTACCTGCGTTGTAAATATTAAAACTTGGTACATATCGAAGTTCAAGACAAACTGTGCAGTAAGTAACCGCATCTACGTTTTGTGGTTTGAATCTCAATATTATTTATCTGTTTCCAAAACCAGAAAACCGAGCATGAGCAGTTGTATACGGCAATAAAGCAACGTATCTAGCTCGTTTAATTGCTGTTGCTAACTGGCGTTGATGTTTTGCACAGGTACCTGTTTTTTGTCGCGGACGGATTGTACCGTTATCCATCACGTAACGTTTTAGAAAATCGACTTTTTTCCAATCAATTTTTTTGATGTTACCTGTACAGAAATAGCAAACTTTTTTACGTCGTCTCATGAATAAACCTCTATGTATTTGTAGCACGGACATTTTGTCTGTGTTTGATTAAGTCAAATCGAAAATATTTTGTGCGGTTAAGGAAACCACATCTACTTAAGTTGTTTGTTCAGGCTGAGAGATAGGTTTCTCTTTTTCAGACAAAACATCTTTGTCAAGTGAAACACCTTTTTCAGACGAAACATCCTCCTCAGGGACAACACCTTTTTCAGATAAAACACTTTCTTCAGGTGAAACATCCTTTTCATTTGATTCTTCTAGTATATCACTGATTTCTTCATGAGGAGATAAAGAAATCTCAACAGGTAAGTCGTTTTGAGTAACCACTTCTTCAACTTCTACATGAGTTTCACTCGGTGGTTCTTCCTCTACTACATCTTCTTTTCCTTCTTTTGACTCATCGTCATCATCTGTTGCGACTACCACTGATGATTCTTCTGTATCAACTTTTTCTTCAGTATCTACATCTTCGTGAGTATCTACATCTTCATGAATTTCCACTTCCAAATCTGATTGTATTTCTGTTTCTTCTACACTCAAATCAGGTTCTTCAGTTTCTGATGGTTTTATTCGGCGTGGTTTGCGAACATCTTCATCTCTGACTAACATGTAGCGTAATAGACTTTCATCTATCTTGAGACTAAATTCAATCTCACTAAGGGCAGTGGGTACAACGCTTATTTTAAGTAAGATATAAATCGCTTCAGATTGTTTATCAATCTGGTAAGCTAATTTACGTCGTCCCCAAAGGTTGGTGGTGTAAATTGACCCACCATGGTCTTTAATTAATTGGGTAACACCCTGAATCAAATCGGATACTTTTGCATCGTCCAAATTTGGACGTGCTATGAGCAAAAGCTCGTAATCTCGCATTATTTTGACTTCCTTTCTTTGGCCATTAGACTCTTATCATATTCAATAAAAGTAGAAAAGGCATAATTATTTTGCATGCGCCACAGGCAGAATGCCTGTAGCTCTCGCAATTAGAAATTGCGGCTACAAAAACCAAAACTGTTGTAAACAGGCTAGAATCCTATTTTACATGGTTGACCACAATAACACAGATTTACTATTTGGGCAAATATGCGTTATAAAATTATGGTACAGCTTCTATTTCAATAGTATTCTTCTCTGCATCTTCACCTTCATACTTACTTGGGCATTGTAACATCAGCTTATGGGCATTAAGGATGTTGCCATCAAATGTACCTTCTATGATTGCAAGAGCACCCTCGCTCATTTGGTCGGGCTTGGGTCCATTAAAAATAACAGGCAATCGTTCTTGCGATTCACCTACAATATCAAACTTTAAAATCAGGTCTTTGCTATTGTAGTCAACGCTTGCTATGTCCACAGGTCCAGAAACACGCACAGGCTGACCGATAACTTCTGTTTGATGTTCAAAAAACTCATCAACTGTAAAGAAAAAGGTAGATGTACTTTGAATGGAAGCAAAGATTAAATAGGCAATTGCCACAATAATCAGCACTCCGCCGACGATAAATTTAATTTGTTTGTTATTTCCTGTTTTTGAATCAACAATCGGTATATCTAAAATATTTTGTCCTTGCATAAAATATCTCCTTTGTATTCAACGGATAGCAGGCAATATTTGCCGTTAATTAGTTGACTAAGACTCAAAAAATTCCTCATCTTGATATGGTAGCGATGGTTTAGACTGTTTTTTTCGTTCTTTCTTACGTAATTGCGAGCCTCGAAACTGCAATAATGGAAAAACAACCAATATAGCTAACATAGCCATGACCCCAAAACACATCCACAGCATTAAAAACCCTTTGAAAAAAGTATCAATCAATTTTACTTGATTAACCACCACATCTGAATCATCATCAGGTGGATTCTCTTGTTTTGGGAATGCGAATTTTTTTTGGGGTGCGAAATCTTTTTCGCACATGGCAAACACAGATTGTAAACTGGCATTGAAAAAAATAAAGCTAACAAAAATTACCATGAAAAAATATTGAACAAACATCAATTTCCCACTGAAGTTGGGACTCGTATTTTGGATGGATTGATAAAGATGATTTTTTTGTTGCATGTGATTATAATTAAAAATATTTTAGTAAATTTGTAGGGCGTACCCTAACGAAACTTGGTTTTCGTTTGCCTAGTGAAACTTGGTTTTTGTCTCAAGGTATGTTGAATATTTTACCTAATCAACGGTTACTGATATGAACCACCTATATTCAGTTATCTAACTGTAGTTTAGCAGGAAATGGTATTTATGGCAAATTTGGTTTTTTGTTTAGTAAAATTGATTTAATGCAAACACAGTCATGGTGTATTTATTCACTCCCTCTTTTGTCAGGTCTGGTCCAAAATGTTACTTTATCTATTATACCAGAAAAATGAACTAAGGACAAAAACAGACGGTGAACTTATCAATTATACTTGCTAAAGGCAAGATTTATCATTACAATGCTTCTTTAGCCACCTAAATCATTCTCTATGCAGGACTACCCTTTTTTCATAGATGATGTTACGTTTGTAGATATACCTTTCTAATTTTCTCGGTAACAATCTGCCATGTATATCGTTCTTTTACTTTTTGATAACCCGCTATGCCCATTGCATGCCTTTTAATCTTATCAGCCAACAAAGTTAAAATTGCTTGTGCTAAACTGCGTGAATTTTCGTATTCAAAAAGTAACCCATCAACTCCATCATCAATAACTGTTGCTACCGCTCCCATATTTGCTCCAACCACAGGCTTTTTACATGACCATGCTTCTACAAAAACGATACCAAATGACTCATAGCTTGAAGGCAAAACTAGTATGTCACATGCCTCTAATATGTTTGGTTTTTCATCTTCGACAAAATCATACACAACCGTAACATGCTCCTGCTGGGTCGCTGAAAAATTGGCGATTTGACGCTCAATTTCAGCAGAGTACCCACCATGCCCACCTGCAATCAGAAATTGTACATGCGGATGAACTCGCCATACATGCGGCATGGCTTCGAGTAAGATGTCGAATCGTTTTCGCCGACCTTGTTTGCCGATGATAGCTACTACAGGTTTATCATCCCAACCATATTTTTGTCGAATAATATCGCCATGAGCTTGCTTGAATTTTTCCAAGTAGACTCCTGCTCCCACGACTGAAATTTTATCGCCTGGAATGCCCCGCTTGATAAGATGTTCCCGTTCAAATCGAGTCAGGGCAATATAAGCATTTGCTTCATGGATGGCATGGTACATCATCTTTCGTTCATATCCCAATTTGTCGGCGGTATGGATTGCACCCGCAAGAATAATGGGAATGTTGCCTTGCTTTGCTCCTGCCATAGCATAATACATGTGCATCAAGGGAAATGCCGTAGCAAAAATCACATCTGCTTGGCTGTTTGCTATTGCCTTTGTCATGCCAAAAATGAGGGGACCATTATAAATAGTTCGTAGCCAATCGTTATACGGCAAATTCAAACGATGAGCAGTATGGGCAAGTAACATCCGTATTTTGCCCACCCGATTGAAAACGGGGAATCGTCGAATTTTCACCTCATTTATGATGGTCATGCCTGCTGGTAAACATGTCTGACTCGCTCCCCAAAAATATGCAACATCATGGGCGACGGTGGTAAATACGGTCACGTCATCGCCATAATTGGAAACGAGCAATTCGGAAATATTTTTCGTCATCCATTGCGAGCCGCCAATGGACGGATAATATCCATGAACGATGTGTAAGATTTTCATGGTGTCAAGGTGAGGACGAAGTAGTAAGATTTAAAACGGTAATCATGATAAAATCTTCCCCGCCATCAATGCTCAATCTTTCACCCGTTTCGAGAAAATAAAGACCAACAATCAATTGGTATTTACCCGCAGGTAAATCGTTTGGTATATTTAGGACATGTTTATCGTGAATTATTTCGTTGGGAGTCCATGTGGATGTGGGAGCATTTCCAGCCAACGGTTGGGAGTCGTGTTGAGCATGCACTTTTCCATCGGCATCAAGCAATTGGACAAAAATGGTGTAATCTGCCTCCATTGGATTAATTGCCTGCCAATATAGCGTTACCTCCATGTCCCCCGATTTAATGTGCGAGTCTATGACATTTGTTCCGAGTAAGTGAATCTTGTTTTCAAAATTTGCCTTAATTGGTTCGATGTTTTCAGGATAGCTGAAATTTCGTTCTCTGCCTGGTATCCGCACATGTTGTAAAACTGTTTCTGCTATTTGCCCTGTTTCGTCAAAAAGTTGAAGTTGTAATTGGTAATCTCCGCCTGGCGTGCGGTTTTCGATGGGTAAATGCCACTGGCTTCGCAAAGGGATGTTTGGTAGCCAAGCGGTGGTCGGTAGAAATTCAATCAATGAACGATGAGACCATGTCCATTGTGCTTTGCCTGTGTCATCCAAAAGAACAAATCCTGCATGGTAGATGTGGTTAGTTGTGTGTGGTATTGACCATGTGAGATTAAGATTGAGTTGGGGAGTTGATGAGTTGATAAGTTTGGGAGTTGTGGAATTGTGTAACTTAAGTTCGGCTAGAGACATGACATTTTCGTTGATAGAATGAGTTAGGTCATGTTTAATTTGGATGATTTGCAATGGATGGTCAAGGGGTTTGTTTGGTGTGGGAAAGGTAAGTTCGCCGTTCAAAATTGCGGGTGCTTGAGTATAAAAACCAATTTGCAAATTATAATCTGCGGGAGGCATGTCGGATGGAATGGTCAGCATGCCCGTTTCTTCGATGATTTGTCCATATCGCCAGACATCCATCACAGCACTAAATTCAGATGTCGGCTTGGTAACTGCCTCAGCCCAAATATTTCCATCTGCTCCGATAAGCCGTACAAAAAATTGCTCTTCAGGTACTTTCCCCAAGTGCTCCCAAAATAGCGAAAAAGGTAAATCATGTCCCGCCATGACCGCTCCATTATTGGGTGTCATTTCTCCATGCCATTCCCAACCGAGCAATCCTGCAATTTTTTTGTAACGTTGGTTTTCAACATGATTTGTTAATCCATATCCCGTAAAAATCCAAGCATAATCCACACCATTTAAAGTGATGATTTTTTCTAAACGGTAATTCCGTGATAAATATCGCCACAGTTCTTCATCGGGATAGGTGCGTTGCAATTGGTTAATATAAAATACTACATAATCTCCCCCTAAAGCAGTACCTTTTTGATGTGAATATCGGAGTGTTTTTCCTCTGAAAAAGGGGGCAATTGTCGAGCCATACCATGAAGCCACTGTGAGATTTTCTGCGTTTGGTTTTTGGTTGAGATATTCAGCCGCTTCGTTTAATCCCTCCCCCCAACCGATTGTAGTTATGTTGGTTGCTGTGTTAATGCCACCGACGATGGGATTGTAGTATGTGAAATAGTAGGGATAAGTTGGTAAGATAATAGCTAAGTTGGTGATGAAAATTAATCCTATCAGTATGTAAAACAACATGGAGGTATAAAGCTCGCTTTGTTTGTCAAACCAAGGTTTGACGCTCCATGTTTTGACGCTCCAGATTACCAAATGATACAATCCAACTCCCGCTAAAATATCAAGCATGGGATAAATTGGCAAGGCATAACGGTCTTGTTTTTTTGCTATAAAAAAGGTTATCACAATGAGAAAAAAGAAGACAAATAAGACAATCCATAATAAAGGAGCGTCAAACCAAGGTCTGACAGTCAAGGCTTGCCTTGACTCTCCTGGAACATCAAACCTAGATTTGGTATATAAAGCTAGCTTTATCACTCCAAATAATAAAACAATCAAGCCAAGCATGACCCATATGTTAGTCCGAAGAAGCCAGGTCACTCCGTAAAAAAATATTCCTGGGTCAGGTGAGACATCGCCGAACAATAATACCCCTTTGGAATGTCCTTCTTTGGCATATTTACCACTGATGGCAAAAATAACATTTAAAACTTTCATCGGGATAACCCACATTGCAGGCCAAAATAAAATAAATGTGGTGATAGCTATGGTTGCCCATAATATACCATCTAATATTGTTCGTTTTAGAAGACCTGACAGGTTTTCAGAACCTTTCAGGTCTAGCCACTGCCACAAACTTAATAATCCCATATACGGAACTAAAAACCAACCCGTCGTTTTGCTTAGCATGGCAATACCCGTTAGTACACCTGCTAACATTATCCATTTTCGCTGACGCTCGATGCCAAAATAAATAATCATGCTTAGGGCAGATGTGATAATAAATGTTGTCGAAAGGGCATCATGGTGTAGGACACGTGAAAGGGCGATATGAAATGGATTGAGGGCAATTAGTAGCCCCGCTATAAATGCAATTTCTGCTTGAAAAATTTTTCGTAATAGTAGGTAAACGGCTGCCACAAAAATTGAATTGATAATTACTGAAGGCAAACGTAAAAAGATAATCGATTTTTTGTCAACTGGGTCAAAGGGGAAATTTTTGACAAATTCATATAAGGTTGGAGTGTCACTCATTAACCACTGTATCGAAATACCTAATGTTCCTGTCCACAAAGTCACGACCCCAGGATGTCCGGTGCGGAGCGTGCATTCAAGTCCTTGTCCAGGTATGACATTAGAAAATGATTAGGGTAGTTAGAATTGGAAATTTTTTTATCTGAATAATGTTAGGTAAATACATGATGATAAAGCAAAAAGTCATGCCCACTCCCAGAGAGAGGTGGGGGCGACTTTGCCCTCCAGCTATTTGACTTTGATTACATGGCTCAAAACACCCAAGATTTTGTCGGGGGTAGTAATATGATATTCAACTGTATCAATATAAGCTAATTTTCCTTCCAATTTGAGAAATTGCCAATTTGTACCTGTTGTTACTATCCCGTATATGGATTTAATGTCGCAACTTGCCTTGTTGTTAAACCTTTGGGCAGCTACCATGGTAGATATACATTGCCCATAGCCTCCTTTGATATTATCTTTTTTCGCCTCAACAATGGTAATGACAGGTGTTTGTAATAAAAGTTGGTCGAGAGACAAACTAACAATAAAATCACATCTGCCTTTCAACCCATGTTTGGCATCAACATTAAAATCAATCCCCGAAAATAAGCTAATTCTGTGTTTGGTAATATCCCACAGTTCTGATAAAACAGGAGCAACAATCCATTCAGAACGAGCCTTTTCGGTGTCAATGGCTTTAGCAAGTGGCACAAATTTGTCCAATGAAATTTTTAGATGTTCACTAATAGAAACTGATTCAATATTAGGGAACAATGTAGTGTTTGTATCGATTACGATTTGAAAGTAATATTTAACATCTTCCAATGTAAATAGGCTATAAGAAAAATCAGCTAGCTTCTTGGTAGCATCTTGTTTTTCAACGTTCATGTTTAACACTCCACTGGAGGGTCAAGGCTCGCCTTGACTGTCAAACCAAGGTTTGACGCTTCTACAAAAACTCATGCTTAGATATTTATTCGTCAAGCGACAAGCTCATGAAAAGCTGTATAATAAGATTGAATAATGTTGGCGTATGTTTCCTCTTGTCCTGCTCCATTGTATCCCCTAGCAAATGATACGAAATCAAGATTTTGTAGGGCATGTAACATAGGAGATGTTGATTCGTTCCCCTTGACAAGACTAAAAAATCCGACAATCTGACCACGCTCACTGCTAGAAAAAGCGGCGAACATGTCATGCACTGTTCTGTAGCCAATGATGTCATAGTTAAAGCCCATAATTTGGGGAGCTCCCATGCTGATTGACAATTTAGCAGCAGTATCGTCAAAGGCACAAGCAAACTCAAATATTTCCCATTCCTGTTGTTGGCTAGTATGACAGTTTTTCCAAGCTTCGTGGTCATATCGTCGCCATTGTTGTTGCTCCCATCTTTTTTCGGAACTATGCTTGAAACGTCGCTGAAACATAGTTGGTTGATATTTTCCCCAATAATCAAAAAAGACATGATTTTCAAAACGGATAATCATTCGCCCATCTGCTGAAAAACTATGCCCCACTGATTCTGCCAGTAGGGTCGCCAATGCCACGGCGGCATCAATTTGAAGTTTATCGCTTAAGGTGCTAAGAAATCCTCCCAAGTAATTCCATGTAATTGCCACTTTCCTTTGTTTGTGATTGGCATTAGAAGGAATCCGAATTTTTTGAGATGGGTTAGGTTCAAGAGGAATTGTCATGAGAGATAACACGTCTGAAATGGGATGATGATTATCTAAAAATCTGAGCAAAGGTCGAACCACGCCAAGTTCAACATAATCGCCATGAACAAATCCCTCGCGACCTTGTGCTATGACTTTTAACCAACTATCATGTTTCGTTAAAATCTGCACGGGTGTATTTTGTGGTAATACTGTGATGACCTGATGTTGGCTACCCGAACCTGTACGCAAATTTAGCCTATACATGGTAACAGGGTTAAAGTCAAATTCTACTACAGGTTGAGGTGTGGTGTGTGTATCAACCATCGTATGGTCTTGTTTGACATAATTTTGAGGGAGATATCCTTTTAAGCCTGCACCCCTAACACAAAACCAATTTCCCTGTTTGCTAAACACATCAATGATTGCTTCAGCAGGTAACATGGCGATAATGGGGGATGTTTCACTGTTATCTGTCCTCAAACTAGCAACGGTGGTAGTGAGTCCATAAATATATTCAGGGTATGTTTCGTTATTTTGATATGACATTATACCAATTCCTTAAATTCAGGTAAATCACGAATGTTATCTAAATCTTCATCTTCAGTAGCCAAGATATGATACTCTTCATGGTCAAGCAATAATGCTCGCTGTAAAAAATATAGGGCATCATCTTTCTCATTGAACAGCGAATAACAGCATGCTAAGTTATAACAACTGTTTCCTTGACTAGGATGGTCTTCCATTTCGACCCGAATGATTAATGCTTGCATGTGATATTCAATAGCTTCTTCATATTTGCCCTGTTTAGCATAATTCAAGCCGATATTGGTCAAATCAGTACCTACTCCCTTGCTGTCTCCTAATTTTTCGCTCAAATCTAAAGAAATACGACAGTAGTGTAGTCCTTTGTCATAATCGTTTTTGGAATTATATGCCTGTGCCATGTTTCCGACATTATCACGTTCTATTGCAATTTCGTCTATCTTACGAGCTAAGGCTATCCCTTTTTCGTAATATTTTATTGCCTCATCATATTCCTCAAGTTTGCTATAAGTATAACCGAGTATGCCTAAAACCCGAGCCTCACTTTCTTCATTCTTAAGTTCTCTAAGGAGGACAATAGCTTGTTTTAAGCTCTTGATTGCCGCCGCATATTTTTCGAGACTGATATGTGTGCCAGCTAACAATTGCAACGCAATAGCTTGTCCATTGCTATCGAGTTCGGCTACATCTAGCAGTAATGCCTGTTGATGATACATAGATTTGTCCCAGTTTGTGTGAGGAATTTTCCTCGATAACAGGCTGTTCTAATTCACGAGACAATTCCAAAGCATGTCTGTATGTTTGAATTGCTTTATGTAACTTCTTTTCTGCGATATAAATAGCTGCCAAGTTAGTCAAACTAAGTAACAATATATCTTTAAAATCTTCTTTTTCACTCAATTCAACAGATTGCTTGTGATGATGGATTGCTTGTTTAAAGTCTCTTAAGGCACCATAAGCATTTCCTACATTGCTGTGGTCATTAGCAACGCTATACAAATCTCCCAATTCTTGGTATATTTCTAATGCTTTTTGGTACGATTCGAGTGATTGCCATTGTTGGTCTAATTGATAATAAGCATGCCCCAGTTTTCGATGGGACAATGCTTCAGCCGCACGGTCGCCCTCTCTTTGATTTTTTTGCAAAATTTGCTTAAAGAACCGCAGTTGTTGACGACTTTCATTAAGTACGTTAAAAGGTTCATGATGCTTTTTTTTACTTTGTTGTCTTTTTCGACGAGCCATTATAATATCTCCTAAATAATTCCATTGCTAACTAAAATCGTGCCCATTGTACCACAGATATTTTGACAAAGCAAAAAATGAATTATGTATTTTGAGAAAACATCGTAATTATGGTATAATATCTTTTTGTCCCCTCCCTCGAGGGGAGCAAGATAGCACTCTGGGATGTGCCATGTGGGTTAGACCTGACAGGTTTCTAAAAACCTGTCAGGTCTGGATATGAAATGTGGGGTTAGACTTGTCAGGTCTGGATATGAAATATTACTTTGGGGAAAACAGGGATTAATATTGAAAATCAATACAACCGTTTCGGTAATTGTTACTGTGTTGAATGAAGGGCAGACATTATGTCGGCTTCTTGACTCACTGGTTGCTCAAAGCCGCTCGCCTGATGAAGTAGTTATTGTGGATGGCGGCTCAAGCGACGATACAATACAATACATTCGTCAATATCAAGATAAGTTACCCTTAAAATTAATCGTTGAAAAAGGAGCAAATATCAGTCGAGGGCGAAATATCGCCATCGAACATGCGAGTCATCCTATCATTGCTAGTACCGATGCTGGAGTAAAACTTTCTGAAAATTGGCTGGCTGATTTAGTTGCCCCATTTGAAGATTCAGCCGATGAGACAAATCCCCATGTTGTGGCTGGATTTTTCCTGCCCGACTCGCAAACTACTTTTGAGGTAGCAATGGGGGCAACGGTTTTGCCACGCTTAGCAGACATCAACCCTATTACATTCCTACCAAGTAGCCGTTCCATCGCCTTTAGCAAAACAGCATGGCAAGCAGTCGGCGGCTATCCTGAATGGCTTGATTACTGTGAAGATTTAATCTTTGATTTTAAGTTACGAGATAAATTTGGTATATTTATATTTGTACCCCAAGCGATTGCCTATTTCCAACCGCGAGGAAATCTAAAGTCATTTTTCAAACAATATTATCGATATGCAAGAGGGGATGGCAAGGCAGATTTATGGCGTTTACGGCATGCAGTTCGCTACAGCACTTACTTGTTTGGTATCCCCATGCTATTTGCATTGGGAAAATATGTTAGTAAATGGTGGTGGTTTATCGGAGCACTCATTGGAAGCTATGGGCTGTTTTTTACTCCTTATCGCCGACTCATGGGTTCATGGCATGATTTACATCCAATTCAGAAACTCAAAGCGATTTACTGGGTGCCGATTATCCGTGTTACAGGAGATATTGCTAAAATGATAGGTTTTCCTGTAGGCTGGTGGTGGCGGTCAAAACACAGAGTAGGAGGTTAAGGATGAAATCACCATTTCCTGGTATGGATCCATATTTGGAACATCCTAATATTTGGAAAAAAGTACATTTACAATTAATTATCGAAATACAAATGTTTTTAGCACCTCGTTTACATCCCAATTATTACATTGATGTTGAGGAGTTGACTTATCTAACTTTAAACCCATCGTCAAACGGATATACCGCCGAAGAAAATCTAGTAGGCATTCCTGATGGTCTCATTTTGCCTGCTTATGATTATCAATCATCTGTGGGATACATTCCTCAAGTTGCAACTAAGCAAAAAGTAGCTACTAAGCCAGCCATTGTTCAATTGCCCACCGTAGACGAGGTTAAACATCGTTACCTAACTATTCGACGATATGCCTCAAAACGGATTGTGACCATGATTGAAATCTTGTCGCCTGTCAACAAAATTAATACCGATGGGCGGCAGAGATATACCAAAAAGCGAAATAAAATTATTGCTAGTTGCACCAATTTGGTCGAAATTGATTTGCTTAGGGCAGGAAAACCATTGCCCATGCATACAAACTTGGAGAGTGATTATCGTATCTTGATTAGCCGAGCTTGGCAACGCCCTACTGCTGAACTGTATATGTTTAGTGTAAGAGAGATGATACCTGATTTTCCAATTCCTGTAGATGAAGATGAGACTGAACCAATTTTAGAATTGAATAACATTTTACACGATTTGTATTTTGTTATTGGTTATGGTTATCGGCTTAGATACCATAAGCCACCAGTTCCTAATTTAAACAAGAAAGATAGAGTATGGGCAGAAACATTAATTGAGGAATATTTTTAGAACTTAATTCTCATAGTTTTTATTGGCATTATAAAAAAAATAATGTATAGTAAGGGCGTATGGCCATACGCCCCTACAAGAGGTTATGCAATACAGGCATCTTGCCTGTACATTCACAGATGGACAGACTGGACACTGTCCTACGAGGAAAGATTGAGTGCTAGGAGAAATTTTAGATAATCGTTACCGAGTCTTACGCATAATGAGTAGCAATGATATTGTAACGGTTTATTTGGCAGAAGATTTGGATGATGGATATTTAGTCACCGTAAAACTGTTTCACCCTCACTTGGCTTTGGATGCAGACTATCTACAACGGTGCATCGAACATGCTAATCAAAGTCTATTATTAGACAGTCATCATGTCGAAAAAATACTGACATGTTACTTTGGTGAAGATGTACAGTATCTGGTAACGGAGTATATTGAAGGACAAACCATTCAGGAATTGCTTGATAAACGAGGCATGGTTCCATGGCGTGAGGCACTTTCTTTGGTTGACCAGCTATGCCATGCTTTAGAAGATGCCCATCAACACCATGTGATTCACTATAACTTAAATCCTAACACAATTATCTTAAGCAATGAGCGTTCATTAAAAGTATGTGATTTTGGATTTATCCCTATTCACATTTTACCTTCAGCGACTACATCTGATATTATAACTTGGGCTGATAATCTATCTCCTGAATCACTGATGGGAGACGAGTGTGATATTCGTTCTAACATCTACACTGTTGGCATTCTTTTTTATCAGATGTTATGTGGTCATGTTCCTTTTTCGGATGAGAATTACTGGTCTGTCGTTAGCCAGCATATTTCTAGTGAGCCGCCAAAAATTTCTCATTCTGATATACCTCATTCATGTAGAGCGTTATTGGAATGGACGTTAGCAAAACGCCCAAGTGACCGATTCCAAACCCCGTCTGAGGTTCGTTATGGCATCAACACGATTCTGACAGGTCAACCATTACCTGGCCCCGAACAAGCTATAACGTTAGACAGGGTTAAGCGAATAGAACTTGCCGATAGATATTATCAGCAAGCTGAACAGACAATTTCTAGTGAAACATGGCAACAAGCCGTTTCATTATTACACAAAACATTAAGCCTTTCACCCAATCATCCCCAAGCAAGAAGCAAACTTGCCTTTAGTGGTGTCATGGCACGCCTAGCTGTTTTGTATGACATGGCAATGACTGCTTTTGAAATGGGCTACTGGCAGGAAACAATTGATTATATCACCGAAATAGCCGAAGTCGAGCCTGATTATAAAGACTGTCAAAATTTATTGGCAACAGCTCAAGATATGAATGATGGTGAACATATCGAAATGCAGGTTTCGGACTTATATAAGCAGGCATTGGATTGTGTTGAGGATGAAGCATACAGCCAAGCAAAGGATATTTTAAATCAGATTCGCCATGTTTCGCCAAAATATCCGCCTGCTAGAAAGTTGCTGACTCGTATCAAAAAACATCAACAACGTGAAGAAGTCCGCAAATCCCTTAACGTCATGGAACTATGGCAATATCTCATGTCATTTAGAGTTTATATAGCACCATACTATAAACCGATAGTAATTGCTGTCACGGTAATGCTGGTTATTATCGGCACGGTTTTTACAATTAGTCAAGTAACAGAACAAATTGCGGCTTCGTCGCCATCGGTGGATGAATTGTATCATCAAGCCGAATTTGCATTTACAGAGGAAAATGCTAGACAGGCTCGTAAACTTTTGCAACAGGTGTTTGATGATGCACCAAATCACCCTCAAGCACAACTGCTCATGAGTCAGGTTGACCAGTACGATGCTTTGAACAACACTTTAACTGAGGCTCATTCTGCTTTAGCGGGTCAAGATTGGTCACGTGCAATTGATATTTTGGGCAAAATACGAGGTAGCGATGATAATTTTAAGCCTGAAATGATTTCCCTGTTATTGTGTAATGCCCATTTAGCACGCGGAAAAAGTCAGATTGATACTATGTTCAATCCATACAATCGAAGAAAGGTTGAATCGGCATTGGATGATTTTCAAACCACTTTGCTTGCAGAAAACAACCAAGCAAGGTGTAGTAATCCTAATGAATTGATTCAACAAATTCAGTTTGCAATAGGCTATCTGCATGCGATAGACGACATCGTAGTGTTAGATACCCGAATTGATAATTTGTCGCTTATAGTTGAGATTGAACCCGATTATGCCAATGGACAGGCGGCTCAAGTTTTGTATCAGGCATATCTCAAAAGGGGTGATATTAAAATGGAGCGACATGATTTTTCAGCCGCCTTTGATGATTATAATGCCGCCCTCCTTCTTCCTGTGGAAGATTTGAGGCAGGCACAAAAACATCAAGCGGAAACTATTCAATATTTAACTCTTACCCCCGTTCCAACCTTAGTCCCAACTTTAACATCCATCCCGATAGCAAAAATAATTTCGCTTCCCAGTGTGGACCAGAGTTCAAGCCGAGTTCAGTTAATTAGTCCTGAACCGCATGCAACTTACTTGAGTTCAGCGGCAAATATCACCTTTGTTTGGGAAGGAGCAAGTCCATTAGCAATAGACGAATACTATGTCATTACTATGCGGTACTCGGTGGATACTCACACCCGCCATTGGCAAAGCGAATTGCTAAAAGAAACAATGTGGCATGTCTTATATACAGCTGACTATGGTCGAGCAGATAATGGAGAATTTTTTTGGGGGGTAACTATTCAAAAAAAAGATGGAACTATTATTTTTAGTAGTGAAGAACGTACATTAATATGGAAATTGTAAATTATGTCTAAAAAAGATTTAACAAAACTTCAAGAGCATACGAATACACGAAAAATCGCAATGTTGATTGACGGGGATAATGCTCAACCGTCGTTGATGTCCAGAGTGCTTACAGAATCACGCAAGTATGGTTCGCTGACCATCAGGCGGATTTATGGTGACTGGACAACCGCAAATATGAAAGGCTGGAAGGAGTCTCTACATAGTCATGCTATTCAGCCCATCCAACAATTTCGCTACACGGTCGGTAAAAATGCGACCGACAGTGCTATGATTATTGATGCAATGGATATTTTGCATGACGATGTAGTTGATGGTTTTTGTGTCGTTTCTAGCGATAGCGATTACACCAGGTTAGCCACGCGCATTCGTGAGGGTGGTATTTTTGTGATTGGCATTGGGGAAAAAAAGACCCCGAAATCCTTCGTAAATGCATGCGATGTATTTGTTTACACTGAAAACCTGGTTACATTGCATCCCGAACCAAAAACCCGCAAATCTAACGGTAAAGCGGTGTCTGAATATGGCGATAACTATGACCCTATCCAAGTCTTGGTTGAAGCTTTTGATATGGCTGTTGACGAGGATGAATGGGTGCATGTCAGTACACTAGGGCTTTTTTTACGCCAAGTAGACCCTGGTTTTGACCCACGCAGTTATGGCTTTAAACAATTATCTCGCTTGCTAAAAGCCTCAGCTGATTACTTTGAGTTGAAATATCAGGATGTGGGTACGCACACAGATATTTATGTCCGCTTAAAAGAACCCGACCCCCGTCCTGTAATTATTGAGGCTCTACAAAAAACGCCTAAACATCATGGCACAGGTTGGACTGATATTCGTTCTGTGAATTCATACCTTCGCAATGCCGACCCTAGTTTTGATCCTCATACCTACGGCTATAAACAATTAACTTCACTAATTAAGAGTTATCCTGATGTGTTTGCCATGAAACATCATGATGATGGAAATCGGCGACAAGTTTATATTCGTCTGCGACAGGAGTGGTAATTTTTCGTACTCCCACTCGTTAGTAGCCCCCACCCCTTGCCCCTCCCCCAGAGGGAGTGGGGGCAAAGTGGGGTGAACGGTTACCCACTACTCGTGGTTGCATGCTTATGTGGCAGGATAACCCGCACAATGGTTCCCTCATCACGAGCAGATTGGATAGAAATATCACCGCCAAAAAGTTGTGCCCGTTCTTCTAAACCCATCAAGCCAAATGAACCACTGTGAGCTAGTTCGGAAGCATCTTGTGGCACGACAAAGCCTTTACCATTATCCCGAATCTCTAAAATGGTCTGACGAGGTAAGAAGCGAGCCGTGACTATAACTTGGCTTGCCTGTGCATGCTTGAGGATGTTGTTTAATGCCTCCTGCACGATGCGAAAAATGGCGATTTCTAAATTTTGGTGTAAGCCAATCGCTTCCCCTTCAACTTCAAGGTCGGCAGAAATATCAGCCTTTTGTTGTAACCGTCCAATCAAATAAAACAAAGCAGGTACTAATCCCAAATCTTCTAAGACTAGCGGACGTAAATCCCTGCTAAAACGGCGAAGCTCATTCACACTTTCTGTGACCATGCCGCGCACTTCAGTTAATTGTTCTTGGCTTTTAGCCACTGGTTGCTCATCAAGAGCATCACGCACTAGAGCAATTCGTTGCCCAATGGCAATTAAGGTTTGTAATGTGCCATCATGCAGGTCGCGGGCGATACGTTTACGCTCATCTTCTTGTGAATTGGTCACAGAAGCTACGTATTCTTGCAAGCCCCGCCGATAGCTCCTTAATTGGCGTACCATGTAGTTAAAAGCTAGTCCCAATTCTTGAATTTCTGAGATACGGCTGAGGCTTACTTGTGTATCATAATTGCCCGATGCCACAATTGATGCTTGGGTGATAAGTAAATTCAAACGGTTGGTCATGCGCCGAGTTGCCCACAATGTCAGCATAGTTATCCCACTTATCCCTACAATTAGGATGAGACTGATAAACAAAGCTGTTTGCTTGACCAATCGAAAAGAATCAGCCCATGATTCCACCATGACAATTCCCCAGCCACTTTCTTTGATGGGAGCATAACTGATAAAAAACCAATTGCCACCTTCTAATTGCACAACATCTGACCATGTTTTATTGCTTTGGTGTAATTTTTCTATTTGCGGCGTTGAGTCGAAGGATGAACCAATCAGTGTTTTATCGGCATGAAAAATAACATGCCCCAGACGGTCAATTAAATAAGTTTCACCACTCCAATCTTCAAACCCATTAATGTACTTCCCTAGTTGTTGGTCACCTAAATAAAAACGATTGACTAAACATCCTCTAAACTGTTTTGATTCATCATAAATTGAGATAGCTATGCCAGCTACTTCGCCCTCCCACTTCCCAGAGGGAGAGGGGTTATTATGAAAAAATATGGGTTCATAAGATATATCTATTTGTAATATTTGGAAGTAGGAACTGGCGGCATAATCTTGCCCCATCAACTCGGCATCAGAGGGATAACTCGCTGTTACTTGTCCATGCTCATCTAAAAGAACGATGTCTCCCATAGCAACTAGGTCAGCAAGCAAATAATCATACTGCTGAAAAACCTGTTGAATTTGGGTGGCATCATGAGAGATAAAACTAGGATGACGAGCCACAACGGTTAATGCTAAAGCGTTTTGTCTTAGATTATCAGAAAGTCGTTCAGCCAAAAGGTGCGTCGTAATTCGATGATGTCTTTGAGCAATTGTTTGAGTTGTCCAATATAAAGCAATAGCTGTTGAGCCGACTATTACCCCAATCATCAAAATGGATAAGGTTAATGTCCAGCCAATAGCAATTGTTGTTATGCTTTGCCACCATGCATGCTGATTGTTTGCTTTGACGCTCCTGTTAGAGGTTGAAGGTTGTTTCACGATTTGCCCGTAATCCATCCTTTACGAACAGCGTATATCACGGCTTCAGTGCGAGTGTTGACATCTAACTTACTAAAAATATTTGATAAATGTGCCTGAACAGTTCTATCGCTGATATAAAGTTTATGTCCTACCTGCTTATTTGTTAAGCCTGTGCCGACCAATCGTAATATATTCAGTTCTCGTTTGGTGAGTCCATCATAAATATTTTTCATGTTAGCCAACACGTCAGGCAGAGTTTTACCACTGGCAAACTGAGTAACGATTTTACCAGCAATGCTGGGAGAAAGAGCTAATTCTCCTTTCAAAACGGTGCGAATAGCCTTGACGATTTCATCTGCCTCTGATGTCTTGAGAAGATACCCATTTGCTCCAGCTTGCATAAGAGCAAAAACGTATTCGTCATCATCATGAGCAGTTAAGGCGATAACGGCAACTTCTGGATACATTTCCTTGATTTGCTTAGTTGCTTCGACCCCGCTCATGTCTGGCATCCGCAAATCCATTATGACTATATCAGGTGATAAATCTTTGACTAGCTGTATAACTTCAAATCCGTTGACAGCCTCACCAACAATTTTAATATCCACATTTCGTTCAAGCAGTTTACGTGTTCCTGCTCGCACTACTGCGTGGTCATCAGCTAAAACTATTTTAATTTGTTCTTTCATTTTTTCTCCTTGATTATCAAACCTGTCAGGTCTAACCCTCCAACCAATCAGCGGCACCTTTCACACCAGGCAAACTTGCAAATTCAGTTTGATGTTTTATTGCCTGCCTTTTTATAGCCTCGTCAAGCATCACATCTGACAACGCTCTCCGTAAATTTTCAGGAGTGGCTTTAGTCCCTTCAATCATTTTGCCCAACTTAGCTTGGGCGACCAAGTGAACATGCGATTTGCGGACATCACCGAGATAAAGGGCAACATGAGGCAAGGCATGCAAAAGAGCGGGGTGTGTAGTTTCAGGAGAGGCACTATGCACTATGCATGCTAGTTTAGGAAATAGATGGTCGTAATCAATTTCATCATGGATAGCCGCAAAATGTGGTGGCATCATCCATCGTAGACTTGCGGTCAACTGTGAGTCATACGTTTCGATAATGGGAAATGCCTTAAACGTTTGAATAGCCTTGGCGGCTAAGAAAAATATCTCAGGTTCAAAATTAGTGCTACTTCCCAATGAAATAAATACAAGTGGGAGTTCACTTGGTAGCGATTGCATCCATGCGGGTGGTGCACCGATAGGCTCGGATTTTTTGCCCCCTGCGAAACGGTTTTGTGGCATGTGAGATTTTGTACCATGCCATGTTTCCGAAAAGAATGAAATATGCAGATAAGGCGAATGAGGACTTATGATGTTCTCATGTTGGATAAAATGTTTGCCCGCTACATCAAACATGTCACATAATCGGTCTAAATATATCATGCCATCCTTCATTGCGTTGTCAAGCCAAGATTTGACGCTTCTCTGTGTTTTATCAGGAGCGACATCGGGCAGACCAACAATGGCATACGGCATGGATAGTTTTTCGGTGGCTAAAGCAGGTGCAGTTAAAAACGGGTCTGAAACAATGATGTCGCTATTTCTGTCATGAACCAAGTCCATTAAACTTTGTGTAGCTACCATGACTTGTTCTATGGGAAACCACTTGGCAAAATAGCACATGAGTTGATAGGCTTGCCGTCCTTCAGGTGTAAAATCAGGTGGTTCATAAGGTAACATCCAATGCCAGCCTGTAGTTTTTACCTCGACGACTTCAATGCCTGTTTTTATTATCCTGTCGGCAACAATTCCTTTTTCAATTGCCCAGACAACATCATGACCACGTTTTTTTAATTCGACTGCGGTCTCTAAATATCCACCCCAATTGAGATGGCTAAACAGCGGAGCAGATGTAAATAAAAAGCGTTTTTTGTTCATAAAATTTATTCGTTTTATCAATAAAAATCAATCTGAATTACTATTATATTAAATATGGAATAAAAGTCAAGATAAGGCAATCAAATGAGACATGAACCCTCAATTTGCCAATAAGAAATTAAAATAGTATATTCCAAGTAATCAATAAACAAAGGAGTTTACAAAATAAATATGTTCCCTCATTCAACAAAAAAATTCAATTTACGGTCTCGTATTATTGGGGTAGACCAAGAGGTTCCACTTATTGATGGTAGGCATGTTCCGTACATCAATTTGGATAATGGTGCCAGTACCCCTTCATTTACTGATGTGCTGGATATTATCAACAAATTCATGCTCTATTATTCTAGTGTTCATCGTGGCACAGGATTTAAGTCACGTTTAAGTACATTAGCTTATGACCAGGCACACGAAGTTATTGGTCGATTCGTCGGAGCCGATTTAGAAACCAATACGGTAATTTTCGGCAAAAATACGACAGATGCAATAAATAAATTAGCTTATCGTTTCCCTTTTTCTCCAGATTCAGTAATTATTACCAGCTTGTTGGAACATCATTCTAATGACCTGCCATGGCGAAATCAGGCACATGTTGTTCATGTAAGAGCCACTCCTGAAGGCAGATTAGATGAAGATGACTTTGATAAGCAACTGGCAAACTATGGAGAGCGAGTATCCATGGTAGCTGTGACAGGTGCTTCTAATGTAACAGGGTTTTTAGTGCCAATTCATCGCTTGGCACGCAAAGCCCATGAAGTTGGGGCGAAAATTTTTGTGGATGCCTCTCAATTGGCTCCGCATCGTCGGGTAGATATGAAACCCGATGATGACCCTGAACATCTTGATTTTGTATCAATCTCAGCTCATAAAATGTATGCTCCGTTTGGTACAGGTGCCTTGATTGGAACAAAAGAAATGTTTTTACAAAGTCCTCCCGAATATCAAGGTGGTGGTACGGTGGATATTGTAACCGAAGATGAGGTGCATTGGGCGGGCATGCCTGACCGCGATGAGGCTGGTAGTCCAAATGTTGTTGGAGCTGTAGCGATGGCGGCAGCGGCTCAAATCCTCATGGAAGTGGGGATGGCTAATATTGCCGCTCATGAAGAAGTTTTGATTGCTTATACCCTCAAGCGACTTGCCGAAATACCGCGTGTCAAAATTTACGGCGAACCCAATCCTGCTAAAGCTCATGAAAAAGTGGGAGCAATCCCATTTGAAGTAGAAGGCATATCTCACTTTCTGCTAGCAGCCATTTTAGGATATGAAGGCGGCATTGGGGTACGAAGTGGATGTTTTTGTGCACATCCTTATGTCGTTCATTTGCTGAATTTGGCGGATGATGCGTCACACACATGGCGTGACCAAATGTTGAAAGGAGATAAAACTAACATGCCTGGTTTGGTACGGATTAGTTTTGGATGTTATAATAACACTCAGGATGTTGACCGCCTGATAGAAATGCTAGAGATTATTATAGCAGGGAATTACAAAGGTGAATATGAAGTGAATAAAAAAACGGGTGAATATACACCTGTTGGTTATGATGACATGTTTACCGATTATTTTTTTCTAGGCACGTAGGTAGCCCCACCCCTAACCCCTCCCCCATGATGAGAGGGGAGAAGAGGACAAAAGTAAGGGCGTATGGCCATACGCCCCTACTCCCTCAGATGGAGAGGTGGGAAGTAGGACAAAAAGATTATGATTAAAATTTATTTAGTACGACATGGCGAAAACAAAGCAAATATTACCAAAGAATTTTCCTGTAAGGTGATAGATTATCCGCTAACACCGAAAGGGAAAATTCAAGCTCAACAAACTGCCGAATATTTCGCAGATAAAGACATCCATGAAATTTATGCTTCTCCATTAAAACGGGCAACCGAAACGGCACAAGCTATCGGCACACTTTTGAATCTACCCGTCACGGTCATGGAAACATTCCGTGAAATCAATGTCGGTACTCTTGAGACAGAACCTGTCACTGTTGAAAATTGGATGCTTTATAAGCAAATCATAGAAGATTGGATTTCGGGTAAAGTTGAGACCGCATTTCCGAATGGTGAAAATTACATAACGCTATTGGAGAGGATGAAAACAGGCGTTAAACAAATCGTTGCAGACAAAACAAATAGAAATATTGTCATTGTGGGACATGGCGGTATCTTCACCTGCACGTTGAATGATTTATGTCAAAACGTGGATATAAACCAGTTATTTACCCAATTGATTCATAACTGTGCGGTAACAGAAATTGTGGTAGAGTTACAGAATAATCAAATAACGGGTGAACTAATCCAGTGGGCATATTCTGACCACATGCATGGCGAAGCGGCAGACTTTGTTTTAGGTGTGCTACGCGATGGCGATGAATTACCAGACCTGACAGGTTTTAAAAATCTGTCAGGTCTAAGGACAGAGGAGTAAATAATTACTCAAAAAGTTATCCTCGCAATTTTAATCGTTGCCTTCGGATTGTATTTTTCATGGTACGCAATCCAACGCTATGAAACGCTCAATGCCTACACGGCGGACTTGTCTCTCATAGACCAAGCTATGTGGAATACACTGCATGGACATTTTATGGAAGCAACATGGGGAGACCATCAACAGCCTCGATTTGCCGAACATGTCGAATTGATTTTAATTCCGCTTTCAGCCTTTTTTTGGATATGGGATGATGTTCGCATTTTGTTGATTGTGCAAGCTTATGTCTTAGCGGTAGGAGGATTGCCTGTATATTGGTTAGCCAAACAATATTCGCCAGTACATCCTCTTTTTTTTGTGATGCTATATCTTTTTAGTCCACCATTGCAGGCATCCGCCGTCGCCGATTTTCATGCTGACCCCTTTGTGGTGACCCCATATCTGTTGACATTTTGGTACGCGACTCGAAAGTCCTGGAGATGGATGTGGTTTTGGGCGATTATCGTCATGATGTGTAAGGAGAACATGCCTACCCTGTTGGTCATGCTAGGGATGTATCTCTTCATGCAGCAGCCCGCGACTACAAAGGTTTCGGAGCCATCTGCGGGCTTGAATCAAAAAAAGCATGCCATTGCCTTAATTATCATAAGTGTAGCCTGGTTTGCTATTGCGACTTTTGGGATTGTGGCTCCACTTGCTAGGGTAAATTTTGGCACGGATGTCCCCGTCTACTTGGCAAATCGTTTTTCATCGAATCCAATCGAATGGCTGACCATGCTCACGGACATTAATCGCATGTGGTATCTGACAGGATTGCTATTAACTACTGGTGGACTTGCTCTATTTGCTCCACATTATTTGTTGTTAGGGCTACCCATCATCATCGCCAATATGTTCAGTAATTTTGCTGGACAGTATTCAGGTGAACAACATTACTCTGCTCCTCTCGTTCCTATATTTATCATCGCAGCCATTCATGGAACAAAACATTTAGCACACATCATCCCAAAAAACCAAACCCCGATTCGTGGAGGCTCCAAGTTATTGGGATTTCTCATGATAGTTGCTTTTGGCATAGCCAGTAGTTATCATTATTGTTATGGTTGGACACCATTATCACGGCGAGCTGAAACATACAGTCATGATTATCACACACGCTTGCTACCTCATTTTCTCAAGCAAATCCCTGCAGGTGTTCCCATTTCAGCTAGTGCAGGCTTGCATCCGCATGTAGCTCACCGCCATGTTGCCTACACTTTTCCCACGTATCAAGAGTCACAGTTTATTTTTGTGGATGTGACCGATGTGCCAGGTGTTCATCCAAATGAGGTGAAGGCAAAGATTGATGAACTGCTTAGCAATGGCAAGTGGCATGTGTTGTCTGCTATTGATGGATTTATTTTGATGGAACGGGCTTCGGTTGATGTGAGGCAAGTTTTGCCACCAGAGTTTTATAGTTTTGCTAAGGCAAAGCTCGTTTCACAAAAGTCCCTTGATGTCGAGTTTGACGAAAAAATCAAGCTGACAAATTTTAGTATCATTGATGAGCCATTTCATGAGCAAACGGCTGTGGAGGTGCGATGGCATGTACTCCAAGATAATTTAGCCGATGATATGATGTTGTGGGTTCAATTTTATGATGATTTTGGTCAACCTTTAAATCAGCCACTATGGCAACCGATGATTGAAACGTTGTGGTATCCGTCATCAAAATGGCAAAAGGATGAAATCATTATGACGAAAACTTTACCGCAGGATTTGGGAGATGTGTTTCATGTGGGGGTCGGGGTCGGGTATGGGCATGATTTTCCCGAACTCGTTGTTTGGGACTCCAATCAAAAACGGTCATGGCTACAACTCGGCACTTTTCGGCGAGGGAATTGGTCATTAGAGATTATGCCACCGACCCCAATTGTTCAGCCGTTAACCACAACAAAGGTTGATTTTGAAAAAGGTCTTTCCTTGATGGGGTATCATTTACCACATGAACCGATATCACCTGATGACCCCTTAATCATCATCTTAGCTTGGCAAATCATCGCCCCAATTGAACATGATTATACTATTTTTATTCATGTGATAAACGAGCAAGGGCAATTGGTAGCCCAGCATGATAGTACCCCATTTTGGGTGTTTTCTAATCCCACCACTAATTGGCAAACTGGCAATTTGATTTTAGATAGCCATAAGTTTGAGGACCATTTGCCAGATGGCAAACATCAAATTCGAGTGGGATTGTACACATGGGGGACTGTGCTGGAAAGTTTACCTTTAATTAGTGGAGAGGATTCGCTCGTTATCGGGACGGTTTATGTTTTGAATTACTCCAAGTATTGACAGAACATTTATCTTACTGGTTTTGAGACCTGACAGGTTTTTAAAAACCTGTCAGGTCTGTATCAGCCATGGTGAGTCCTGTCATGTCTGTATCAGGATGAAACATGCTTATCTTATGTCCATATTTGTATTTCTCATCCCTCTTTTAGCCTATTCCCTTACCCTAGCTCCAGACATCACTTGGGCAAATTATGGCATGGATGGCGGAGATTTAATTGTTGCCTCCTACATGCTAGGGGTGCCGCATCCTACTGGTTACCCAACATACATTCTCCTTAGTCGACTCTTTAGTGAAATCCCGTTTGGTTCAATCGCATGGCGATATAATTTGTTTTCAGCTAATGGTCTCAGCTTGGACTTTCAGTTTTACGCCAATTATTTGGCAGCAAGCAATCATTACCGAAGTGTATAGCCTTAATTTGTTTTTCGTTGCTTTGCTAATTTATATGAGCATCAAACACATGCAAAATATCACTTCATCATGAGCATCAAACACATGCAAAATATCACTTCATCATACCTTTTGTTTGGACTAGGCTTGATATTCGGTTTGGGATTAGGTACTCATCTAAACATCATATTTACCTTGCCAATAATAATTTTGTTAGCGACTCTATCAAAAAGGAGTAATAATGTCTCCATGTTTATTCTTTGGCAATTTATCATCGGCATTCTCATCGGCATGTCCATCTTCTTTTATATCCCCCTACGTGCAAATCAAGGTGTTATTAGTTGGGGAAAACCTGACACACTCTTAGGATTTTGGCAATTCATTTCGGGACACATGTACTGGGACAATTTTTTCAATTTACCAGTTGAATCATTCTTGCCACGTGTGTTAGCATTAACGGGTTA
>NBMH01000152.1 GCA_002084875.1 Anaerolineaceae bacterium 4572_78 | reverse complement strand
GAAGAGCATCACACAATGCTCCATCGGGATAAACGACGGTGCCATGCGTGGTTCGATAATCGAGTTCGGGGACAAGTTCGAGGTTTTTGCTGGAGCCATAATGTTCGAGCAACCGTTGGAAAGTCGTTCGTAATGCCGTTTCTTTACGTGAACCACCATAACGCATTTTGCGTTTGATTTCTTTGTAATACTGTTGTATTTTATGTCTTGACATAAGTTTATCCTTATAGCGTCCGTTCCTCGTAGGAGCTATCGCACCTTCAAGAAATGGTTGCTAATGTCATGTCAAAGTATGACTTTAGCAATTCTGGTAATTGTATCACATTTATGGATTGAATAAAAAAAGTACAGTCACATTTTGAAATTGATACTATCGTTGATATAATTAAAATATAATTTACAATAAAGTAATTAGAGGTGTCATATTAATAAAACAAAAAAGTTGAACTCAAATTCACATAATTTGCTATGGGGTATGTCAGCCCTTGATGGTAGGCGAACTGAAATACAGACTCATCAATCTAAATTTGCTGAAACACGTAATCTTTGGATTGATAGTAACCCATATTTTTATAATCAGATTAAAGACCTGCTCAAATTTATCATTGAGCCGCACAGACGAGTGCTCAATGTACGATGTCAAACAGGTTTTTTTCTTGAGGCAGTACAACCGTCGTTTGGTGTTGGGACAGAAGTTAGTCCTGAAATGACTCGTATTGCCAAAAATCACTATCCACACCATCAATTTTTTACAGCTAATCCCGAAGACCTGCCACTACAACAGCTTTATGATTACATTTTGTTTGATAGTGTCAGCGATACAGTAGATGTGCTTGAGACATTTAATAATTTGCGTAGGTTGTGCTATCCTCATGCTCGCTTGATTATTTACACCTACAATCACATGTGGCAACCGATTATACGAATTGCGGAAAAACTACAATTAAAGATGCCAATGGGCGAGCAAAATTGGCTTTCTGAAAATGACTTAAAAAATTTACTGTATCTAGCTGATTTTGAATGGTTGAAAACGTATCGGGTTGTCTTATCCCCCAAGAAAGTACCGATTTTATCCGATATTGCCAATAATATATTGGCACACTTTCCACCATTTAATAAACTATGTTTGGTCAATGTGCTGATTGCTCGCCCCAATCCCCCCGAACGAAATCCCAACAATACCAGTGTTTCCGTGATTGTGCCATGTAAAAATGAACATGGTAATATTGAGTCTGCTGTTAATCGGATACCTGCTATGGGCAGACATACAGAAATCATTTTCTGTGATGACAAATCTACTGATGGTACCGCAGACGAAGTTCGCCGCATGCAGGCACTGCACCCTAAACGAGATATTAAATTAGTTGATGGTCCTGGTATCTGCAAGGCAAAAAATGTATGGACAGGATTTGAAGCGGCACAAGAAGATATTTTGATGATTTTGGATGCCGATTTAACGGTCATGCCCGAAGAACTGCCAAATTTCTTTAAGGCAATTATTGATGGAAATGGTGAATTTATTAATGGCTCGCGTCTAGTTTATCCCATGCAGGAAATGGCTATGAAACCTGCTAACATGATGGGCAATAAATTTTTCGGGGCAGTATTTTCATACTTACTTGACCAAACCATCAAAGATACCCTGTGTGGCACTAAAGTTCTATGGCGAGCCGATTGGCAACGGATTAAATCCCTACTCGGCTCATGGGGTATTGAAGACCGTTGGGGAGATTATGAACTATTATTCGGTGCGGGGAAACGACACTTAAAAATTATTGATTTACCTGTTCACTACCAAGAACGGGTGTATGGAGTGACGAAAATGATTCGCGTTTTCCAAAATGGTATGATTATGTTACGCATGTGTGTGGCAGGATTTATGAAGTTTAAAATGAGGTATTAAAAATAAGGAGATTTTTGTGTTACTTAAATGGGATGAATCGATGAGTACAGGTGTTCCCAAAATTGATGAACAACACCAGGAGTTACTTCAGAGGTTGAACATTTTAGTTGATGCCATGATTGAAGGAAAAGGCAATCAAGAAATTGAAGACATGTTGACTTTTCTAGGCAAGTATACTCAATGTCATTTTAAAGATGAAGAAGCATGCATGGAGGAATATAAATGTCCTGCCGCTTTAATCAATAAAAGGGCACATGCTATATTTATTAAACGATTCCAACAATTTCGAGATGAGTTTAAACAAGATGGACCTAACACGTCATTACTCATTAAGGTGCAACGAGAATTATTGCAATGGCTTATCAATCATATTCGAGGGATTGATATAAAGATGAGACCTTATGCTGAGGCTCAAAAATAGGGAAATTGAAATACACTAAAGTTTCGTTAGGATTTGCCTCTTTTTAATTCATGTTGTAGAATTGAATTATTTAATATTCAAGCCATCCCGCCACAAGAGAGCTGGATGGGAAACTAACGTTAAGGCAAAAAAGGAGGCAAGCCGTTTTCCTCCCCCGACTAGAAATCGAGGGTTTGCCGACTAAAGTAGCAACTATCAATGAAACAAAACTTAGTGTTATTAACTTTGCAGAAGAGTATTACTATGTCTACACTGATTTATCAACAATTGCGATAATTGCTTTCGTGATGTTGTTTGTTATGTTTGGACTGTCAATTGTTATTTAGGACTACCGCTTTTTCATGTCAAAGCAAGCTTTGACGCTCAAATTTATCTTGTCAAAAAATAGAATAGTAGGGGCGTACGCCCCTACAACTAGCGTTGAACAGCCCTATACATGTGGGTGTGAACGGCTATGACCGTTCGCTATGAGAATGACAGTAATGATATGACGCACTGCATTAAAATTAAAGTGCAAATTTGCAAAATTTGGCATGAGCAATTATAGTATAAAAGTTACCATGTAGGTCGAATATTCTGTCCGACATGAACGGATTGGAAGTCCGTCCTACATGCTGTTAAAATTTTTAATATTTAATAAAAGGAGTTAAAACATTGGAAATCGTTGCATTGATGAAACAAACACCTGATACTGCCCAACTATCCCAACGAATGGATGGGCTTAAGTTGATGGCAAAGGGAGGACCCCGCATTGTTAATCCTTGGGATGAATACGCATTAGAAGCAGGTATTCGTCTAGTAGAAGAACATGGTGGTGTCTGTACTATTTTGTCTATGGGCAAGCCTGAAACAATGGAAGCCTTAAAAACTGGACTTGCTATGGGAGGCAAGAAAACAAAGGCAGTCTTTTTAGGAGACCCTAAGTTTGAAAATAGCGATAGTTTATGTACCGCCCGCATTTTGGCAAAAGCAATTCAAAAAGTTGGCGATGTGAGCATTGTTCTTGCTGGAAAATCAGCTATTGATGGTGATACGGCAAATACTGCTGTTCAAGTGGCAGCACTGTTAGGCATGCCTTATTTGGGGTATGTCGTTGAAATTAAAGAAGTCAATGTTGAGGAAAAAACTATCACAGTTGTACGTGCCTTAGAAAAAGGTCGTGAAACAGTAACCACAACATTGCCTGCGGTGCTTTCCGTCTTGAAAGAGCTTGGCGAACCACGCTATGCCAGTTTTATGGGTATTCGTAAAGCGGCGAAGGCGAAAATTCCACGCTGGGGAGCTAAAACGCTTGGTTTATCCCCCAATGAAATTGGAGCAAATGGCTCATTGGTTGCTTGGCCCGATGTGAGTCTACCACCTGTTAAAGATGCCAATTTAGAAATTATTGAAGGTGAACCTGACGAAGTTGCTAAGGTTCTTGCCGATAAACTTTTAGCCGAAAAGGTAATTTAAGGAGAAGATAGAATGAAAATTTTTTCTGTATTTGACCATTATGAAGGTGATGTAGATGCCATCTCTTATGAAACGGTAGCAATTGCTCGCAAATTAGCCGATGCCAATAATGGCACCGTAGTTGCTGTTATCATGGGACATGATGTTAGCGACATGGCTCAAAGTGCAATTCATCATGGAGCAGATTCAGCAATTGTGATTGATGATGCTACCCTGAAACATTTTAGAATTATGGCACATGGCGAGGCATTGTTGAAACTAGCTCAAGATGAGTCACCTGATATAATTTTGCTGGGAGCCAATTCCAATGGACGAGAATTAGCTCCTTATGTTGCGGCTAAGTTTGGGGTTGGTTTAGCTTCTGATTGCGTTGATTTGGAAATTGACAATGGAAGTTTGTTAGCGACACGTCCTGCTTTAGCCGGTAATGTCATGGCAAAAATAACCTTCAAAAAAGGCACGACTCAAATGGCAACGCTCCGTCGGCGCGTGTATCCCGCCTTAGAAGCTGATACAAGTCGTAGCGGTGATATTTCTACCGCTTCTGCGGTACTTTCGGAGGATGACATTCCTACAAAGATACTCGGGCTTGAAACGGCAGAAGGGGAAATTAGCCTCAATGATGCCTCTATTATCGTCTCAGGCGGACGTGGGGTCGCGGGAGAAGAGGGCTTTGCACCTGTTAAGGCATTGGCTGATGTTTTAGGTGGTGCTTTAGGAGCCAGCCGTGCGGCTGTAGATGCAAACTGGATACCTTATAAATATCAAGTTGGACAAACAGGTCAAACTGTTCAGCCTGATTTGTACATTGCTTGTGGCATTTCAGGTGCCATCCAACACCTAGCAGGCATGAAAACATCTAAAATTATTGTTGCCATCAATAAAGACCCTGATGCTCCTATTTTTCAGGTAGCAAATTATGGGATTGTTGGTGACTTATTTAAGTATGTACCCGCCCTAACTGCTGAATTTGAAAAGCGACTCAAGTAATATCCTGAAACCCCAGTAGCCGTGATTTCTGATTATACAGTCTCGCAATTAGAAATTGCGGCTACAAAAATCAACTCACTAACTCATTTCTTTTGTAGCACAGAAATTAAACAAGAACTTACGTCTTTCAGCGATTCTTGAATAGACTCATCAAAAGGATTATTGGATTGACCGCCCATAATCATTACGCCGTACTGTGTACTATTATGAGTAAGAGGGATAATCGCTTTTATACGAATTTTGATATAGTTAAAAAGAGCATCACCTAAATCATTATCAAACACAATTTTAGTGGATGGATGTAACGCGAAATTAGGTATGTTACCTTTAACAATTTTTCCTATTAAGCCATCATCTGACAGCCAATATTGTAACAATGGAGGCTGTGTATCTACCAAAGTAACGAGAGTATTATTGTCACTTTTTGGATTACGTAGCACTCCTATTGCAGAAGAAGACAGTGGTGGCAAAGTAAATAACCACAAAGCATCTGCGGGATAGGCAAGTAAAATTGATTCTACAATGGCTATTACTTTCTCAACCCATACCTTGTTTTCTGCATCGAGGATATTTATGGTATTGATTAACTCTTGGCTAGTTGTTATTTGAGACATAATTAAAACCTGCTATATTTAGAAGTTATGACTTCAAATTTCATGCTGTCATTATGTAACCGCTCACCCTTCTCGTTCCAATGATCTGCGTTTTCTCGTTTCAATGCTCTGCATTTTTCTCGTTTCAATGCTCTGCATTTTTCTCGTTCCAATGCTCTGCGTTTTCTCGTTCCAATGCTCTGCATTTTTCTCGTTTCAATGCTTTGCATTTTTCTCGTGTTCCAATGCTCTGCATTTTTCTCGTTTCAATGCTTTGCATTTTTCTCGTTCCAATGCTCTGCGTTTTGGAACGTGCTCTGCGTTGGAACGTGCTTTGGAACGTGCTCTGCGTTTTTCTCGTTCCAATGCTCTGCGTTGGAACGAGAGGGGAATGAACAGTCACATCACCATAATAACCTTTTCTCGTTCCAATGCTCTGCGTTTTGGAACGTGCTCTGCGTTGGAACGAGAGGGGAATGAACAGTCACATCACCATAATAACCTTTTAAGACCATTTATGCAAATTAGAGAGTCATTTCTTTAGATATCCGATAAATTTCATCAATATCGAGTATTTGGTCATTGCTTGTGAAAAGATGAGCTATACATGCCCGATGCAACTTCAACTTAAATGCACCAATGCCTAGCCCACCCCAAATTAGTTTGCCATGCCGTTCTGCTCCCTTATCTAATAATTTAATGCCATCAAACCCAAGCGGAGGTTGAGTACTAAGGTCTAACATGTATTTAATAGCAGGATGGGATTGCCAGTGATGCAGTTCTAATAATCTAATTCCTGATTTGCTCGTACCAAAAACAATGTTCATACCATACAATGCTGCCTGCATTGAAGCATCACTAAATGCCACTTTAGGAATAATTTCAACATCAAATTGCTCTTTGATTGTTTGGCAAATTTCTTGGGATCGTTCCAATTTGCGAGAAGAGATATGAACAATAGCACCTTCCCGTGCCAGTAAAACTGCAATCCGTTGTCCAACGGGACCTGTTCCTCCTAAGACAATGGCACGTTTGCCTTCTAATGAATCCGCTTTGTTAATTTGAAGAACTGCCGCTGAGGCGGTGGTATTACAACCATTACTATCGAGCATAACCGATACCCGAAACTTAGAGAAAAATTGTTTTTGAATAGCATTGAAAACTGCAACACTTGCAACTAAATTACTACCGCTAACTAGTAAAGCCGTATTTTTTTTCTGCTTTGCAGAACGGGTATAAATTGCCCCTTCAACTAACTGTGTCACATTTTCAGGGGTAACACCCCCTAAAGAAATAACATGGTCTGCCCCACCATCATAAGCAACAACAGTATCAAATGTATTTGGAATGTAATCAGTATCTAACTGAAAAAGTAGTTTTTTCATGATTTACCTTGCTTCAAAACTAATTTGTTGACTTTATATTTGTCAACGACTAAAACTTGGAATATAATTATAAATTCAATTTTTGGGAAAATTGAATTTATCTTAAAAATCATATTTGTATCACCACCATTGTCATGTCGTCATGCTGTTTGGCATCACCCGTAAAAGCGAATACTTCCTGATTGAGATGTTTCAACATGTTTTTTGCACTAGTGGTTGGAGCATCTATGATAATCTCCATGAGCCGCTCAAATCCCAACAGTTTCCCTGTGCGATTAATTGCCTCGACAACACCATCGCTGGTCAAAATTACTATATCACCTGGAGCAAGTTCAAAGGTATGTTGTTGATAGCCCATCATCGCCCCAATCCCTTGCCCTAAAGCAAAGCCACCAATTTCATCCTTATGTCTTTTACTCTCTGTTTTATCTATCTCAATATAACATAAGGCACAATTTTGCTGACGAGGTTTAGTATAATGCATGATACCTTCATCTAAATGAGCTAATCGTTCTGTAGGAGGATAATCATGTACAAACATAGCATTCAATTGAGACAAACTTACCGCCATGAGCAGAGCCGCTGAAACCCCCTTGCCTGAAACATCACCCACTGCAATGGCATACCGTTGAACAGTATCCCGACTGTTCACTTCCTCTGTTCCAATGCTCTGTGTAGTAACGAGATGGGAAGTGAATTTATGATAAGTGTAAAAATCACCACCAACACTCTGGGCAGGCATGGTGAAACAAACTACCTCAAGTTGAGACCAATCAGGTTGTGGTTCAGGAAACAAACTATATTGAATTTCGCGAGCTAACGACAATTCATCTTGCATTTGATTATTAAGTAGTTGCAAATCTTGGTTAGTCTTTGAGAGGTTTATATTTGCCTTTTGCAATTCATTCTCGGCTCGCTTACGTTCAGTAATATCATCTTTGATTGCTAAATAATGCGTCGTTTGTCCCATTTCATTCTTGACAGGAGAAATAGTAGCGTATTCCCAATATAACTCACCATTTTTCTTTTTGTTAATCATTTCTCCTTGCCACACCTCCCCTCGCTTGATAGTGTCCCATAGATTTCGATACACTTCTGGATCCATTTTACCTGATTTCAAAACACGTGGGTTCTGCCCGATAGCCTCATCATAACTATAACCAGTTGCTTTAGAAAAAAAAGGATTAACGAATTCAATCGTGCCATCTAAATTTGTAATAACAATTGTGCTACCACTCTGTTCAACCGCTCGCGAAAGTTTACGTAACTGTTCCTCTGTTTGTTTACGTTCAGTGATGTCTTGAAGCGTGGCAACAATATAGTCAACTGTTCCGTTCTCTTTATAATGTGCCATGACAGATACAAAAATGTAAACGATAGAACCATTTTTGTGAATGAAACGTTTGTCAATCGTATAACTATCAATTTTTCCAGCCAATAGTTGTTCAAATTGAACAACATCGGCGGTCAAATCATCAGGATAAGTCAACTCAGCCCAAGATAATTTCTGCAATTCTTCCCAAGAATAACCTAAGATATCACGTACACATTTATTGGCATAAACCCAGTTTTTTTCCAGTGAAGTAATGGCAAAACCTATTAATGCCGATTCAAAATAGTCCCTAAATTGTTTTTCACTATCTTGAAGTCGTTTCAGGGAAATGAAGATTCCAAAACTCTGACCAATATATTGTCCGAAATCGCGAAAGAGATTGAGTTCGTTTTCTGTCCATACCCTAGCATGCGAACATTGATGTATTCCAAACAGCCATGGGCTACCAATTTTTGGATGGATGGTTGTACTTATCTGCGATTGAACCGCAAGCTCCTTGACAATCATTGGGGCTACTTTGTGCTCATACATATCACCGGAAGCAATCGGACCAGTCGCAGACAAAGAAATTCTCATAACCTCGGATACGGTCGAATCCATCGGAATATCTGTACCTAAAATGTTAGCACCGTGATACTCTGGTGTTGTAATCTCTACAGGAATCTGCCAAGTTGGGGCATCTGGGTCACATGGGTATATTAGCCAAGCACGGTCGCATTTAAATACCGATAATGTGACCTGCATGGCACTATTCATCATTTGAACTATGTCTTGTGTTTCATTAATAGCTTTCTCCAGAGTAGCCAAATTTTCCAGATGGTGAACATGTGCCTGCAATTGAGTGTTTTTTTCCTCTAGTTGTTTTTGCAAATTATAGATAGTTAAATGCTTTCTGACACGAGCCACAATTTCTGCTGTTTCAAAAGGTTTGATGATGTAATCCACTGCCCCCATTTCCAACCCTTTAATCTTGTCCACAGTATCGGTGTTTGCGGTGAGGAAAATGATGGGCAAATTACTGGTGGTCTCATCTTTTTTCAAACGACGGCATGTTTCAAAGCCATCAATACCAGGCGAGTAAATTTTTGGAGGGTCAAGGCTTGCCTTGACTGTCAAAACAAGAAACTATAAATTGTTTTAACTCACATGGAACGGTGGTCAGACAAGGTCTTTATGAAAATATTGATTCATGACTGTTTTTAGTATATCTGCCCATATTACCATACATGGTCAATTTATACAACTGTTCCAGTTCTCTATGAAATAGAGGAATAATTTGGTTCTTTGACAGCCAAGACAAGAAAGGTTTTTGAAAACCTTTCTTGTCTAACCATCATCCCGTAAAACCTTGTCTGACACAAGGCTTTCACAAGTTCTTTTGCTTGACTGTTTAACATTTTCATGAAGATATTGCTAGAGCATCCAAGGTTCTTTGGTTAGACCTGACGGGTTTTTAGAAACATATCAGGTCTTGGTACAAAATGTTACTTTATGACCTTCACGAGTATATAATAAAAAACAGGAATCTTGCTTGTGCTGTTATTAGGGCTGTTTAATGCTAAAACAAAAAACATGGCTTGGGATATTTATGGAGCGAAAAAGCTTGCTTTTTCATGTCAAAGCAAGCTTTGACCCTCCAGTTTATTTTGTCAAAAATAGCATTGAACAGCCCTAGGGGTTTGCTTTAGATTATTAAAAAACTGCATGCAATTTTGCTAGATTTTTGTTAATGTGGTATAGTTGAATATTGGTAATATTCAAGGTACTTTGTATCTTGAATGTCATGTTTATAATTTAATTAGGAGAAATTAAAATGCATGAAAAAAGTATTGAATTACTTAATAAAGCAGTAGCAGAAGAAATAGCGGCTGTCCATCAGTATATGTATTTCCATTTTCATTGTGATGACCAAGGGTACGACCTTTTGGCAAAGTTATTTAAGAAAACTAGCATTGAAGAAATGGGACATGTCGAACAGCTTGCAGAAAGAATTTTGTTTTTGAAGGGCGAAGTAGAAATAGCACCTTCAATGGAAGTGAAGAAAATCCACGATGTAAAGTCAATGTTGGAATTGGCAAAAAATATGGAAGGCGATAGTGTCAAGTCCTATAATTTATGGGCAAACGAATGTTCAGCCAACGCTGACTCGGCTTCAAAGAAAATATTTGAAGGCTTAGTTGAAGATGAGGAACGTCATTTTGACCAGTATGATACCGAAATGGAAAATATAGAAAAGTTCGGCAATCATTACTTGGCGTTGCAATCCATTGAACGCAGTAAAAAAGTTTCCTTTGTCCCGATGGGAGACATTCCTTTCTAACAAAAATATTGTAATTATTCACTCCACTCTTGTCAGTAGACCCCAACCCCCCAGCCCCTTTCCCTACTAGGAGAAGGGGAGTCCCTGTGGGGGAAGGGGCTGGGTGGGAGTGAACCGTTGTAAAATGTTTTTAACCGTAGCCGTGATTTCCAATCCCCTAACCTCGCAATCGGAAATTGCGGCTACTAGGTTTTACAAGTAGGTCAGGTTTCCTTACCTGACGAGCTAACGATACCTACGATAGCTGACACTATGTCCTTCAGACAATGTGAAACAGATTCTTGGTTATTTTCTAGTAATGTTCCTGTTTCCGTTTCACCTAACGGTATATCAATTATTATCATGTCCCTGTAATCTTGAATAACTTTTGTATTTATATCCTGCAAAATATGTTGTACTGCTTCATTTGAGGCAAGTATCTCTGCTCGGAAATATTGAATATCTCTTTCTATTGCCGCCTCCTTGATGGTCTTGAGTAAAAGACGACCAAGTCCTTTATTATGCATGTTATCAATTACAGAAACAGCTATTTCAGCCACATTAGGTTCATCTTTAATTCTAACAAATCGTGCCACACCCACACCATATTCTCTCTTACCTTTCACGGATTCAACTAAAGCAACAATAGCCACATGATTGTAGCCGTCTACATTTGTCAAATATTGTAGCATGTTATCGGATAAGCTTTCTAGCCCACTAAAGAAACGCAGATAACGCGACTCTGGCGAAAAAGCCTCAAAACCACGCTTAAATTTTGGTGCATCTTCTGGACATACATGCCGTAATCTAACATGTGTACCATCTGAAAGGATATGTTTAATATAAAAATCAGAATCTATTTTCATAACACAAATTATTTAAGGTCAGAAAAGGAAAATTAGTTCAGCATCAACCTGCCCATAACAGGATAATGGTCTGAATGACCATTTTGCTCAATTATCTGACAATCAGTAGTTTCCTAATTATGAGAACAGAAAATATAATATAGCCCAAGTACATACAATAAGGTAATAGGTATAAATTAATCTCGTTAGCATAGCGTATTAAAAATGAAATTACTTACTTTTTTCAAAAATAACCTCAAACGAATAATGATAGGCATAATTTCCTGCCTCGCCTGTGCTTGAACACACCTCTGTCTCAAAAATACCTGTGTTAAATGGTCCCACCTTTTCACTAAGAGCATTACCATCATCATCGACCACCTCGACCCAATAATCCCCTTTGTATAATGGTGATTCGACATAACCTGGGTCAATATCAAGTTTATTGCCCGTTTCAGCAATAGTTGAACCATTATTCCAGCTAACACGCAATTTTTGATATGGTTTACCGTTTCCTTGCTTATCTCTGACATACATATTTAAGGTATGATTTCCACCGTTCTCACATGGAGTCAAGGTACGTTGATTTATCAGACAATAAGGATAATCGCATGTGACTGGAGTATCTGGTGGAATAATCGGAATTTGGTCGGATGTGGTTCCTAAGCTGATGCGGTCTATAACCGATTCAAAGGCATGACTTCCACAATTGACCGCCTGAAAGATTAAATCAACTGTTTTCCCTTGCCAGTCGGACATGTCTACCTGCTCAATCTGCCAATTAGTAGCTGACCACCATGTTTCAGGTTCAATTAAATAGTGTGGTTGTCCATCTTCTGTAATGATAACCACTTCAAGCCATGCATAATCGTAATCCGTTTGATTGCTATCAATCTGACTGAAAAATGAGAGATAAGGGTCGCCAAAGGCTGGAATTTTTACTGGTTGAATAATGGTGGCAAATGTACCTGGTTGATTGTTTTGATTACATATGACAACACGAGCAGAATTTCCATCTAAGCGTGCCGCCCCATTTCCATCAAAGCCACATGTAATACAAGCATCCTGCTTATGGTTGGCATTTTGCTTGTAGCCGCCATCTTCCTCAAAAGAAACATTATCATTTGGAGTTTGCCAGTAGGCAACAGAATGACCACTTTCAAAATCACCATCGGCTATACGATTATTTTCATGACTCAGGGTTAGTAGCACTTGTGTAGTTTGAGTCATATTAATTGTTCGTGGAGCAGACCACACCCCATGCCCTTTTGCAGTGCTATACATCTCATAAGTACCAGACGGTAAATTTGGCATGAACCATACTCCATTGTTAGTAGTAGTGGTTACTGTGAAAATATAATCATTGCGAGCGATAACTGTGGCATCGTCAATAGCTGTTCCCATGACATCAAGTACTTGTCCCATCATACCTGACATGACTGCAGGCTGTACCAAAATGAATGGCATTCCTCCGATGTAGTAATTCGTATCATTGTCAACACCAGAATTTTGGTTAGTGGCTCCCTCTAAAGTTAAGTGGTACATGTCATCGCTAGGTGTTAAAATTGATTTATGCACTTCACCAATGTAAGTATCTCCAGTACGAACCGTCTCTATAGAATACACAGTAGCAGCCACGGATGTAGCAGGAATGTCTAACTGTACGTTTTCGCTACTCTTTGCCCACAATACTGTTACTTGCATGGCATCATCGGGACGATAAAATATGAGTTGGTCACTTTCATCATCGCTGATACGTTGTAGGGGAACTAAATCTTGGAATTGCTGTGCCGCTAAGCGATAAGATTCATAACCAGGTCGCTCATGCCCATCAGCAGGATTGCAGACATGGGGACTGAAATTGTGTCGCACACCAAAGGCATCTTCTAAAGAATTGCCACAATCATCATGAATCATAAAGTGATAATAACGCTCAACTCCATGATAAAAAGCAATAGCACTATTTTGGATGATGTATGCCGATTGTTCTTCGGCGGTACCTCGCCATGGACTGTGAGATGGTACGTCATAACTTGTAGCTGGAAAATCATTCCAAACTGGTACACCGCTTTCGGTAATCCAAATCGGAACGTCATGTAGACCAGCATCGTCAAGCGTATCACGTACACGCTCAATCCAATATTCCCCCCAATAAATGCTCCAATAGTAATGATATGACATCACATCAAAGTATGTTTCACCTTCACTGTAGGATAGGAGTTCGGGCAAAAAATCAGGTTCATCGAAAAAGGCAAGTCCCCCAATTAATACCGTCGCTTGCGGGTCAACGAATTTAATTGTCTGATATGCCACATATAAAAGCCGATGGTATTCCTCAACGGTTCCCGACCAAAACATGTCCAGATCGGGTTCATTCCAAATTTCCCAATATCGTACCCCTTGTCCAGCATGCCAATCTTGTTCTTGAGCTAATACTCCATCAGGACGATAGCGTTCTACCGTTTCAGCTACAAAATCTGCCCAACTGTTATTGGCGTTGATGACAACATCAGCAGTTGCAATGTCATGACCATTGCTAAATATCGGCTCAAATAAATCTATGGGCGGCGAGGCGGCTGTACTTGTTGCCATGTCTTGCTTAAGCGTTCCTGCGGCAAAACGTAACATGTAAGATTTATCAGCTACGCTAGGAAATTCGACATTACTTGACCCTTTGCTGGCTCGCATTTCAGGGGTGCCTAGTAAAATTGGAAGAGGATTCAAACCGCGTGTGATGTTATCTATGACTAAAGTATCATAATCATAAGGAGTGCCATAATAATAACCAACATAGCCATCCACATTTACCCAATGCCAATGGAGCGGCCATCTATCCCATGTTGCCCCCGCATCTAAAGCCTCATTAAAACGTTCATCGCGAACTTGATATTCAGGTTTGCCAATAAACACAAATCCCATGCGGTCGTTGCTGATTGCCCCTTGACTTTCCAACCCTTGCAGGGGAGAGGGGTCTGACCCCTCTCCCAACCCCTCCCCTTCAAAGGGGAGGGGAGCAGTTACATCCCCCTGTAGACGATGGGATTGAGGGGAGTTCTTAAGTATGATGGGAAGATAAAGGAAAAAACCTTCAGTATATTCAAAACCGTTGGGTAGTGTAAACGTTTTCCCATCGGGATTAGTGATAGTTACATCAACCACGCCACCAGCATGGATTGGAGTACGGCATGTCAACAAGGTATCATTAACTACTATAATATCCTGACAAGGTTCATCCCCAATGGTTAAATGCAACCTTGATTCAATCTCATTCCCAATAGTTACTGTAACAGCCTTACTAGCCTGGAGCGTCAACGCTTGCTTTGCCTGGAGCGTCAACGCTTGCTTTGCCTGGATATAAACAGGCTTAGCATAATGCATCTTGAGATGCGTATTCCCAACAGGAAAACTAGGAATGGTAAACAAAATGTGAGTTTGGGTAAGATTGCATGTGGTATCTAATGTATAATCTAACCCAACCCATTCATGAGATATCAGCGTGCCAGTTCCTATAGTTCGCTTTAGCCATGAAAAAGACAGGTTACGGCAATCATAATGCAACTTATTAGGCATTTGTAACAGTTATATTTTTTTGATAATATATCTGCGAATCAAAATCATTGCCACCAATAGCAAGCACCATGCCACCTTTAGCATCTCCGCTACTAGAAGTCATGTGCTTGATAGTTGGTGTTTTTGTTACAAGGAATGTTCCTGTGACAGGTAGCGTTCCTGTGATAGGCAACGTTCCTTTTATGGGCGACATTAAATCTATCGCCATGTTATTAGTGGCAACATGAACAGTTATCGGCTGATGATATGCCGCTGTTGTTTGCAGTGATTGAAAAACAATCATTGCGTTGAGTAGTATGAACGATATAAAAAGGATATATTTGTGATTTTTCATGGTTTAAAACTCCTAAACTCTTAAACTGCACGACACTTTGGAAATTCAATTTCTGCTGATTTGGTATCGGCATATTTGGAATGTATCTATATGGTGCATTATATCACATTGTCTTCAATTTCTGCAATTAGAAATGGTAGATTTGGATAGGTAAAACTCAACCCTGGAGCAAGGATACGATTACGTTTGATATTAGGATGAATATACTTATGATGTGGATGTGTACGTGCTAATGTTGGATCATTAGGGTGGGGTTGTGGGTCATACCAATATAACTTGTCATTTCTTTGCCAAACATCGTAACTATACCCTGTAATTTCAACACGAAACAAGGCAATGAGTTCTTCGTAAACTCGCAAACGGATACAATTTTGGAAGTAAATTTCACCCCGCACTACGGCGATGTAACGACCTCGCCGAATAAGTACTAATGATGCTGATTCAATATTTGCGTATTTATTAGATAAATTGTATATCCAACTTTCGTAAGCTTCAAAGGAACTAAACATTGGTAAGTCTAACCTGTTTGTGTAAGTGACTCGTAATCGTTTCTTGATTAGCTGTCAACTGTTGTCTCAACATGTGATGATATTGTTCTGTTAAATATTGACGACTGCGGTACAATCCTGCCCATTCCGATAAATCAGTAAGCCATGTATCATCATCAGGTTCATGACCTTGACAATACCATTGATAAAATACCTCTGATAATAAATTATACTTGTGCTCAAAAGCAGTTAGTTCCTTTGTTAAGGTATGAATATCTGTGAGCAAATCTATAAAATTGATTGTATCAATTGCCATTTTAACTCGGGTTAGCATTATTACTTCTCCTCATATCTAAACTATACCGTAGTCAAACATTGTACTTTCTTCGATGATTTTCCTTTCGGCATGAGTTAAATTAAATATATCATAAACTGCTTCATTTAGCAAAGTTTCCAGATGAATTATCTCAGAAGTCAACTGCTCATGGTTTTCCTGTTGAATCTTAAGCCATTCCTCCCAGTCATCGCGTTCACGTAAGACGATGTCATGTTTAAAGACTCGCTTAATTTGAGAACGAAACTGTTGAAACGATAAACCCCACCAAGCTGTTAATTTCTGATTCAGTTTGCCATCGGATGTACCCAAGTCGCTCGTAATGCGGTGACGACTTCGCCGATGCAATTGATACCGTTTTTGAGCAAGCATGGTAATTTGCCTGGCAAAATCGGCGATGGGGGTTTGTTCGGTTTCGGAAATATCGGGGATTGGCAAACGTTCCACATATTGCCTTGACAAGTTATATTGCCATAAACCACCACGCAGACGGAGTGGTTGACAAAATTGAGAGATAGTAAACCATGAAACTCGACTTTGTAATATACCCAATAAAAAGTATGTTGCTGAAGCAATGAAAAATCCACTATTGCCGATATAGTATCCTTTTTCATCTAAAGAAAATCTAGGCAAGTTTCCAATCAATGGATAAATTATATTAATAGTATCAAACTCCTCATAATAACCTATAGTATCCTGAATTTCATACCACTGATATGTGCCTGGTTTACGTCCTGCCCATTTTTCTTTACTACTCCAATCTTGGGGACGAGGTGTAAGCGATTTTTTGTATTGTTCGAGATATGTTTTTATTGCAGGATAATCTTCTATATTGGTTCCCCTACGAGTAAATAACAACCATCTTCCTTCATCTTTCTGATACCAAGGACGCATATCAGTTCCTCTTAACAGTGGTTTTATAATCTCTGAATTTGCAGGGTCATCTCTGATGAGTTTGTTTCGCACTTCATCACTGATGTAAAACACATCATTTAATCCTGTTTTAATTCCTCCATACATGTGTCCATCCACAAAATCGAGCAAGCGAACTCCTTGTCCGTAAATATTATTGAAAAGCTGTGTTATTTCAACTGATTGAAATGACCATTCTTTTGCATGTAGAATTTTCGTTAAACAGTCAATGCCATGTTCATCCATTGCCAGTTTAATCGATTTGGGAATTTGTTTATGTTTAATGAGCATGTAACGAAACTGGTCATGGTGGGCTCCTTTTTGCAGGATGGCAATTGAAGGGCGTACCATTTCCGCATCATGGAATGGCTGATTTTCACCAAAATCAACCAATGACTCCATGTAAGCCATTTGAGGTAAATACGTTCTAAATGACTTAGCAAAATTAGCACGGGCATAAGTTCCCGACGTGATATAGCCAAGTCGCCCATTATGTTTGAGCAAATTCAAACCTTGTTCGTAGAAATAGATGTATATATCCGCAACGCCATGATGTGATTTGTAGGTATCATGAAGATATGGCTTGTAGGTTTGCAGTCGTTCTTGTCGAATGTATGGCGGATTGCCAAAAATAATATCAAAACCTCCTTCCGCATGTAACGATTTGCCATGCTCATCATAAAACACTTCGGGAAATTCTAATTGCCAATGGAAAAAATCACGGAGTCGCAAAGCCTTTGTGGGCAAGACAAGAAAGGTTTTCGAAAACCTTTCTTGTCTAACCATTGTCCCGTGTGGGTTAAAGCAACTCATAGTTTCTTGCTTTGACATGCTCCGAAATACATCTTTCAAATAAGCATCGTATTCTTCGATGGTGAATTGCTTATCAAAATATGCATCCAGCCAAAAATCAGCGATTTGTTTGAAGGGCATCTTTAAGGCTTCAACTTGTTGATTGATTGTTTCCTTTTCTTTAACCGTATCATAGCTATCACTTTCACGATGAGTGATTCGAAAAATTTGCTTAATCACATTTGGCAGAGCTTCATGCAAACGCTGGTCAAAGAGATGATATTGTGTTACTTGTTTTTTATGTTGAGCATGTTTCTTTTGGCGGGCTTTGGCACTAAGCAAAATCATAGGCAGATTGTCTAAGGCATGCACATCTCGTTTCCAATACGTCAAATCTTCTTCTTGCCTGGCATCCGTTTCCAAATATGGGTCAGTGGTAAGGATTTGAGCAAGGTAATCAATCGCCTCTACCAGAAAATGCCCACTCCCCATGGCAGGGTCAAGGATTTTGAGTTTCAGTATGGCATCGGCAAAATCATGAGCCTGTCGAGTGGATTTAGCATGGGTACGTGCCTGTTCTATAAAAGGATGTAATGTTTCTTTGACGATATATTCGACGATGTATTGAGGAGTATAATATGAACCCGTAATCTTACGTTCCCCTTTTTCATTGACCAATTTAATCGTCGTTCCTTTATTTTCATGGAGGGAAACCTGCGGCTGAAATTCGAGCAAGCCTTCATAAATCGAGCCGAGTTGTCGAATCCCCAATGTGCGATAATCGACAAATTCTCGCCCACGTTCGGTTTGTCGTCGACAAAGCAAATCAATCACTCTAGTTAGATGATTGTCGCCGACCTTTTTTTCTTGCAAAAAAGAGTGCATGATGGGGCTAAACAAGCCACCATTATAACGTGGCATATCCACCGCATGGTTAAATTCGGGATTGTCGCCGTTGATGATTTGAAAAAGGATTTGAATATCTGACCAATATTTGGTGCTTTGGTCAGGAATGGGAATATCAACATCAATCACCTTGCCCGCAATATGTGCCTTCAATTGGTGCAAACTGTAGTGTTGACAATAAATGGGATTGCTCAACGGCAACAAGCCTCGACTTTCGGCATAGAGGATGAAAAGTAAGCGATACAAATAATAAAGGCTATTATCGCGAATCGTCATGACATCAGCGGGCGTAAGTTGGTTAGCCCTAAAATCCAAGAAACCTTGTGTAAGCGTTTCGAGAGCATAGTACACATTTTGTTGCAAGTCATCTTCCAACTGCACAGCGTATTGGTGGCTACTACGCAAGACATCGTTTAGAAAATGTTGTCCTTTGTCATCGGGCATAAACGACTGTTGCCGAAAAAACATGACAAAATAAAGCATGGCTTTGGGGTTGCCTGTGTGCAGAATTTCAAGCAGATTAACTTCGTAGTAAACATTGAGTTTACGGCTAGTATCGGCATGTACTAATCGCCACAGTTCCCCATTCGACAAAATACCCCATTTGAAGTTGGTGGCATTTAGATAATAATCTATTTGAAAACTAGGGTTTTGGTCACTAAAATTTGGCGAACCACCTTTCATCTTTTTGCTAAGTGGTGTTCCCCAACGCTTCACTTCGGCAACAGCAATTGCTTGAGCGACATAATCTACTGTTTTTTGATAAGCGACAGATTCATGGCGAGCAGTTTCATGCGGAAAGAAGATGTAATCAGGTTTTTTGATACCGACCTGCTCCAAACTTGGAATGACTGCTTGTCCTTCAAAGACATGCCCCAATTGCTGAAAAATTGGTTTAAACCAATGTTCCTCTAATTGGTTTTCGCTATAATTGGTAAAATTCAGCCATTCCTGTTGATAAACAGACTTCAACCATGTTAAAAACTGTTCTGCTTGAGGTAAGACATCTCGCCACTGCAAATTTGACTCTGGTAAAATATCGTTAATGTAGCTATCTGAAAATAAAAATTGATTATGATGGAACATGATTATTCCTCCTGGGAGAGGGGTTAGGGGTTGGGGTCAGATTCCTCCATTGTTTCGATTCCATGCAAAAGTGCCACTGATGCTACCGTATCACCTTCATCTAAGTTCATGACTCTGGCTCCACGTGTAGACCTTCCAAACTGTGGTACACTCGCCACACTAATTCGTATCAATTTACCTTCACTCGACATGAGCGAAATATCCTCATCACCTTTGACAACATGCACATCAATGATGGCACCTGTTTTTTCATAAGTTTTACTCAAAGTACGCATGCCGAAACCATATCTATTTTGTCTTGTATATTGGTCAAGAGGAGTTCGTTTACCCAAACCGCGTTCTGTAACTACCAACAAATCATGCTCTGGTTTAACCACCCCGACACCTGCTAATGAATCTCCTTCAATGAATTTTATGGCATTTACTCCAGCGGCTTGTCGTCCCATTACTCGTACATCAGTCTCTGCAAAACGGATTGATTGCCCTAACTTTGTCACCAAAATGAAATCTTCATAACCTGTTGTTAATCGAACCCAACCAAGTTTATCATCGTCACCCAAGCTAAGAGCAATCAATCCATTTGACCGAACCGAAGCAAAGTCCTTGAGATTTGTCCGTTTAATCCGACCATTATGAGTCACCGTCGTTAAGTAATCGGCATGCTCAAAGGAAGAGACGGCAACCACAGCAGTGATTTTTTCATCAGGTTCAATCTTGATTAAGTTGACTAATGCCATGCCTTTGGCAATTCTGCTGGCATCGGGAATACGCCATGCCATTTCAGAATATACTTTCCCTTTATCGCTGAAATACAAAATTGTGTCATGGGTATTTGCCGAAAAGAGAAAAACAACATCATCCTCATCACGTGTGGTCATGCCACGAACTCCTTTTCCGCCTCGACCTTGTTGGCGATAGGTTTGACTTGGCACACGTTTGATGTATCCTTGGCGTGTAATACTGACCAATATTTCTTCTTTTTTCACAAGGTCTTTTTCTTTAATTTCGCCTGTAAAATCAAATTCAATTTGTGTGCGGCGTTCATCCCCATATTTTTCTTTGATTTCTTGCAGGTCTTGTCGAATAAGGGCTAGAATTTTATCGGGAGTGACAAGTAAGCCTTCCAAATAAACGATTGTTTCTGTAATAGTTTGATATTCATCGTCTATTTTTTGGCGTTCCAAAGCAGCCAATCTCCGCAGTTGCATTTCGAGAATAGCATTTGCTTGTTCTTCGGAAAAATCGAAATCGGTTATGAGTGCTGCCCGTGCTTCAGAAGTGCTATCGCTGTGGCGAATGGTCTTGATAACCACATCAGTTTGACTTAATGCCAAACGCAATCCTTCTAAAATATGAGCCCGTTTTTTAGCTTTTACTAGGTCAAATCTGCTACGGCGGGAAATTACATCTTGACGATGTTCGATAAACGTTTTTAGGGCAACACGAAGGGGTATCTTACGTGGCTCGCCATTGAGCAGTGCCAACATGTTCATATTAAAGTTTGACTGAAGCGGGGTGTATTTGTAGAGTTGATTAAGCACACTTAAGGGTTGAGCCCCTCGTTTGAGTTCAATTATAATAGCCATTCCCTTACGGTCAGACTCATCTCGCAGTCCAGAAATATCTTTTAATTTTCCTGATTTTACAAGGTCGGCAATGCGGACAATAAGATTTGCTTTGTTGAGTTGATAGGGGATTTCGGTAACAACAATCCGATGGCGTTTATTATTCATCTCCTCAATTTCAGCAACAGCCCGCATGGCAATAACTCCTTTACCAGTGGCATACGCTTGGATAAGTCCTTCACCTATTAAGGCAATACCACCTGTGGGAAAATCAGGTCCCTTAACAAATTGCATCAAATCTCCAACGGTTATTTCATCGATTTTATCGAAGTTATCAATCAAATAAATAGAAGCATCACACAACTCAGTTAAATTGTGCGGTGGGATATTGGTTGCCATGCCGACTGCGATACCACTACTACCATTCAGTAACATATTTGGAATGCGAGCCGTTAAAACTGTAGGTTCCTGGAGTGAGGCATCAAAATTATCTTGCCAATCTACAGTATCTTTTTCGATGTCTAGCACCATTTCCGCAGCGATATGAGCCATTCGAGCCTCTGTGTAACGCATGGCAGCTGGGTTATCCCCATCAACGGAACCAAAATTTCCTTGACCATCAACTAGCATGTACCGCATTGAAAAGTCTTGAGCCATGCGTGCCATTGCATCGTAGACAGCCGCATCACTATGAGGATGGTACTTACCCAGCACATCTCCAACAATACGAGCACTCTTACGATAGGGTGTGCCGGGCTTATTTCCCATGTCATACATAGCGTACAAAATACGGCGATGTACTGGTTTAAGTCCATCACGAACATCAGGTAAGGCTCTACTGACGATGACACTCATTGCATAATCTAAGTAAGCTGTTCGCATTTCGTTTTCTATATCAACGTATCGAATGCGACCGATATTGTTCTTAACAGCTATTTTTTCTTCCATGTAGTTCTCCACCAAATAAACTAAATTAGATTGATTTAGAAATATTGATAATTACACAAATTTCTTTTTTTGCTAGAGATATTGTACCTCAAATTGCTAAATATGGCAACAATTGATGATAGCCGTGCAATTAGGAAATTGCGGCTACAATTACAAAGGAATCAATCATGAACACAACTCCATCACTAAAATTTATCTCGTATTTGCTTTTTGTTAGCAATGGATGTATCATTTCCTGTGATTATTTATTAATTATCATTATTTTCAGAATGGGATATTAATGATGACTTCTCTTACCTTAAC
>NBMH01000151.1 GCA_002084875.1 Anaerolineaceae bacterium 4572_78 | reverse complement strand
TTGATTTGATGGTCGAATTTGGTCGGCCGGTCGGTTTAAAATTTGTTCATTTTTGTGATTATCTAGAAGATATACTAGGTAAAAAAGTAGATGTGCTAACTCCTTGGGGGTGTAAATCAATTCGCATTAAAGAAGTTGCCCAATCTATACAGGAGAGTATTATTTATGTCGAAATGTGATGACACCATTTTACTAAATAAAATACAAATATGGGTAGTCCTGCATAGAGAATGATTTAGATGGCTAAAGAAGCATTGTGATGATGGACAAAATACCAAACACATGTATTTTTGTTTGCCATTATGGATATGTCCATTTTCGCAAATCATTATCTATACAGGACTACCTATAAAATTAAAACGCCAAATAAGTATGTCAAATCATCAATTGTATACAATTAGTAATACATTTAATTAATCTCCTCATATTCTGTTGCTTTCTCAAGGGGCGGCAACCAAGCCATGAAATCATGGCTGAAGCGTTGAGTATAACTTTCTAGCAACGACTCCAGTCTATTATAATCCTTCGTAGCGATAATCAACCCTGCATGGTGTTTCTTATTCATTCGCCAAGTAACTTCAGGGTCATTATAGCCGCTTAAATCAGGATATTCTTGTTTGGCAAGGCAAACAAGTAAACCCGTATATTTATCATAAAGTGTAGGCAATTGATAAGTTTCGCCTCTAGCACGGGCAATTTCTAAATTTGCCCATTCCGCCCATAAATTTACCCCACTGGCATGCTCAATCATTAAATCGATACTTGCTCCACCAACACGAGCCGATGTTTCGACAAAATAAAATTTGCCATCGGCATGACCCTTGAGAAATTCGGTATGACTAGAACCTAAACCCAAACCAAACGTTTGTAATACTTTCTGATTGAGTTCGGTTATCGCCTGACAATCGGGGTCATGTTCGGGCAACATTTTGGTAGTAAAGACTCCTCCATCATGGGAAACACTCAATGGTGGTGTACCATATTTACTTGTTTTGGAAAAGATGACATGGTTATCAGAGACAAGGGAATCAATATGAAAAACCGTCCCTTCCACAAATTGCTCCAGTACAAAGTACGATTGTTCGTCCCCTAACTCGTCTAGTTTTCGCCATAGCTGTTCCGAGTCATGCAATTTTTTGATGCCCATTGCTCCCGCTTCACCACGTGGCTTGAGTAGCCATGGAGGTGGAACATTCGCCATGAACATTCGCAATTCGTCATAATTTATCACACGGGTAAATTCAGGAACCAATATACCATGACGACGAGCAGTATCACGCATTGTCAATTTATCGCGAAAAACACGTGACGCTGTGTCTCCTAAACCAGTCATCCGCATGTGTTCTCGTAGATTCCCTGCTAATGGTACATCATAGTCATCAAGGGGAATGATTTGGTCAATGTGACGACTACGAGCCAAATAGGTAATTGCATAAGTAATATTGGGATGTTGGTGCAGGTCGGGCATGAAAAATATTTCATCAATGCAGTCATGGGGCCACTTTGATTCTCTTAGTTTTTCAGGGGCAACTAAGATGACATGGCAATCACGTTTTTTACATTGTTCTAAAAAACGCCCCCCTTTATAATAGCTCGCTAGACAAAGAATTGTTGTTTTTCGTGACATGAGAACTCCTTTAATTCATGTAGGACGGATTTGTCCGTTCTGTATAAAGTTTGGTATCATTTCCCAAAAGTCAATCGCGGCAAACGCATTTGATTCGGGGATACTACCAACTACAAAACAATTCTTGCTGGGGTTTTTATCGAAACCGAGACAACTTCCTAACTCCAGTAAATTATTTGTAGCATGGCAAGTTTATTACAATGCTTGCTTTTTGGCAAACTGCAAACAGCAACTTAATACATTAGGTAGGGCTGTTTAATGCTAAAACAGAAGCCATGGCTTGGGATATTTTTCGACATGATTTTCAATCACATGGTCGTGCATTGGAGCGAAGAAGCTTGCTTTTTCATGTCAAAGCAAGCTTTGACGCTTCAGTTTATCTTGTCAAAAAATAGCATTGAACAGCTCTAGGGAATGAATAATTACGTGTAGCTATCTAAAAGAATACAAAATATTGACAAATTTCTGTATTAAGTGTATGTTTGGGAGATGTTCACTTAATTTTCAAAAAGCAAATAGAAGTTCAACTTTTTGAACAAGTTGAACTTCTTGTATGCTCGTAGGTATCGAAAGGAAAATATGGATATATTTACTCTGTTAGACGAAGTGCAAACGATTGCCCGCAATGGGCTTCATTACGCTGAAAATCCATACGACCGTGAACGGTACAATCACCTCATGCAATTGACAAACCAAACTTATAGTCAATTTTTAGATGTACCTGTCGGAAAAATAAGAGCCAAATTCTTAAAAGAAATGGGGCAAATTACGCCCAAAGTAGGAGCAGATGTAGCCATATTTAATGAGCATGGTCAGATTCTGCTCATGGAGCGTGCTGATGGCACAGGCTGGTGTCTGCCATGCGGTTGGGTAGAACCAAATGAAAGACCAATTGATACCGCCATACGGGAAGTGCGGGAAGAAACAGGATTGGAAGTTGAATTCAAACAATTTGTGGGAGTATTTACACGTATGGCAAGTGTCTCCTATCCTTTTACCATGATAGCAATTGTTCATTTATGTGAAATTATCGGCGGCGAGTTGACACTGTCGCATGAAGGCTCGGCATTAAAATATTGGACAATTGAGGATGTACCAAATTGGCATGCCAACCATGATAAATATACCCGTGCCTCTTACAAAATGTGGAAATCAGAACAATTACTACCTGCTATATCGGGCTAATATGCGTATCTTAATTATTAACTATGAATTTCCACCCATCGGTGCTGGGGGAGGAAAAGCAAGCAAAAAGATTGCCGAAAGCCTTGTGGAAATGGGACATACGGTACGGGTAATTACCTCCCGCCCAACCCAATTTTACAGTTTATCAGGTAATATCCTGTTGATTATCGGCATATTATTTTGGGTTTATCTTGCCTATGCCAAATTATCACTCGGCAAAGATATTAGCGACCATGGCTTTACATTGCTCGGTACATTATGCTTGCTGGCGGGTTTCATCTTGCGAAATACGGCACTCACTTGGGAACTCATGAGTCCGATTCGAGGGCTGAAACCGATTGAGTTTATAAACGGGGTTGAAGTTCATCGTGTACCCGTCTCACGCAAAAAACAAGATTATTCGACGATTTTTGAGATGGGGACATTTGTTATCAGTTGTATTTGGTACTGCTTGCAAACGGTAGCCGAGTTTAAACCTGATGTTGTGCATGTCTTTTTTGCCTTGCCTGATGGCCCTGTTGGATGGCTACTAAAAAGAACACATGGGCTACCTTATATCATTTCCTTGCGTGGGGCAGATGTGCCGACTGATGAGGTAGAACGTTTTGCGAAGGCATACAAAATATTACAACCAGCCTTTTCAACTTTCATGCATGATGCAGATACGGTCGTTTCGGTATCAAATGGGCTTCGTAAACATGCTCATAAAACTACCCCAGATATATCGATTGAGGTCATCCCAAATGCAATTGACTTGAGTTTGTTTACCCCGTTGCTTGACAAACCAAAATCAGAACGAGTACGTCTAATTTATGTGGGCAGATTAGTTGATTCTAAAAGTCCGCACTTTTTAATTGAGGCATTGATACATTTGACAAAAATGGACGATGTGCCACCGTTTTTGCTTGAACTTGTTGGGGAAGGTAAAGCACGTTCTGAATTAGAGCGGATGGTGATTGAGCATAATTTGAGTAAGCATGTCCAATTTTCAGGCTGGATAGAGCATGTCAAATTAGTTGACCGCTATCGTCAAGCGGATATTTTTGTGACGGCGACAACATGGGAAGGTATGCCAAATACTGTCCTAGAAGCGATGGCATGTGGCTTGCCCATCATTGGTACATCTGCACCAGGACTTGACGAATTGGTAACAGACATGCGAAATGGGTATATTGTTCCTGTTAAAGATGCCATGAGTTTAGCCGACCGATTGTATCGTTTAATCGGCAATCCGTTTGAACAGCGGCGCATGGGATATGAGAGTCGTAAAATTGCCGAACAACAGTTTTCATGGCATTTTATTACTAAACATTATGTTGAAATCTATCGGCGGGTTATACTAAAAACCGTCATGAAGTAACATTTCGATAAAGACCTTACAGGAGTGTCAAGGGTTGATTTGCATGGCAAAACAGTTTGTCTAAACTTAATATTCATACCAGTGTATATTTACCTCGTGAGACAAAAATCCCAGATATACAACTTTCTAAGGAATTTTTACTAGATTATTAAAATTTAGTAACCCTTAACTAGAAGTTAGGAGCAACAGTGTGGCTCCGTAATTCTAAAAAATGAACGAACTAAAAAAAGTAAAAATATATGCAGATGGTTCTTGTTTTCAAAATCCTGGTCCGGGTGGATACGGGGTCATTTTGGAATATGGCAATTACCATAAGGAAATATCGGGTGGCTTTCGCTTGACCACAAATAACCGCATGGAAATTATGGGGGTTATTGCTGGCTTGCAAAGCCTAAAAAGCCAATGTGATGTTACTGTTTACACCGATTCACAATATATCGTTGATGGCATGAACAAAGGCTGGGTGGAGCGTTGGCGGGCAAATGCCTGGCAAAGAAAAAGTAAGTTGGTTCCTAATGCCGATTTATGGCAACAGTTACTAAGTGCCTGCCATCGCCATGTGGTAACATTCGTCTGGATAAAGGGACATGCTGGTGATAAACTTAATGAACGGTGTGACAAATTATCTAAACGGGCTCATAAAGAAAAGGATTTGCCTCCTGATATTGTTTATGAAGGTGGTTCACCTGATTTAGGTAGTTTGGATTTGACCGATGCTGGAGGTGATTTAGAAAAGGGATTTCATATCAGGCGAGCCACAGCCGTTAATGGCGAGTCAATTTGGCAAATATACCGTCAGGTTGTGCAAACAGGTGTTAGCTTTGCAGATGATAATAATGTCAAACGAGAACATGTTATCACTCAATGGCTATCAAGACCAACGATAAGCTATGTAGCTATTCAGGATGGAGAAATGGTCGGAGCATATAAAATCACCACTAATCAACCAGGCAGAGGCTCTCATGTTGCCAATGGAACTTATATGGTTAAGAAAACATGGCAAAGTAAAGGCATCGGTCGTAAATTAGCGGAACATTCATTGAAAGTAGCCAAAGCTCATGATTTTATGGCAATGCAGTTTAATTTTGTGGTCAGCACAAATAAAAGAGCAATTCATCTGTGGCAAAATTTAGGTTTTGAAATTATAGGCACCATCCCCAATGGATTTCGACATGCTAAATTGGGATTGGTTGATATTTATGTAATGCATAGAATTTTGTAGCGATGTATTGACATTCAAACGTATTTTTGTCGTAGTGTTTGCGTTTATTTTATACTTTATGCATTTAATTTTCGGTCTATAGTACTAAAGTACCATATAAAATACTTGATTTAAATTCTTTTTTGTGTTATAATGATGGGGTAGTTAGCATTATTGTATTTATACGGAGGTTATTATGTTATTTTTACCACGTGAAGAAGGTCAAGGTCTCGTAGAGTACGCATTAATTCTTGTACTTGTTGCAATCGTTGTGATTGCTGTATTACTTATTCTTGGACCAGTCATTGGGAATGTTTTCAGTAACATTAACTCA
>NBMH01000150.1 GCA_002084875.1 Anaerolineaceae bacterium 4572_78 | reverse complement strand
CCAAACAGGTGATGCCAATAAATGATTGGTTTAGATGTATTATGTGTCATCATATAAAAATGATACCTGAAAAAGTAAATTTTGTCAAATATGGTTCGGACTAATTCAATGGGTATGTTCCCCATTTGTGAACAGCCTCTGAAATATTGAGTAATACTTCATCAGGAACTTGATAGGGAATTTCGCCATGATTATCCGACAGAATAAATCCGCCTCCTTGTCCTGCTTTAGCAATGCAATCTTTGACGATAGATTCGGTTTGTTCAGGTGTCCAGTTTCGCATTTGAATACCATTCAAGTTACCCAATACCGTTAATTTCCCACGACATGCAGATTTTACATCTACCAAGTCTTCAAGGACACTGGTACCAATGATAGCCGTTCCCGTCTGGGCAATATCGCCGATAATCGGCAGACAGCGTCCCGAAGCCATGTGGGTTGCCGTCGGACCCTTGATTTGGGCAATGGTTCGCTTGGCAATTTCAAAACCTGTTTTGAGATACATATCTCGTGTTATTATCGTCATGGAAGATACGGGGTCAAAATAGCATATTGCTGTTGCACCAGCTTCCAATTGGGCATTTGCCCATTCAACACAAAATGATTCATTCAATCGCATCAAGCGATTAAACAAGTCGGGCTGTTCATACATCAATTCGATATATTTATCAAATCCCATTTGCATGACAGGTAAAGAGAAAGGAGAAACGGCAACCCCAATAATAGGGGCATCATCTTTTACTTTTTCCTTAAGCATGGCAATGGTTTTTAGAACTTTGACCAAGCAAGGGCTTTCCTTAACTTTTGGTGGTTCAAGGTGTAGTATGTCTTGGGGCTTACGGATAAATGGTCTGCCAGAATTTGGTGGACCATCCTCAATGTAAATTATATCACATCCCCATGCTTCTACTTCAATAGCACCAAAAAAAATGGCATAAATACAATCATTGCGATACTTTGCCCGCATGCGAAGTTGTCCTTCAACCACATACTCTGCTTTGGAAAAATATTCTTTGATTGACAAACCTAACTCCTTCGCCCCATGCATGGTCAGCAACAAAAATAAGGGAACGCGGTCAGGCTCTTTACGTCCGAGTGTGGTTAGTACACGTTGTAATGAAGTCATGGTTGTCTGCGTCATGCTATTTCCTCCATTATATTATTAATTACGGCGATAGATTCAGAAGCACTTTTTGCCATAGCATCCGCCCCCACTTCCTTCCATAAATCATCATCAAAAAAAGTATTTTCACATCATCTTTTTTCACTTGTTGTATAAGTCCATTGACATCGGTTTGACGGTAATCTAATACCTCATATCCACTCGCCCTCAAAATCGAGTAGACAATCCGTTTACCTAACAAATGATAATCTTCTAAAACGGTGATAGCCATTTTAGGTTGATATTTTCGTTGTGGGTCTTTGGGGGGCAAAATCGTATCCACCAATTGTGATAGCCATTTTAGGTTGATATTTTCGTTGTGGGTCTTTGGGGGGCAAAATCGTATCCACCAATTTCTCACAAATACGGCCGCTCATGTAGATTTGAGACAGGGCAACATCACCTGATTCCCAGCCGTCGCCAATTTGTTCTAAGGCAGGCACAACCACCTGCTCCACAAACTGAAGCGGTGAACTGTTTTCCATGCCTTGACGTAATATTTCTTTTGTCGTTATTTGGTCGAGTGATAGTAATGCTTGCTCAAATGTAATGCTTGCTCAAATTGAGCAATTAATTGTGTCATAGTTTTTTTACTCCTTTCTACGTGACGATTTATATTGTATCTATCTTTGTAGATTTTCCAAATTTAGACTAGAACACATAATCCATATTTTCTACAGCAATTCCCATTTTGGCATGTCAGTGGCTCAAAGGCAATAAAAATCGTACAGACACCATGCCTGAAGTCATCGGCACAGGGGTCAACACATCATCAAGCAGTTGACAGGGATGCTCATCAAAGCAAACTAAGGGACGTTGGACATCGTAAGCTCGCTCATACAGGTCAAGTATCTGTTCCATCCGCCACAAGAAAAGTGTGCTTAATTCAGCTATACACCATTGTCGCTTGAGATGCGGTTTGAGTTTGTTTTTTTAGCACTTGACCAACAGGTGTGTGGGTGATGCTATCCACTAGCCCCAATTCTACCAGTCTTGTGGCTTGCAATTGCTTTTATTGTCTTAAACGCCTAGAAGTTGAACTTTTTTGCTAAAACATTGATTTTCAATAAGCATAATTAAATTTGCCTGCAAACACAAAAGATGCTACAATCAACTTTAATTAAAATTTGAGGGAGAAATTTATGGCATTATATGTTCAGAACTCACTTACGAGACAAAAAGAGATATTTACATCCGTAAAAGAAGGCTTTGTTGGTATTTATGTTTGTGGTCCAACAGTTTATGGTCATTCCCACATTGGACATGCTAAAAGCTATGTTTCATTTGATGTGATTGTCCGTTATTTGCGTTATTCGGGATATAAGGTACGCTATGTTCAAAATATCACTGATGTAGGGCATTTGACCGATAATGCAGATAGTGGCGAAGATAAAATTTTGAAGCAGGCTCGCAAAGAGCGGATAGAACCAATGGAAGTTGTTGAGTTGTATACTCACAGTTATTTTGAGGACATGGACGCTCTTAATGTGTTGCGGCCTGATATTTCACCACGTGCTTCAGGGCATATTCCTGAACAAATTGCCTTGACGGAAAAACTAATCGAGACAGGACATGCCTATGTTGAAAATGGTTCAGTGTATTTTGATGTGAGCAGTTTTGATGAGTATGGCAAATTGTCAGGTAGAAAAATAGATGAATTAGAAGAAGGGGTACGTGTTGAGGTTAAGAGTGAAAAAAGGCATCCAGCTGATTTTGCTCTGTGGAAACAAGCGGAAGAAGGGCATCTCATGCGTTGGCAATCTCCTTGGGGCGAAGGCTATCCTGGCTGGCATATTGAGTGTTCTGTCATGGCGACCAAATATTTAGGGCAACCATTTGATATTCATGGCGGTGGGTTAGAAAATATTTTCCCACACCACGAATGTGAAATCGCTCAAAGTGAAGCCATAGATGGTAGTCAGTTTGCCAAATATTGGTTACATAATAACATGGTAACAGTTAATGGCATGAAGATGGGAAAAAGTTTGGGAAATGCAATTGATTTGAAATCTGCATTTAATGGCACAAATAAAAATCTGTCAAAGGCATACTCTCCCTTAGTTATTAGATTTTTCATTCTGAGCAGTCATTACCGTTCGCCGCTTGATTTTAGCGATGAGGCTTTGCAAGCTGCTGAAAAAGGATTAGCCCGTTTGCATGCCACTGTAAAACTTGTTCGCGACCAAATTGGCAAGGCACATGAAGAAAAAGCTTCAATCGGTGTGCAAAACACGCTTTTAAAATATCGTAGGGAATTCGTAGGGTTAATGGATGATGACTTTAATACTGCGGCGGCGATTGGTATATTATTCGATTTGAATAAGTCGGTTAATACGCTTTTAAACTCTAATGAAATTTTGTCTTCAGGTAGTTTGCAAGCGATTGATGAAACTTATCAGACGCTTGGCGAAGATATTTTGGGCATTATTCCGAAAGACATTGTTAATGAAGCTGGCGGAGATTTGCTCGATGGCTTGTTTGGTGTTTTAATTACATTGCGTACTGATGCAAGAACCAAACGAGATTGGGCTACGGCGGATAAAATCCGTGACCAATTGAGTGAATTAGGGGTTATTTTAGAGGACAGACCTGATGGCACTATCTGGAAACTGGTAAAATAAGCATGCTACACCACATTTATGGGCATAATCCTGTCCGCGAATGTCTGCGGGCGAGACGAAGACACATAAACAAAATAATTTTAACAAAAAATGTTAAAAAAACAAAGATTATAAGGGAAATAGTTGGTTTAGCAAAAGATTTAAAGGTATTGATTAAATATACCGAAAGAAATAAACTAGATAGTGTGGAAAAAGGGCATCAAAACGTAATTTTAGAAGTTGGTAATTTGCCCACTGTAGAAATGTGTGATATTCTCGACCACGCTAGGAAGTTGAATCAACTTCCATTTGTTTTAGCACTAGATCACCTAGAAGACCCACAAAATGTAGGGGCATTGCTTAGAACAGCCGAGTCAGTCGGTGTGCATGGAGTAATTATCCCCAAAAAGCGGGCAGTGAGAATTACAGCAAGCGTCGTGAGTGCTTCGGCTGGGGCAACAGAACATCTAAATGTTGCTTATGTTCCTAATTTATCTCGTGCATTGCATGAGTTAAAAAAAGAAAATGTATGGGTGGTAGGAGTTGAAAAGCATGATACAGCTCAATTATATCACAAAGTTGATTTAGATAGGGCGTTGGTTTTAGTGTTAGGACATGAAGGAAAGGGATTAAGCAGATTGGTACGAGAAACATGTGATTTTTTGATTGAATTTCCCATGCAGGGAAAGATAGAATCGCTTAATGTTTCAGTAGCAGGGGCGTTATCCTTGTATGAGGCTTGGCGGTCCCGCAAATTTTTAAAACCAAATTTGACAAAATTCTGAATGTGATTATACTTAGCTTAGTTTAATAATTTAAGATTTGGAGAGGTACCCAAGTGGCCAAAGGGGGCTGACTGTAAATCAGCTGCGAAAGCTTCGGTGGTTCGACTCCGCCCCTCTCCACTCTTTTGTATAGTTGTAAATTATTTCAACTACCCAGAAAAGTCAAGCTAATTAGGAGTAATGTTTTTATATGGCTAAAGAACAATTTGTTAGAAATAAAGATCATGTTAATGTGGGTACAATTGGTCATGTTGACCACGGAAAGACTACTTTGACCGCTGCTATCACAAAAATATTAAGTTGGCAAAGTGGTAAGAATTATTTCCAAGCATTTGACCAAATTGATAATGCCCCAGAGGAAAGAGAGCGTGGTATTACAATTGCCATTGCTCATGTTGAGTACGAAACGAAAAATAGGCACTATGCCCATGTTGACTGTCCAGGTCATGCTGACTATATCAAGAACATGATTACTGGAGCAGCTCAAATGGACGGGGCTATTTTGGTGGTAAGTGCTCCTGATGGTCCAATGCCGCAAACGCGTGAGCATATCTTGTTGGCTCGCCAAGTCGAAGTGCCAGCAATGGTAGTTTACCTTAACAAAATCGATCAGATGGATGATGAGGAACTATTAGAGTTGGTCGAGCTAGAAGTAGGTGAATTACTTGAAAGCTATGGCTTTGATGATGTTCCCGTTATTCGCGGTAGTGCTTTGAAAGCTCTTGAAAGTGAGAGTACCGATATTAATGACCCTGTTTATGCCTCTATTCTAGAACTAATGGACACGGTAGATGAGCATGTTCCTACACCAATGCGCGACACAGAAAAACCATTCCTGATGCCTATTGAAGATATATTCAGTATTAAAGGACGTGGTACTGTTGTGACAGGACGAGTAGACCGTGGTATTATAAAAGTTGGGGAAGAAGTTGAAATATCAGGTATCAGAGATACACGCAAGACTGTTGTCACAGGTGTCGAAATGTTCCGTAAATTATTGAACGAAGGGCGAGCTGGTGATAATATTGGTCTGTTGTTGCGTGGTATCGGACGTGATTCGGTGGAACGAGGGCAGGTTATTTCCAAGCCGAAAACAATCAGCCCCCACACTAGGTTTGAAAGTAAAGTGTACGTTTTGAAAAAGGAAGAGGGTGGTCGTCATACACCATTCTTTAAGGGGTATCGTCCTCAGTTTTACATTCGTACCCTTGATGTAACAGGATCCGTTCATCTACCAGAAGGTGTTGAAATGGTAATGCCTGGTGACAATGTTAATTTAGAAGTGGAATTAATTGTACCTGTGGCACTTGAAAAAGAGCAACGCTTTGCTATTCGTGAAGGTGGACGCACTGTTGGAGCAGGTGTCATTACTAAAATTATTGAGTAATTTGTTGCCTAGTGGTTTTAAAACTACTAGATGGTACATATTCCATATTTTTTTGGATTGAGTAAATAACAAGGGGTCAAGTGACAAAGTTAAGTTGCTTGCCCTCTTTTCAGTCAAATTTAAGAAGTAAGAAAGTCTAAATGGCAAAAGCAAAATCACCATCTTCAAAAGCAAAAGCGGCATCATCTAAAAAAGATGCATCACCTTCGCTTGTGGAAAGAAATGCGAACTTGCAAGCATTAAGAGAGCAATATTACGGTGTCAAATCAGAAATTGCTAAGGTGACGTGGCCAACACGTGAAGAGTCACGGGCATTAACAACAGCAGTTATAGCCGGTACAGTGACCGCCTCCTTGTTTTTAGTTCTTGTAGATTTCATATTTCAATCGGTTACAACAGGTGTTGTAGCATTGAGCATTGGTTGGATTATCACCGGTGTGATATTGATTGGTATAGTGGCGGCAGGTTTTTATATTAACAATCGTGAGGTATAGGAGCTTGTTGCAATTATTTTTTTTGGGAAGAACGATTAAAAGGGGGTTTTATGGGTAAAAAGACAAAAGGACAACGTAAGTCAAGTTCTGACAAGTCTTCTAATCAAAAATCCAAAAATACCAAAGAAACCTCACCTGAAATAAGCCGGCCGCGGCCGGAAGGTACGGAGTGGTATGTTATCCATTGCTACGCGGGTTGTGAAAAAAAAGTAGAAAAAAATCTACATGAATTTATTAAACACCGCAAGATGGATGATATAATCTTTCAGATTGTTGTTCCCACAGAAGAAGAGATAGAGTTGAAAGAGGGTGTCCGCCGTACAACAGAAAAACGAGTCTTTCCTGGTTACATTTTGATAGAGATGCTAATGGATGAGAACTCATGGTTTGTTGTGCGTAATACGCCGGGCGTAACGGGCTTCGTTGGAGCTGATAAACCATATCCTCTTCGTCAAGAAGAAGTAGATAAAATACTGAAACGTATGGAGGCGGATGCTCCAAAAATTAAGGTTAATTTTAAAGTTGGGCAACGAGTTCGTATTGTTGAAGGACCGTTTGAAGATTTCATGGGTACCGTTGATGAACTCGATTTAGACCGAGCTAGAGTGAGAGTTTTAGTAAACTTCTTTGGACGTGAGACACAAGTTGAACTTGATTTTTTACAAGTTGAACGAATTTAAACTTAAATTCAATTAGAAAGAGCTATGTTGGTTTTCAAACCAATTACAATCTGAGAGTGTGCTTATATGGCAAAAAAAGTCCAAGCTAAGGTTAAATTGCAAATTCAAGCAGGCAAAGCTAATCCCGCTCCTCCCGTGGGAAGTGCGTTGGGACCACATCAAGTTAACATCATGGGGTTCGTTAAGGAATATAATGCTCGTACTAAACACTTAACGGGTAATGTTATCCCTGTAGAAATTACAATTTATGTAGATAAAACATTTTCATTTGTTTTAAAAACACCTCCTGCAGGTGACTTATTGAAAAAAGCAGCAGGTATTGAGAAAGGGTCTGGCGTTCCCAATCGGGATAAAGTTGGGTCCGTAACTAAAGACCAAATTAAAGAAATTGCTACCACTAAGATGCCTGACTTAAATGCGGCAGATGTTATAGTCCTGAAGATGCGGTAGCATTGGTGAAGGAAGTCTCCTATGCAAAATTTGATGCTACGATAGAGGCTCATCTCAATTTAGGGATTGACCCACGAAAGGCTGACCAACAAGTACGTGGTACGGTCGCTTTACCAAATGGAACTGGTAAAAATGTGCGAGTGTTGGTGCTTGCTGAAAGTGTAGGTCAGAAAAATGCTTTAGAAGCAGGAGCCGATTACGTGGGGTTAGATGACCTCATCGAAAAAATACAAGGTGGATGGTTTGAGTTTGATGCTACTATTGCTACCACACTAGTAATGCGTAAGGTTGGACGATTAGGTAGACTGCTCGGTCCGCGTGGACTCATGCCTAGCCCGAAAGCAGGAACAGTCGTACCAGAGGAAGATGTTGGTCGTGCTGTAGGAGAATTAAAAGGTGGACGTGTAGAATTTCGTCTTGATAGAACTTCTAATATCCATGTTACTATTGGCAAATCCTCTTTTACAAAAGAGGCACTTTATCAAAATTTCTCGGCTTTGATGGAAGCAATTGTTACTGCCAGACCTTCTGCGGCTAAAGGGCAATATATTCATTCCATTACTCTTGCCCCCACCATGGGGGCAGGAATAAAAGTTGACCAAGTGCGGGCATCTCAACTTAGAACCAGTTAACATGTAGAATAAACTTCTAGCTTGTTCAAAGCGATACAAGCAAGATGCTTGTACCACTACATGTACCATAACCAGAGACAGCAGGTTCGTTTTGTGCGTTTAATTAATACCTGCCGAGGTAAAGGTGATAAGGTAACTTTTGTGTTATCAAACATTGCATTTTTTGTAGTGTTAAATTTACGTCCTTTATCTTGGTAGGTAAGGGCGTTTTTAATTTTAAAAAGGGAGTATATACTCTTGGCAATTACAAAAGGAAAGAAAAAAGAACTTTACGATAAGTATACAGACAACATAGAACGTAGCAGTGCTATCTTCGTAACCAAATATCAAGGGATTCCCGTTAATAAACTAAGTAGTTTACGCCGTAAATTACAAGAAGCCGATGCTAGGTATATGGTTGTCAAAAACACCATTGCCCAAAAAGTATTGAAAGAACAAGGGCTGACAGAAATAGATGACCTATTGCAAGACTCTGTTGGTCTGGTTTTTTCTTATAGTGACCCACCTAGTGTGGCGAAGGCATTGCTTGATTATGTAAAAGAGGAAGAACGCTTAGAAATCGAAGGAGGCTTGATAGGAAGGAGTCGTTTTGACAAGAACGACGTTAGTAACATATCAAAATTGCCTTCTCTTGATGTGACCCGAGCTCAATTGTTGGGGATTATTTCTGGTCCCGCTTCGACATTGGCTCGTCTTTTATCGACACCACCAACTCAACTGGTCGGTGTTATAAATAGTGGTGTTCGACAAGTTGTTAATGTTATCCAGGCTTATTCTAAGTCTGATGAAGATTAAGTTTTTAACCATGTAACACGGACATCCAGTCCGTATTTTAGGAGTAATTAAAAATGGCAGACCTTGCAAAAATTGTTGAAGATTTAAGTAGCCTAACTTTATTAGAGGCAGCTGATTTAACTAAAATGTTAGAAGAAAAATGGGGTGTTAGTGCCGCCGCTCCAACCGCCATGATGGCTATGCCAACTGGGGGGGCAGGTACGGATGCTGTGGAAGAAGAACCCGAACAAACTGAATTTAACGTGGTTCTAACGGGAATTGGACCAAAGAAAATCAAAGTTATTAAGGCAGTTCGTTCTCTACGTAGTGACTTAGGTTTGAAAGAGGCTAAAGCTGTTGTAGACGAATTCCCTTCTAATATTCTTGAAGGTGTTTCTAAAGAAGAAGCTGAAGCAGGCAAAGAAGCCTTAGAAGCTGAAGGTGCTGAAGTCGAAATAAAGTAAATATTTTCTAGGATTAGGGATTAGGACTTCTAATTTCTGACCCCTAATTCCTAGCCCCTAATTCCTAACCCCTAACATAATGTTAAAAGCAATTATCTTTGATTTTGGTGGGGTGTTGCTTCGTACCCATGACCATTCTTACCGCACCCGCTGGGATGATAAAGTTGGTTTGTTACATGGCGAATTTGAAAATTACATTTTTAATAGCGATGTAGGTGTACAGGCTCAACTCGGTCAAGTTACATGGCAAGTAATCTGGATGGAAGCACAAAAGCGGTTTCACCTTTCAGATGAAGAATCACACCAAGCCCAACGAGATTTTTTTAGAGGAGATACCTTAGATACAGATTTAGTTGATGATATTCGTCATTTGAAAGAACATTATCTAATTGGCCTCCTTAGCAATACACATTACCCAAATGGAAATACCCTTTTAAGAGAACATAATTTAAACATCCTCTTTGATTTTTCGGTCACTTCTGCGGAAGTGGGCATCATGAAGCCTGACCCCCAAATTTATCATATCGTCTTAGAACGTGGTGGTATATCTGCTCATCAAGCACTTTTCATTGATGACTCCTTGTCTAACATTCAGACCGCTAAAAAATTGGGAATGAAAACGATTCACTTTACAAATCCCAAAACTGTTCGTGAGGCATTGATAAGTTAATGAGACATGTACTTATCCTAATCACCGTACTATTTTCATTTTCCCTAATCGCTTGCTCATCCTCACCTAAAACCACTCCAAAAATAGTAAATGGTGTAATGGATTTAACGGACTGGACTTTTGAACATGATGGTATTGTTAATCTGCGAGGAGATGTTGAATTTTACTGGCAACAATTATTAGAACCAACGGATTTTATAATCGAACATCCTCCTGAAAAAACAGGATTGATTGAAATACCTCATTCATGGAATGGCTATAAGGTCGCTGATGAATCATTGCCAGGTTCAGGTTATGCCACGCATCGTTTTAAAATATTATTGAATGATTATGACATCCCCGTTGCATTTTATATGCCCGAATTTGAAACATCTTACATATTATACGTGAATGGAGAAGCTATCGGCACTAATGGCATTGTCGGTAAAACGACTGAAACCACAGTTCCAGAATGGAAACCACTTGTTGCTAATGTTGTATGCAAAAATAAGGAACTGGAAGTCATTTTACAAATTGCTAATTTCCATCATCGTAAAGGTGGGGCAGGACAATTGATACAATTTGGTACGGAAAACCAAATACGTCAAATCAGAGAAAACGACCTGATGTTTGACTTTTTTTTATTTGGTTCGTTATTCATCATGGGGTTGTATCATTTTGGTTTATTTGCACTACGACGAGAGGACAAATCACCACTTTACTTTGGAATGATTTGCTTCGTTATTGCTTTGCGATTGGTTGTTTCAGGCAACTATTACATAAACCATTTTTTCCCTGACCTGACCTGGCAATGGTTAGTTCGCTTAGATTATTTATCATTTTACTTGGCACCTCCCATTTTATGTCAATTTTTATATTTCCTATTTCCACAAGAATGTTCAAGACTGATAGTTCGCCTTATCCAACTCATGGGGATTTTATTTGTCAGTGTTGTCCTTCTGACCTCAGTTCAAATATTCACTTATACAGTTATATCATATCAAATCATCACAATTACAATTGGCTTATATTGTATTTATATCTTGGTCTTAGCTACTTATTATAAACGAGAGGGTGGTTTTGTGTTTCTGTTGGGCTTTCTCATCCTGTTTACAGCCATGATAAATGATCTTCTTTACAATAATCAAATTATTTATACTGGTTATATGGGACCATTTGGACTATTTATTTTTATCTTTTCCCAAGCATTTTTACTTTCGAGCCGTTTTTCTTCTGCCTTTTTCGGGGTGGCAAAATTATCAAAAGAACTCGAAATCTCAAATGACCAACTCATTATACTAGATAAACTTAAGGATGAATTTCTAGCTAATACCTCTCATGAGTTGCGGACTCCGCTCAACGGTATCATCGGTATTGCCGAGTCTATGGTAGATGGTGCTACTGGTACCCTTACCCATGAACAAATATTTAACCTGCTCATGGTAGTTTCTAGCGGTCGCCGTTTGTCAAATTTGGTCAATGATATTCTTGATTTTTCTAAAATGCAACATAAAAACCTCATTTTACAAATGAAACCTATAGATATTTACCAGTTGACAGAGGTTGTTTTAACACTTTCTAAACCACTTATTGGAAATAAATCTTTACATTTGAGCAATAATATTGCCCCAAGTACCCCATCAATTTTAGCAGATGAAAACCGTCTGCAACAAATCATGCACAATCTCATCGGCAACGCTATTAAATTTACCGAATCTGGTCAAGTAACGATTTCGGCAGCTATTCAAAAGCCCAGCTCCCAACTCCCATCTTCGTACCTACAAATCACCATCAGTGATACGGGTATGGGTATTCCAGCCGACAAACTAGAAACTGTTTTTCAATCATTCCAACAGATTGATGCTTCTGCTAGCCGTGTTCATGGCGGAACAGGATTAGGCTTGACTATCACTAAGCAACTTGTAGAATTACATGGCGGCGATATAAGTGTTGAATCAACATTGGGCAGAGGTTCACAATTTCATTTCACCATACCCATCAGTGATGTACCGCTACAATCTGAAAAACGAGAAGTAGGTCAGGTTTCCATGCCTGACAAGCAAAGTGGTGCGGTAGAGAAATTGCATCCATATTCTGCCCAAGTTGTCAATCAAATACGCCATGCAGTACAACCTGTCGTGGATATTTCTAGTCCTGACTTGGAGGAAAACAAAGGATTCAAAGTATTGGCAGTTGATGATGAACCGATTAACATTCAAGTTTTGAGCAATTATCTTTCGTTGCATAATTTCACCATTGCCCAAGCTTATGATGGATTTGAGGCTTTAGAAGCAGTTGAAGATTTCAAACCTGATTTAGTATTGTTAGATGTGATGATGCCTAAAATGTCTGGTTATGAAACATGTCGAAAGATTCGTCAAACTCATCCTGCCCATGAGCTACCGATAATCATGCTCACCGCTAAAAATCAAATTGCTGATTTAGTAGCTGGTTTTAAAGCTGGGGCAAATGATTATTTAACGAAACCCTTTGCCAAAGATGAACTGTTGTCACGGGTCAATATTCATCTCCGTTTGGCAAAAATCCATCATGCTTATGGGCGTTTTGTTCCCGATGAATATTTACAATTTTTGCAAAAGGAAAGCATCATTGATGTTAATCTGGGTGACCATGTTGCCAAAGAAATGGCAGTTATGTTTTCTGATATTCGCTCATTTACGACCATATCACAAACAATGACTCCCCAAGAAAACTTTGATTTTGTCAATGCTTACCTGCGAAAAGTCAGCCCAACTATTCGAGATAATCATGGCTTTATTGTCAAGTATTTAGGAGATGGCATGATGGCTATTTTCCCAAATGGTGCCGATGATGCCATAAAAGCAGGAATCGCCAAATTGAAACAAGTGGAAAAATACAATTAAAAAATACAATTACGAACGCCAACGGGAGGGCAGATTGCCTATTCAAGTGGGTGTTGGTGTGCATGTCGGTCACATGATGGTCGGCATGGTAGGCGAAGAAAATCGCATGCAGGGGGATGCTTTTTCCGATAGTGTCAACTTGACATCTCGCATTGAAGGCTTGACCAAATATTATGGTGCGGGCAAATATTATGGTGCGTCACTGATTATCAGCGGAGAATCTGTCAGCGATTTGAAACATCCTGATAAATATCATATTCAATTTTTAGATATGGTTGTGGTTAAAGGACGAACTGACCCCATTTCAATTTTTGAAGTATTAGAGTCCTTACCTGAAAATGAAATGATATTAAAGTTAAAAACACAAAACGACCTTGAGCAAGGAGTATTACACTATCGGGTTCAAGAGTTTGTCAAAGCAAAAGCATGTTTTGAATCGGTGCTAAATATAAATCCCCAAGATGAAGTAGCTAAATTGTATGTGGAACGGATAAATGATTTACTTAGGAATGGCGTTCCTGATAATTGGGATGGGGTGACATGGATGACGGAGAAGTGATGTTAGGAAGTTTTACCTACATCGCTGGCAGTCACTCAATTTGCTATATCTTCCTAGCTATGCTATAGTTTTTAAGAAAACATAAAGATTTTGAATTTCGAATAGAAAAAGGATTGCACTATGAGCAACATGACCATTACTATTGTCGGCACAGGAGCAATTGGCACATCACTGGGCTTAGCCTTAAAACAACTAAACAAGCCATTACAGTTGATTGCCCATGACAAAGAACTTTCTCATGCCCAAAAAGCTGTTGGCCAACCTTAGAAGCTATTGCCCAATATTTAAAAAAAGACTGTGTTATTTCGGACACGTCCCAAACAAAGCATGCCATTACTAACATGGCAAGCGAAATTTTACCTGATACGGTTCATTTTGTGGGCGGGCATCCTATTGTGACCACAACAGGAACAGGTACTGAGCATGCCAATTCAAACTTATTTAAGGATGTAATTTACTGCCTTACTCCTTCTTCTACTGTTTCAGCTGAATCAATACAACTCTTGCAAAATATCATTACTCTAATTGGAGCCACCCCATTTTTTTTGGACCCACTTGAGCATGACGGCTTGATGAGTGGAGTTAATACCTTACCCAAACTCCTTAGCATTGCCCTAATTCATGGGGTTAGCCAACCTGC
>NBMH01000149.1 GCA_002084875.1 Anaerolineaceae bacterium 4572_78 | reverse complement strand
AAGGCAAAATAACCAACATTGTCAGTTGTGGTAAGCTCGTCACCAACTTTAACGGTAGCACCCTTAATCGGATACCCATCTCTGTCTAGGACAGTTCCATAAACCGCAAATTTGCCGACGACATCTTCGCTCTCACCCATATCAGCCACAAAGTCAAGGCGACAACTTTCATTATTACCCACGACACAGGTTTTTTCTACGAAAACATAGCCTTCGTCAGAAGTCTTACTAGCAGTAACTAGGTATTCGCCTTCCGCTAGACCAATCACAGCATAGTAACCCGCATTGTCAGTCGCTATCGTTTCATCACCTACAGTCACGACAACACCCACAATAGGCTTACCATTTTTATCGGTGATTCTACCACTAACGCTGTAAACATTGGCTGTCACCGGCGGTTTAACGGTAATAATATCCTCTATCGGTACTTCTACACCATTACGTTCAATGACAATCTCTTCCACATCCGTTAGGACGACTTCACCATTCTGTTTTACAATTTTTCGTTGCAAAGCAGAGATTACAAAGTCACGACTAAACATGTCATAAACGTTTGTCTTAGCAATAACCAGCGGTGTACTTCTGACCGAACCACCAGAGACAAGGGTTAGTGTAACTTCCGCAATAACACCACTGCCATTGATTGGTTGTTCAGAGTTCAAACCAATGCGTACAGTCCCCTCTTTATTGTCATAGTAGAGCAAAGTCGCATCAGCAGCTAACCCGGCTTTCACCACTTTGGCTTTTTCAACCACCGCCTTATTATAAGCGATAGCTAAATTCATAGCCGTCATGTCAGTCATGTTATCAACCGACAAAGTTGTCGTTACTTCTGAACCAGAAACGTTACTAATTTCACCTATACGAAAAGTAATAGGGGTATCTTTACCATCACGTTGCCGTTTTCTGGTTTTCGGTCCTTCAACAGGAGGCTTATCATTGTCTAGCCACTCTTGGTGCAGTGCATAATGACCAATAACTTTTGCATCAGCATCGTTAACTTTATTATCACTATTAAGATCACCTGCATTTAACTGATCTTGTGTAACTGGATAATAACCAACACCAATACCAGTAGCCATACGTGCATCCGCAGTACCTACGACACCATCACCATCAACATCACCTTTTGAATAGGCATCTCTCACATAAAAACGAGCTTGTGTCGTTTGTCCATCACGAGTTGCTTTTCTTACAGTAAAGGAACCGTCTCTCAAACCAAGTGGCTCTACAGGCTTGTTATTGTCATCACGAACTGTGATACAATTTGCCAAAACTGCGTATTCAGGCTGGTTAACCAAATCTTCATTTTCAGAGGCTTCAAACCACTCAAGATCACTGTAATCTTTGTCGCCTCTATCTGGTTTTACCGCAAAGGACACATCAGCAAGTGCGCCGGGGCCCATTACTGCAGGTTCTCCAAAACCGCCTTCTGCCTCAACTTTGATTTTTAATATACCTATGTCAACGAACTTGTCCTTCTCAAATTTAAACGTGTACCCACTACTAAAAGCAGTGGTGGTAACATCTATTACCTCAAGAACGTCAGGATCGTATTTGAGACAAATGTCAGCAGTACCGATTTGTAAACTACCACCATTTGGCATTTCAATAGGCACTTCACCTCCGGTAGTACCACTGATGCTTTCAATGACAAGCGTGACTTCACCATCCGTGACGCAATTTTTTCTTTGGTCATATACTGAACTAGAAACTATATCACCATTCTCGTCTAGACCTTCAACGCGATAGCAATATTGCTTTTCGGGTAGTTCTTCAACATCCGTATACTGCAAGTCAGGTGTTCTGGCTATTTCGTTATCTACACCAAACTCTGGTATGGTTTCACTTCCTTCTGGATGTAAAACACGCAATACACGATATTCAATTATCCCCGTGGAATCAGTATCCCAATCCAATAGGGTATTGGCATAGCCAGAATTTGCTGTCAGGTTAATGGTACTAGGTGCTTCCAAGGTTTCAAAGGACAACTTTCCTGACTCGGATTTATTCCAATGCGAATCTTCAGCAACAACCAACCACTTATAACTTCCAAAATCTAATTTATCAGAAACTTGTGATGTATTTGGAGCCTGAACTGTGTACTGATTAGCGTTTATATCACCATCTTTTTGAACATAAAGATGGTAAGTGATCTCATCGCCTTCTGGGTCTTCACTCGCATCCCAACTAAACACCACTTCTCGCTTCGGATTGAGCTTGTCTTCCACTGTTAAGACTTGACCATCATTCGTAAGGACAAGATTAGTCGGTGCGCTAGGCGGTTGATTACCCATTGTAGTGAAATTCCAAGGCTCACTCTTTGTTACATTGGCAGGATTATAACTATCTGTCGCTGTAACTTGCCAAGAACAGAATTGCTCAGTTTCAAGTGAATTAGCTGGAATCGTGCAGCTTTTCGTTGATGGTTCTCTGTCATCACAACTCACCTCACTACAATCACCAGAGAACTTAACGGTATAAGCAACCGTATCTCCATTGTCAGGATCGTCGCCACCTTCCCAACTTAAAATAATGGGTAATTTGGGATCAACATCCTTAAATGGTGAATCTATAGCAGTTCCACCGTTGAGTAACGAAGGATTTATCAAATCACTCGGTGGATTATTTGGTAATGTCTTGAAAATCCAGGGTTGTCCTTTAGTGATGTTTTTTATTCCATGCTTGTTTGTGTCATCGTCTGTACCATCAACTCGCCAAGTATAAGACTCATTATATTCTAATAAACTAGAAGTAATAGAGCAGCTAGTTGGTGTCGAAACACCACGACAAACAGGTTCAGTCGTTGCTGTTGGTTGATTACCAGTCGTTTTCCATAGGTAGACATCGTAAGTTACTGTTTCACCTTCTGGATCACGTTTGTCAAGTAAATCTTCCCAACTTAGTACCAATTCCTTTGTAGAATCAACTTCAACTCCCTTTTCGTGGGAAGCGCCAGCTACTTCATAAGGTGGTAGGTTTTTGACGGTCGTAAAGCGGCCTTCTTTTGACGTAGAGAGTCCACCTTTATCAGTAGCTGTGACTGTCCAGATGTATGGTTCGTCGTAATCAAGTGGTGACGATGGGGTACAAGTAAATTCAACATCACCAGAACCGCTTTTACCACTTCCATTACTGGAAATACAACTACCCTTTATGCTGACGGCTGTTCCGCTAACTTTTCCTAGAAGAACTTCGTAAGTATCTAAAGCTCCGTCTTCTGTATCTTTACCACTCCAAACTAAAGCAATATTAAGCGGTTGGTCCTTGGCTTCGCCTTTTGGCGATTTTAGCTCAACAGTTGGCGGAGTATTGGTGAACTCAGCTATTACTTCACATTTAGGAGAACTTATGCTCACAACACATAATGGGTCAGTGTTACAAGAATTGCATTTGCCACTCCATCCTGTAAAGGTTGAGCCTTCTGAATAGCCAGCCGTTAAGTTAACATTGCCTTCTTCATAATTTTCAAAACAGTCACCGTTACAGTCAATACCTTGACCTTTAACTGTGCCTTTACCTGTACCGGTGATTTTAACGGTCAATAGATATTTGGGTTTAGCCGCAAAGTTAGCTGCTACACTAATATGATCATTTACCGTTGGGATAATACAGTTTCCTGTACTATTGGTACATGCACCACTCCAGCCAGAAAAGTTATAACCATCATTTTTCGTTGCTGTTAACGTAATTGGCTGAACATTGCCTTTATCATACTCGTATTTACAAGCAGTTTTACCATTACCGCAATCAAAACCACTACCAGCAACTTTACCGTTGTCAGGTGGAATAATTGTCAGTGACACTTTTTCAGGTGGTGGTGGTTCTTTGAAAATAGCTATTACAGACTTATGTTTATTCATCGTGACATAACATTTATTACCGTCTGTTCTGTCGCAATTCTTCCAGCTATTGAAATCAGAATTACCTAATTTTTCAGCAGTCAACGTGACTTCTATGCCTTTTTCGTAGCGATAACAATCAGTGCCACAGTTTTTTTCGCTATGAGGTGAAACTGTGATTTTACCATTGCCATCTTTTGTCAATGAGAGTTCTGATGTTTCAGGGAGGACGACACCATTTACCGTAACGGTAAAAATTTTGGTATCACAACTACTAGTACTAGCTTGAAAGGCACATACCTTAAACTCTTTAGTAAAACTATCAGATGTTCCAGAAGGAATACTTCTGAATTGTATATAACCAGAGTCTGTGTATGCTTGAGATTCATTTTCATATACCTTCCACATCCAGGGTTCTTTTGTTGTATTACCCCAACCTTCCATATTATATTTTCCGGAAGTTGAACCAATAGCTTTCCAAGAAATTTGTGGATAAGGTTCATTATTCGTATTATTCGTATTATTTGGATTTACGAAGATGCTTGTAGGTGAAAGCGTTAACTGTACTTTACCACTACCACTATGAGAGTCGTCTTTCTCAATTGTGATTTTAGTAGTACTCTTACAATTATTAGTTCTACTTGCTTCTTCTCCGCTTTCCATCTCTACACACAAGCCTAACCAACTGCTACCAGCTTTGTTTGTAGGAATAAAATTTTTATAACGGAATTCTTTTTCTTGTCCAGAATCCAAACCTTCCTTAGTCTCTTCAAAAAATAGTTCTCCATCATTAAAACTATTAATGGGGCCTTTTTGAGAAACTCTCCAATAAAGTACAAGCTTGTTTCCTTGTATTTTGCCTATGTTTTTGATCTTACCAAAGATTTCAAACCTATCATCACCTAGCTTGAACTTCGATTGGTTTGGATTCAGTTCAATTGAAGTTACTGTATAATCAGGTTTATCTTCAGTAAGACAGTCCTTACCCGAACATACATCCGTACAAATATATGCTCCAGTTGTAGAAACCACATCATTAGTTTTAACAATAACTGATGTATCTGATGGTGTTTCACAACTATCCACATCTGTAAAGCTAATAGAAGTAGAACCAGGAACAAAATTGTTTGTTGTTCCACTTTCATATAAACCAACACCATTAGCTTTCCATTTAGCGCCTGCATTTCGTGCTTGAGCGGGTTCTATTGTGACCTTTATTGAACCTGTTGGAGGTGGACAAGAATTAATCTTGTCAATCAGCTTATTAACAAAAGCAACTGACTCATAACGTGGTACTGTTGCATTAGGTCTAAAATGACTATGAGCACTGATCAAACCTTTAGCTAAACCTTTATCCATGTATTTACGCATGAGTTGTTGAGCATCTTGACGATCCGAAAAATGAGATGTACTAGCGTCATCAATTGTTTCACAATAGTGTTCGTAAGTTCTCACCGTAAAAGCAAGAGCTTCAATCCTAAGAATATCACGATTTGGATCAAATTTACGATCATCTTGATCAGAAACAATACCCAACCCATCCGCCTTTTGAATTTCGCTGGGATTTGCATTCAAATCATCAAAACTACCATACTTAGGTTCAATGCCCTTTTTATCTCCTAAACTAGGATGTTCTAAAGCACGAATTAAAATCGCAATGAAATTGTACCTTGTGTCAAGTTCACAATAGCCAACATCAGAACGAATTATCTTGTACACTTCTTGGTAATAGCGTACAAGTTTACCTTCTGCTGTTTTCCCAATCTCTTCTTTGTTACAACCTGCAGCATCATCTGCTTGTACCAACCCGGTAAAAAGCAAACAACAACTCAAAAGAGCAATGGTCAAAAAGGCAGAGAACGAATCTATTCCCCACCGTTTTACAAAATGGCCTTGCCATCGTCGCCGAGGCGGCCCTTGATTGGCATTCTGTCTAACAGAAGCC
>NBMH01000148.1 GCA_002084875.1 Anaerolineaceae bacterium 4572_78 | reverse complement strand
TGAGGTTAGGGAAATCAATCCCTTTTGCCGAACTGCCTTCCACATAGGTGTATTTAGTGTGCAAATATTGTTGAAGCTTATGCTCCATGTAGGTTCCAACAGCCTTTCCATCTGTTACTCCGAACAATGATGACTCACTATGTTGAGATTCAGTTTGGGAAAAATTGTGAGCTTCTTGACGAAGCAGCTCGATGGTTAAATCAGGTTTCATAATTGCTACATTTGCAAGAGTTATTTTACATGATTATATCATAAGAGGTTATTTTAGGCGTATTAAATAAATATAATACTGCCCAACCATTTTCACATCGTAACACCATTATTAACTTTTTGCCAAATATGCTACATACTATTTTTGATTTTCCATGCTTTTACTATATCTTGATTGTTTCTTTTTCGCAAATCATTATGTATACAGGACTACCGTCGTTTATGCCGTTGATAATGATGGACGCATAAGCCGTCCAAGACGCATAAGCCGTCCAAAGACAATCATGGTTCATACGGGCTATTCCATATATTTGCCCATTGTCATAAAATAAGGAGACAGAGAGACCTGACAGGTTTTAAAACCTGTCAGGTCCTGTCAGGTCTGATATCAAAGGTGTGCATGCTATTGGAAATTACGGCTATACAAATCAGACCTCATGCAGTTTTCGATGCTCATCGCAAAGCCATAAAATATTGCCGTCATTCGTATAAATTCGATTTAAGCCACACCATGTTTTTGAATGGTCGATTTCCTTTAGCCATGTTTGCAAATGACGTAATGCGACTCCTTCAGGTGATCTTTTCTCAAAACGGTGCATGGCAAATCGTTCCATGTCATGAATAACTTGTGATTGTTGAATCAAGCGAGTCAACTCTTGAATAACATGGTCATTTTTGGGGTCTGCATGACGGCGAAATGCTAATGACCATATATTGGTATCAACCAAAACCTTCATTATGGCATAGCTCGCTGTGTTTCATAATCGTAATCATCAAAATAATCAACTTGTCCAAATTCGGCAAGTATTGCTTGCTGTTGCAAGTATTGCAAATAAAATTCAAGTGCTTTTTGAATGGCATCCATAATTGTGGCATGGTTTCCTAGTTTTAGGATAGGTTCAATGAGACTATTATTTAATTTAAGTGTTGTTTCCATAAAAAACTCCTTTTTAAGATAGTGTAATCAATAGCATGTATTTTGGCAAAAAACAGGGTTGAGCTATTATACTCAAGGAGTTCTTTGTCGTTCATGGGGTTTGCTCCTTTTCAATATTTTTGTGTCTTCTAAACGATGAATATAATAGACTATTGAAACTAAATGAACTCATGCCCTTCTATATCCTGTAAAATTAAACTGCCTTGTAAGGCTTGTTGGAGCAAGGAAATTAAAAATGTTATCATTGATTGAAACAGCTATTGTTTTCTATTAGGTATTATTGCTGCCCACACGGATTGGGTCATGCTGGCGATGATTTCTTCACGAGCTGCTCTTTGTTCTGTTTCACGAGCTAATCGAGCTGTATCAATAGCTAAGGCAACTTGGTCAGAAATGGATTGAACCGTTATCAATTCGTCTTCAGACCATTCTCTACTAGGAGGCACTTCAATACTGATCACCCCAACAATTTCATCACGCAAAATAAGTGGGATGGCTAAGCTTTTGCTTGATTGTTCATCAACTTGATATTCACCATTTTGTTGAATGAGTTGTTTTTGTAAAACTGCTTGCTCCATTACTGGCGACCAATCTCCGACAGAGGGAGAAATTTCTCCATTTGAAAACACATAATTTGTTACTTTAGTCTTTTCTCCAATGTTACTCCAGGATTGACGAGTCAGTTTGCGGTTGAGAGATTCTACCTCATCGAGAGCGGCATGCATGCTTTGGAAAAGACGGGCGTTATCAATAACAACGGCTACTTGGTCGGCAATTGACTGCATTAATGTCAAGTCTTCTGGAGTAAAACCCGCCAAGCGGTCACTCTGCATGTCAAGCACACCAAGTACTTTATCCCCTTTTTTAATCGGTACGGCTAATTCTGATTTTGTTTTTGGTAAAAGAGGATTTGGGAAAAAACTAAATGTTTCAAGCACGTTATTAGCACAAAAGGCTTCACCTGTTTCAGCCACACTACCCACAATGCCCCGCCCTAAAACCAATTGATGTCCCTTTGCTTTCAATTTTTGACCGATTTCGCCGCTTCCTTCCCGCATGACCAAGTAACCTGATTTTTCATCAATCAGATAAATATGAACATGATAATAACCAAATACATTTTGGATTGTACTTACAATTTCTTGCAAAAGTTCATCATTGGCAACCATCGTATTAAGTTTGTTGCTAATTATAGCACTTGTCCCTAGTGTACGAGTTCGTTCTTGCACATGATGTTCTAAAGTATCCACAAAGTTTTTTATCTTGTCCGCCATTGTATTAAATCTAGTGGCTAATGAACCAATTTCATCATCAGATGAGGGCTCAATTCGAGCCTCAAGGTCACCGCTTGCAAATTGTAATGTTACTTGGTTCAATTCAGTAATCGGTTTAGTAATAATCTTACCAATTTGGATGGTAAACAATCCCGCTCCCAATGAGACTACTATAATGAGAATTATGCTTATGGAAAGAAGATAGGATAACTCAGGCATGGCAAATCGTGATTGAATAAGTGTGATGTGCCATTTGGTTTCATTGTCAGTAGGTAAGGCAATTGGTTGATGTATATAAGATTGACCTTCAGCAATAATTGTTTCAGGCTGATTTGACAGGATATTTTGGACGATATATTCAGAATAATCATCGATAAGGTAGCCAATTTCTGCTTGTTCATCATCAACATAACTTAAATAATAACCATCTTGGTCAATAAGCAGGAAATTGGTTTGTTGTTTTTGCAGTAATTCGTGAATTGAATCTAGCGAAATATAAACAACAATAACTCCTGCAAGCCTTTCCCCTAAAAATACGGGCATACTAAGGCAAACCAGAGGCTCGCTTTTATTAGCAGAAGATGGTTGAGCATGATTTTGATAAGTTTGTAATGGAGAAATATATACCTGTCCTGGTAACAAGCGGATAGCCTCAATAAAATATGTCTGGTTAATTTGGTTTTGCATTTCTGCTTCATCAATGATAACTGATGTACCATGCCCCAGACTTTCTATATGAATTATCTCCTGTCCCATTTCGTCCACAAACTGGATTTGCGTGTAAATCTGATGTGCATTGAGAAAAACACGCAAATCTTCTTCTAAATCTATACGTTTGTCAGAGTGAGACTCTGACATTTCTCTTTTCGCCATGAGATAGCGTGTTAATGGTTGAGAATGGCTTAGGTAAATCATTTCTCTTTTTATCACTGAAAAAAGGCTTTCAATGTTTTGAGAAATTATCTGCAATTTGGTTTGATGCTCAATGTGCGTTGTCTCCTCAAAGACGTTTGTAATAGCCCATGTAGCATACACACTGATAAGAACAATTGCTGAAGCCACAATTATAGTTGTTATCAATGCCAATTTACGATAGAAATGTCCTGTGATATATTTTTTTAAGCTAGTGATAAATTGTTTATATGTTGACATTTGTTTAGCGACCTTTCAATATTTTACTTACTGACTTTTCAATTTTACTATTCTTTCTTGTTTTTTACAACTTTAAGGTATCATTATGTGAATTCATTGCCGCGTGTAGACTCCGAAATCCCAACTCACCAACTCACTATACCAAAAAAGGGTTAGTTTTGTGAATACCATAGGCGGGTTTATGCCATAAACCCCTACATTAACACCGTTCACAAATGTAGGGGTTTGTGGCAAAAACCACATGGTTTAAAATTACAATTCTTACCCTTAGCAAGTATAACTCACCACTTGTAGGGTTTATGTTGGATTCCCGACAGGTGAACGTAAGAAAAAAAGAAAACGTAAATTGACAATTTTTACAATTGTGATTAAAATTAAGGCAAATTTTGTATGCACTCGTGGAAAAAAATGACTATCAAAAATCTACTTATATTATTCTTTGTTATACTGATTGTAGGAGTTGCATTGGCAGGCGAAATTTTTGCTTATGCCCCTAGTAACATAATTGAGGCGAAAGAGCAATCCGCTCATAAGAGAACGATAAAAGAAACACAATTTGATGATGGTTCTATTTATAAACCTGCTCACCCCGACGAAAAATGGATTGAAGTTAATTTGGTAAAACAAACAGTGACTGCTTGGGAAGGAAATAGAGCAGTCATGCACTTCATTGTAAGTACGGGTTTACCTCGAACTCCAACAGTCCAGGGAACGTTCCGAATTGAAACTAAGTATGCAAAAAAAGGCATGAGCGGACCTGGTTATTATTTGCCTGGCGTACCGTACACCATGTTTTTTTATAGTGGGTATGCCCTGCATGGCACATACTGGCATAACAAATTTGGTCAACCGATGAGTCATGGCTGTGTTAATTTGAAAACGCCTGAGTCTGAAATGCTTTTTCATTGGGCAGACCCTGTTTTGCCAACAGGGAAACGTTTTGTCGAATCATCAGAAAAAAATCTAGGTACTGTTGTTGTCGTTCACAAAGGAACATCGGATGATTTATCCCCGCAAATCGCTGCTGGACCCGACACACAAATAACAATATCCAAAAATATTAGTGGTTCGATTTCATCAGTAAACTACCAACGTTTAGGAGATTTTATTCGCTATTTGGATGGCAGACCGAATTTTTATTTGGAGTAAAAAATAACATGACAATAGCACATTCTACTCAATCAGTTTTTTCACAACAACAGAATGAAAATTGGCTACCACCAGATAATCCACAGTTACTTCTTTTGCGTAATTGGCAAATACAACGTTTATCGCACACTTACGCTGAATTTAAGGCAAGTAGCCGCTACAATCTAGCCGCAGATTTTTTTCTGAATGATATTTATTCCCCCATCGGTTTCAGCGACCGTCATCATGAAATAGACCATATTTATAATTTGATGCGGCGTATCCTACCTGAAAAAATGCTTAAGGCAATTGCTGCTACCGTTGAGCTTTATAATCTGACAGAAGAAGTAGACCAAAAACTGGTTAGGATATTGATAGACAAGGTAGGCATGACAAATATATTAACGGTAGATATGTATGCCACAGGATACCGAGCATGCGATAATTATGTCGAGCGTGTTCGTCAACTTGACTTGATTGTTAAAGCGGGGGTGGGTGTTGAAGGCATAACCAATATTCCTTTAGTAGCAACTACCATTCGTATCTCGCGTATCCCAGCAAGATTGGCGGGCTGGGCTGACATACATGGCTTTTTGGAGCGTGGACTGGAGGCTTTTAGGCGGGCAAAAGATTCAAGACCTTTTTTTGAATCTATCCATGAACATGAAATGCAGGCTCTGGATAATATGTTTTCCAGTAAGCCCGACCCATTCGGTTTTGGTCTAGACGAAACATTAGTTTTCGCCATTTCTGATTTTTGTTAAGGAGCACGATAGCTATAGCTTTTGCATTCCTTTTCATTTTCCACTAAGAGTTATAAACAAAAAATTATCATGCCATTCAAACCACTACAAAATAAACATGTCATTTTAGGTGTAACAGGTGGCATAGCTGCATATAAAAGTGCAATGCTAACCAGTCAGCTTGTCCGAGCTGGTGCCACAGTTGATGTTATATTGACTGAAGCAGCTCAACGATTTATCACCCCTCTTACATTTCAAGCACTCACCCATCGACGAGTGTATACCGATATATTTTATCTACCTCCCAATGAAAGTGCCCCGCATGTTGCTTTGGCAAGTGAAGCCGATTTGCTGATAATTGCTCCTGCTACGGCAAATACGATTGCAAAAATTACTAATGGTCTTTCTGATAATTTACTGATAGCAATTGCTATCGCTACTGATGCTCCTGTTCTCATTGCCCCTGCTATGGAAACTCATATGTGGCAACATCCAGCAACACAAATCAATATTACTACCTTGAATAAGTGGGGAATTAACGTAATTGGACCTGCGACAGGTCGTTTAGCATCGGGTGTCATAGGGGAAGGACGCATGACTGAACCTGATGAAATTTTTGATACCGCATGTCATATTCTCTCAAAACATGGCGACATGGCTGGCAAACGAGTATTGGTTACGGCTGGAGGCACACGAGAGGATATTGATCCTGTTCGCTATTTAACAAATCATTCAACAGGTAGAATGGGTTATGCTGTGGCTAAAGCGGCTAGAAATCGAGGAGCTTATGTAACTCTAATTTCAACTGCATTTTGTCCAACTCTTGCGGGGGTGAAACTCATACCTGTAACCAGTGCGTATGAGATGAACAAGGAAGTGCTAGAAAATTTGATGCATGTAGATGCTTTAATCATGGCCGCTGCTGTGGCAGATTATCGTCCTGAGCATGTTAGTAGCCATAAAATCAAGAAAGAAGCAAGTTTATTTATGCTCGCTTTAGAACGAACAGAAGATATTTTACAAGGCATTTATAATCAGCGTCATGTGGCAAAGTGGCCCAAGTGTGTGGTTGGCTTTGCCGCAGAAAGCGAACATTTACAGGAAAATGCCCTAGCTAAAATAAAAAAGAAGGGACTAGATTTTATTGTTGCCAATGACATTACCCGACATGACTCTGGTTTTGCCACTGACACAAATAAGGTCATGATTATTGGTGCTGATGGGACAATAGCCGACCTGCCGACGATGACTAAAACCGAAGTTGCCCATATTATTTGGGATGTGGTTTTTGCTAAGTAGTAATACTTTCCAGAGCCGTTTTTAAGTCAGAAATTAAATCTTCTACATGTTCGATGCCAACCGAAAGACAGACAAGACCAGGATTTACAGCTAACACTGAATCATTCGCTGAAGTATGTGTCATTGAGGCAGGGTGATCAATCAAGGATTCTGTGCCTCCTAGTGCTTCTGCTAAGGTGAAGATACGGGTATTATTTATAACTTGACGAGCGGCTTTTTCTCCGCCTTTTAATATAAATGCTATCATCCCGCCATAGCTAGACATCTGACGTTTAGCAAGTCGGTAGCTGGGATTTGAAGGTAGCCCTGGATAATAGACTGTGCTTATAGCATATCAACCAACAATCTAAGGCACCTGGCACCGCTCCAATTGCATTTTGCAGAAATTTCAGGGCATGATAATCATCATCAGAGCCAATGATAATGGCTCCACCAATCACATCGGAATGACCTGCCAAATATTTTGTGTTGCTATATAACACAAAATCAGCACCTAAATCAAGAGGTCTTTGCAAATAAGGGGTGGCACAAGTATTGTCTATAACCAACTGGGCCATGTTTCAAAACGAAGAGCGTCCTCAACGGAAGCGATATTGCTCATATCAACATAAGAAAACTCGATTTCATAACGACGCAATATTTTCTCAAAAAGAAAATATGTACTACCATAGATATTATTTCCAACAAGTACATGCTGACCGGGACTGGCAAGTCGTAACAACACATCTGTAGCAGCTAAACCCGAAGAAAACGTAAGGGCAAATTTTGCCCCATCTAACAATGCTAAACGGTTTTCCAATGCGGTTCGTGCAGGGTTTGTTGTTTGTGAATATCTATGCTCCTTATCCTCATCCAAACCTGCTTGAGCATAAGCATCGGTTGGATGAGTCTGATTCACTACCGCCCCCGCAGTAGGGTCAGGAGTCCCCCCCCCATGAATAGCAAGAGTCTCAAAACGATTTGTATATTTCACCATACTATATCCTCATTATAAAACAGTAAGACTAGACCAGTCCTATAATATTAAATGAATTTTGCATTTTAGATAAATTTACACAATGTTTATTGTATAGTTACCACAGGGTCATTATGGGAATTTTTCAAACTCATCGACAAAGCTATTTATATTGACCGTAAATATCCTGTTTGTTGTGTTACAGGCAAATGCTTGTAATATATGATTAGTCATCATCTTCAAATGGCAATGCACGAGCCCGCCCGACCAACTTCAATAATGCTTTCACTAAATCTGATGTATCTATGTCAGCAGCTTCTGGCACTAAACGATTGATTGATTTGATTGTATGTCTTACTGTGCTGGTAAGTGTATCTACATATTCTTCGACATTTTCAATTGGAGCGTCTATGGAAGATAATCGTTTAACAGCTAATTCGATTTCAGCCACTCCCCAGTTAATCAGTATAGTAGCATTTTCATCGGTCAGGTTGTTGGTTAAGCGTTCATCTTCTAAAATCATTTCGACAGCCCTCTGTTGAATGTCTGTTATTTGTTCGGATTGGGGTGTCTTTTGAACATCAGTAGTCGTTTTAGAAATCATATTTACCTCGATTATGATTTTGATTTAGGTTTAAAAAACTGAAAACCAGCTTTGAATTTGATAACACGTTTTTCGTAATGTTCAACAAACCTATCTAGTTTCGTTTCAATGGATATCCAACGATTACTTTCCAAGGCTTTTTGTAGTATCTTATCATCTTTTGCTACAAATACAATAAGTCGTGATGGATAATCACCATAAATAGTTTGCCAGCCTTCTATCATAGTTAAGCCTAAACGTGAAGCACTTGGCAGAAACTCAGTGATAACGAAACGATAATAATCTTCTAATGCGTGTTCTTTTACATCGTAAGCAATAAGCAGTTTATAATTCATGATTAACACCTGTAAAATATAGCAAGGTTGGATTTTATCAAAAATGAGGCAAGTAGGTGCGGTTTCCCTGTCGCACCTGGTCGTTGGATTGTCAGGTAGGGAAACCTGCCCTATCGCACATGCTAGATATTTCCAAACTCACAAAAATGACCATCTTTGCCCATTATATCATAGTTTTCGTTTTTGTCATAAATTTAAGTAGGATTTTGAAAAAAGTACGTGTTATGACTCCTTCACATTATCTGTATAACTATATATTTCCATTCCCAGTTCAACTGCTACTTCTATAGCAGTCTGTTTACTCCTGATTTTTCGATTCTGCCAATGCTTTTTGTAAAGATTCAATCACATCTGCTGAAAGATGTTGCATTAATTCTTCGGCAGAAATACCAGTCAAACGTTCTTTGGCTGAAATTTCAGCAAGTAACGTTTGGGTAGGGTAGTTTTCAATTATCTCTCTAGGATTATACATGGTTAGCACGTCCTTTGGAGCATAAACTGTCAACACTTCCTTCGGATTATATTGAGATAGCATCACTTCAATCGGTATGCTTGCCAAGCGTTTCTCAATCGGTATGCTATTCAAAAAACGTTCCTCAGCTTGTTTGCCCAATTCAATGAAATATTCTATAGTTAATCCTTCTTCCATTTTTCCTCCTTCTTTCGGAAACCAGTAATTTAATAAGCCCCCTAATACTCGTTGAAGTTTGCGGGGAAAATCCCAGTATGGCAATTGCCACAACTGTTCAAATGCCTTCCGTTTTTCTTTTCTATGGCT
>NBMH01000147.1 GCA_002084875.1 Anaerolineaceae bacterium 4572_78 | reverse complement strand
AAGCACTTAAATTAAATTGGTATAATGTCTAATATCTATACCTAATCTAATTGGTGATAAATTGTTCACGACACAAATTAATATTACTCTGACCCCAATTATTATGCCAATGGGTGTCAAAGAAATTTCTTTGTTAGCCAGTTTCAGAATAAGCTTTTCTGTACAATAACTACCGATGTTATCTTCAGTTAGGGTGATATTTTGACGAGTTACTTGGATTTTTCCGCGCTCAATATAGCGAAAAAGCCATTTGATAACCATATCATAGAACTGCTCTATGTAGCAAAGCCACTCATTTCGTTGATATAACCAGTCAACATTAGCTTGGGTATTTTCCATATTTTGGTTCAGAAAATTTTCTAAATCTTTTTTACTCATAATCCAGTCCTAATATTTAATTTTTGACCGATCTGAAAAGGGCCATTTTTGAAAATTTTTGGCATCCGACTATATTGATGGGCTATTCTATACGCTTGCTAAACAAAGAAAATTATATTTTAACACTTTCAAATTGAATTTGTTCGTTAAGGCAAAAAAAAACCTGACAGGTTTTCTAAACCTGTCAGGTTTGAGGTTTGTGATTTTGGCGAATCAAGTGAACGTAGGCTGGGTAGAGGTACGCAACGAAGTCAGCTTCGCGGCACCCACCCTATGCTCGCTATGTTCATTCAACACTAAATTGAATAGGATTACCATTAAAAACCAGCGTTCCATCCTGTAGCCGATACCCAAAGTTAATGCACACATGACCTGTATAGCGAGGTTTATCTTGATATAACACCATTCCTTCTTCTACCGTTAGCATTAACGGTTCTTCTGATAACAAGACTGAGCTATAAAGCGGTTCAAGCTTATGTAATTGACCACCCCATCTACTAAAATACTCGTCCTGACTTGGACTACGGGGCGTGCGCCCTTTCCATTCATAGTAATAGGATGGTTGATCAGACATACTATGATGACAGTAATCAGAATCAGGAGCAATCCAGGCACAATAATTATTATTTAAATTACCTCTACCTGGCTCTTTCAGCATGTAGTAGTCCCCTTGGTTGGGATTACAGCTATCATTTGTCATAGTATAAAGCCCAACAACAATAATATCTGCTGTTTGACCAATATGAGCTGAATCGGGGATAATAACACCTTCAACAGTTATAGTATCACCTGTGACATTACCACTTTCATCAACTTTAAGCTGTTTCACATTTGTAGCAGCTAGGGCAAAAGCACCACCCTCAACTGACGACGTATTATCGTTATTGACAGAAATACCACCATAAAATTTTGCAGTGGTATTAGCAATGGAGCCGTTATTTTCAGCAGAGAATATTGGCTTGATTATAGGATAATGATAATCACAGTTGTTTTGAGTCGTTGCCCATCCAGAGTCGTCGCCCAAACCAGAGTCGCTGCTGTTCAAAAAGGCGATCAGTGTTGGATCAGAAGGAGCTGTTAGGCAATTGTTATCTAAATTGAGCCTTGAAACAAACATAGCGCTATCCCCCAATTTAGTGTCTAACAATGAAAGTGGAATCTCGCCGCTTAGGCGGTTGTTATTCAGAAAAAGCCATTCTAAAGTCGAAAGAGCACTTACATCAGGAATCGATCCGCTCAGTTGGTTATTACTCAGGTAAATCTTTTTCAAACTCGTCAAAGCACTCCAATCGGGAATCGACCCGCTTAGTTGGTTATGACTCAGATCAATGTATTCCAAACTCGTCAAAGCATTCCAATCGGGAATCGACCCGCTCAGTTGGTTACTATTCAGATCAATGTATTCCAAACTCGTCAAAGCATTCCAATCGGGAATCGACCCGCTCAGTTGGTTATTACTCAGACCAATCTGTTCCAAACTCGTTAAAGCACTCCAGTCGGGAATTGCCCCGCTCAGTTGGTTATTACTCAGACCAATCTGTTCCAAACTCGTCAAAGCACTCCAGTCGGGAATTGCCCCGCTCAGTTTGTTACTATTCAAATTAATGTATTCCAAACTCGTCAAAGCACTCCAATCTGGAATTGGCCCGCTCAGTTGGCTCAGTTGGTTGATATTCAAACGAATGTATTCCAAACTCGTCAAAGCACTCCACTCTGGAATCGGCCCGTTTAGCACGCCGTATACCGTCGCCGTCATCACCAGTTCAATGTGTTTCAGAGTCGTCAAAGCACTCCAGTCGGGAATTGGCCCATTTAACTCGCTAAAGGACGACAGCTCCAGATGAATCTTTTCCAAATGAGTTAAAGCACTCCAATCGGGAAGCGAACCATTCATGTAGACTTTGGACAAAATAATAGCAGTAATATGCCCATCGTTGCAACTTATTCCATCCCAACTACACGGTGTATTTGTCACATTCCAACCACTTTCATGCCATCCGTGATTATCTCCAACATCTCCTAGTGATATGTTCCCCCAATTAAGACCACTAGTACTATTATACAGTGTCACTAAATATTCACACTCAGTCTGCGAAATTTCAGTCACTGCCGTGCAGTCAGTTTCAGCCTGTGCTACTAATGGTAACCAGCTAAAAACCAATACGAAAAACGCCATATAAAACCGAATGGCTTTTTGATAAGCAGTTTGCTTAATTAAAGTCATAATGTTTCCTTCTTCTTTATTTGTATTACCAAAGAGTGGACAACACTTAACGCTTGTCCACCCAACCCTATTCAATATCAATTTAATTAACGTTCCCTCCTTTTGTAATATTAAAGTAGGTGCCATTATAAGCCTGTTCCATTTTTCTTAAAACGACATTTGATTCATCTTTTTTAAAAATTTGTAACTACTCAGCCCTAAATTGAATACAACGGATTGGGGAATTCCTTTGTACAGGAGAAAAATGGTGCATATTTATGTAGGTACACAAAAGTCTTTTAACTTTTTAAAAATACTATTTCTTGAAGAAATAGTATTTTTGACGCTTTCAAAATGTTAAAAGATTTATGTGTACCTACTTATTTTCCACCTCGTCCCTTAATCTTCTATTTCAAACTTAGTAAAAGATACATGACCACCAATTTCGGTACCAACCTGATAGCTTCCTGCTGGCAAACCCGACATTGGAATGTGCAAGATCGGAGTAATCGATTTTCCATCATTGTCCTTAAACGACCTAGTCCGATACTCACTCAGGTCTCCATAAAAAGTAGCAGTCCATGTAACGCGACGGTACATAGGCTGCCGAGTTGAATTCAGGACAGGTAAGTCGTTGGAAAGAGTTATATACTGACGCTTCTTGTCACTATCTTCTAACCAAAAATAAACATCCTCTTCTACAAAAGGAAATACAAACTTGGGCCATAAATCAAGGTAATGATTGGTGGATTTACTCCAAACCGAATTAGTTGCTTCCAAAGCAGCAACTTGTCTTTCTACCACAACGACGAGATGATCAGCAAATCCCTCTATATTGAAAGAAGAGGTTGTATTATCATCCTGCGATAAGAGTTCTTCTCCTGTTCTCGGATTGACTATTTTGACATTCACCCAAGCGTTATCAAGCTCAGGCAGAGTGATTGTGCTAATCACATGCTTTTGTGGATTATAAAAATAGCTGACCGCACGCCGTCCATCATAACGAGTCATCACCCTGATACCATCACTCCGTTCACGGTGTGAAATCTTTAAGTGATGACCACGCCAGGGAATATCACCAACGGTGTCTTTAAAGACTTTTGATAGTTCGCGCCAATCGCTTGGAATTTGGTTAATCGTCGCACTCTTCTTCATATCATGCGGCCAACGTAAATTGGCACCGGCACCGCCAGAGACAAAGTGTAACCAGAGACTATTTAAAAACATATCCTTGTCTTGCTCTGAGGTAAATCTGTCGTCTTCTTCATAGGTTTTGATAAATAAAGGGCTAGGTCCCCCTTCACCGTCTAAAATAGGACGACCATCACGGATTTGATGAAATCCATAACTGATACCGCGAGCCAGTTCTAATGGTTTTTCATAATCAGGGTTAGTGGTGGCATCTCGACCGGGAGCGGCAATATGAGCGTAATAGCCATGGGGTACCGCTAAGTCGGCTTTGGGAACACGATAAGCGAGTTCAGCATCCATACCCAGATAGTCTTCTTCTGTCATCTTTACCTCCACTTCCTTCTCTTTCCCCGTTATCTCATCAATAACTTTCTCCTTACCAATAACATCATCTATATCGGCACGATAGTAATCGCTATCTTTTGGATCCCAAGTCAGGAAGGAATAAAACATCAACTGGAAAGGATTTTGTCCTTTTGCATAAACCAACATCTCTTCCAGCCATTTTTTGCGGTCGGCAAAATTCGCCTGGTTAAAACGCGCCTTGTTATCCACCTCGTTAAGCAAGTCCCAGCCTAAAATATGTGGTTCTTGTTTATAAAGATCAAATAGCACTTTCATCCGAGCTTTATGTGAGTCGTCTAAATCTTTGTGGAAAAAATCTTCTGGCGAAGATTTATGGAGTTCTGTTGCCCAATAAGTCCTGGACCATTTATCAATTGTGTCTATATTCTTTCTGTAATAAAAGGTATCGTACAACCTGATAATGAGGTAAACATCGTATTTACGAGCGAGATCGACCAAGCGCTTTAAGAACTGTAATGCTGCTTTATTATATTGACCTTGACTAGGTTCAAAGAAAATGGGAGTGGCTTTTAAATCCAGGGATTCTACGAAGACCGTTAGTACATTGACACCGGCATCTTTTAATTTGCCAAAATACTCTTCAGCAACCTCAGGGCCTTCTTGTTGTACCACAGGATAACCCTTGTGGTCACAATCAGTTTGTAATTGATTCCAATCTTTTCCTTCTTGTTGAATTATTAGAATTGAATGAAGCACCTTGCCATTTTCATCAGAACACCCAAAATATTTTTCTTTGGAGTAATTACGGGTTTTACCGATGAATTGACCTTTTTCATCCTTACCACAATCATAATTATCTTTTTCAGACCAATCTTCATCACATAAGTCACCATCATATAAACCACGCAAAGGCAGCCAAGGCATTAATCCCGTTTCACCGACTACAGTAAACGGTGTGCCATCTGTGAAAACAAGGCTACGCCCGGTAGGAGAAACCGTTACAAAGGGGTCTGTTCCCTTATTCTCTAATGTGACGGTTGTACTGAGCATTTTTCCACTGGGCTGTTCAAGTTCATCAAAAGCCTGCAACGCAATAGTGTAAGTCTGTCCAGGTGCTAAACCGATGACATCTAAAGTTTGAGGGGTACCAGGTTGTGCCGGTTGATAGGCATTTTCAAAGGTTTGCATATTTGCCCAAGTCGCTTCATTCACTTCGACTTCCCCTAATTGGGTGCGAATCTCATAGCGACTCACGGCTTTGTCAGAGATACTGGATTTGGGGGCTGTTAGGGTTAAACGGACACGTCTATCACCCATTACTTTATTTGTATCAAACTTGGCAGCATTTGAAAAGTCGGGTTTGGCAGATGTTTCCTTAGCACCTTGCTTACTGAGTACAAAATTCGCCCATTCTTTCGGATAATTACGATTACCTTGATAGACAAACCATTCGTCTTTCATGATGCCGTCGGGGGCTGACTCTGTCAGGAATTGCTGTCCTGTAGGAACAGTTTCTGGATTGAAGTCTGGATTGAGTTGATCCTTGATCTCACTTGATTTATAGGAGGAGGTACAAATTTTTGGCCAACAATTGTACCCAATAGTTCCCAGGGCAAAGCTACCTCGAAGGTCCAATCTTGATCACGATCAAGGTTATTAATCGTGCCATTGATTTTGGACACAAACTGAACTTTGACATCAGCAGCAGGGGGTAGAGGTTGAGGCAAACTTAGCTGTATATGAGGACAAGCCTGACCAAAGTCTTGTCTAACGGTATCAGTTAATGAAGACTGATCATCGTTAATTTTCGCAGTCGTTTTACCAAGTATTTCCAAACCCACGGTAGGGGTTGGCTCTTTATCCCAGCTTCCTCGGTCCAAACGCCAAGATTGTCCTGTAATCGTAAAAGCCAATACCCGACTATTTTCATCAAGCATTGGGTTTAAATCGGGATCAGAAGGCAGTTTGTCATCGGGATGAAAGTAAATCTCAATACTATCATCATTCTGGGTTTTCCCTTTAGGAGGTTCATCTTCAAACAAGGTATAATCCTGCAATTGACCGGCTATATACAAATAGTTCTTATCCCATTGCAACCAAAAATCGGCAAATTGGTCAAAACCATAAAAACGCGCCATGCGAATATGGCTAGTTTCAGACCATTCTGGCGGAGAATAGGCTTTCTGTTCCTGATTGCTATTATATTCCCCTTCTATCTTTTCTGTCAGTACCCCATCTATTGTGGGGGTTCCGTAGGGGATTATATTATCAGCTTGTGCTAGACTCGCTGAAAAACATAAAACCGCCCCTACCCATTTTGCGGTTTTCATTTAGTACTCCTTTTCAAATCAAAGTAAGTTGAAATAAAAATAAGTGTAAGGAGGCTTCAGCTTCGCTGACATCCTACTTATACCTACATGATGCTAACTAATAAAAATCGAAAATAGTGCGAAAATAAGGAGACAGTTCCCATTTTTCCCACCATCCTTAGTTAAGCCAGGGCGAACACGCAGGTTCGCCCCTACGACCCATGAATACGTGGGATTTTGTAGGGGGCAGACCTGCGTGTCTGCCCTTAACTTAATGGCAGTGAGCCTACGCTGGCTAATTCCTAATTAAAAATGACTTTCATGAGTTGGAAATTTATACTACCATGCCATGAAAAAAAGGTCAAGCCATTTTTGATTTTTTTTAAGGTCAAAAAAAATATTCCTTCAAATATTACAATTTTAAAGACTTCAGGCAATAATATTTTTACACATTTTAATTGGGAATTGTTAATTGCTAATTAAAATAGTAATTAGCCTGCCCTACTGATATTATTTGTACCTTTTATAAATAATAGGGGACAGATCACATTTGTTTTCATTAAAAAAATGAAAAACCCAAATCCATAAAAAAAATACAATTCCGCCCTTCCATAACCAATAACACCGCCTATCCATAAGCAGTCATGCCTAAAAACGAAAAAATTTTAACCTGTTTTTTCAAGCATGGGCGTATTATAAAATAAAAAGTGTCCACTGCGGGGTACAAAATGAAAATTTTTTAAATTTTTTTAAATTTTTGGAGTCGTATCATGGGGTGCTAAGGAGCTATCTCAATATATTCATATAAGAATCAAAGAGTTAGGAATATCAAAAACAAAAGTAATCGAAAGAGCGCATATCAGTCGTAATGGTTTTT
>NBMH01000146.1 GCA_002084875.1 Anaerolineaceae bacterium 4572_78 | reverse complement strand
GGCATTTGAACAGTTGTGGCAATTGCCATACTGGGATTTCCCCCGCAAACTTCAACGAGTATTAGGGGGCTTATTAAATTATTGGTTTCCGAAAGAAGGAGGAACAATGGAAGAAGGATTAACTATAGAATATTTCATTGAACTGGGCAAAGCATACCTGTTGAGAAACGCTTGGCAAGCATACCGATTGAGAAACGCTTGGCAAGCATACCGATTGAGGAACGCTTGGCAAGCATACCTGTTGAAGTGATTCTATCTCAATATCATCCAAAGGAAGTATTGACAGTTTATACTCCAAAGGACGTGCTAACCATGTACAATCCTAGAGAGATAATTGAAAACTATCCTACTCAAACGTTACTTGCTGAAATTTCTGCCGAAGAATTGATGCAACATCTTTCAGCAGATGTAATTAAATCTTTACAAAAAGCATTGGCAGAATCGAAAAATCAAGAGTAAACAGACCGCAATGTTAATGGTGCGGTAGGAAAACCGCACCTACTAAGAAAATATATAAGGAAAATTATCATGAACGCTGATATTATTAACGACTCAACCATTTTAATTGTGGATGATAATCAGACAAATTTGGGTGTATTGTTTGATTATTTGAGTGGGTTAGGTTTTACGGTAATACCCGTAAAAAGTGGAAAACGAGCCATTAAACTTATGCAGAGGCAACCATGTGATATTGTCCTTTTAGATATAATGATGCCCGACATGGATGGATATGAGACATGCCGCCGCTTAAAAACACATCCTACCACAAAAGATATACCTGTGATTTTCATGAGTGCCTTATCAGAAACTGTGGATAAAGTGAAGGGTTTTAAGACGGGAGCAGTAGATTATATCACCAAGCCTTATGAATATGAAGAAGTATTGGCTCGAATTGAAATACATTTAACGTTACAGCACATGCAACGTCAACTTAACGAAAAAAATCAAGCACTTCACCACGCTCGCATGCAAGCTGAAAGTTTACAAGAAGTTGCTATGTATCTCAACAGAAGCCTTGAGCAAAATACGGTTTTAGAGAAAATGCTGGAACAACTTGGACGTATCATGCAATATGATAGTGTTGGCGTTTTCTTGAAAAAGGGAAACTCACTGGTACTTTCAACAGGGATTGGAGTAGACGCAAACCATATTGGTAGTCGTATTGATGTGTTAGGAAATAATCCCACTGTTGCCCAAGTTTTTAAGAAAAAACAGTCGTTAGTCATTGCAAATATATATACAGAATTGGATTGGGAATTATTGTCAAATGGACGACGCATTCATAGTTGGGTTGGTTCCCCATTTTTAGTTGATGAGGAAGTCATCGGTGTTCTAAGTGTTGAAAATGTGCAGGTTGGTGTATATAATGATACAGATGCTCATATCTTACAAGCTTATGCTAACCAAGCAGCGGTTGCAATTCACAATGCTCGTTTATTTCAGCAAATCCAAGCCGCCAATGAAAAAATGCAAAAGGAACTTGCTCTAGCACAAGAAGTTCAACACAGTTTACTTCCTTCTGATCATACAAATTGGTCTGATATAGATATTACTTGTTATATGAAAGCAGCTCGGGAAATTGGCGGTGATTTTTATGATTATCGTGCTTTTCAAATAGATAATGGCTCGACAACTTTAACGAAATATGGCATTGCTTTAGGCGATATATCAGGGAAAGGTGTATCGGCGGCACTTCTCATGGCGATGTGTTTGGCTCAATTGGATAATTATCTATCATCAGATATATCCCCAAAACAATTGCTCGAAACGTTGGATACGGTGATTATGCCTTATTTTAAGCCACTAAATCAAAATTGTGCAATGGTCTATGTGGAGATTATTATACCTGATTCTGCATCAACCTTCCCCCTACATAGAGGAGGGGCAAAGGGTGGGATTGCAAAAATGGTCAATGCAGGTTGTGTTATGCCGCTTATCAAACGACTGAATGGTTCGGTGGAATGGGTACAGATTGGTGGCATGCCATTGGGAATTGGCTTGGGGAGCGAAACGGGTTACATGGAAGCGACAATCGAATTGCAACAAGGCGACATGATTATTCTTACCAGTGATGGTGTCGTTGAAGCCATGAACGAGCATAATGAAATGTTTGGCTTTGAACGGCTGGAACATGTTGTGGAGTTGTTTTCACCAGACCGCAGAGGTTCTGAAAACCCTTGCGGTCTCATGCTAGAGCATGTTAAAAATGTGGTCATGGCTTATATTGGCAATGTCGAGTTGCATGACGATTTGACAATCGTGGTGGTGGGGATGTAATTGGAGAGAAAAAGCAAGCTTTGACGCTCCAGGTTGCTTTGACCATCCACGCTAGTGCTCAATTTAGTTAAATTCCTATTTGTCTTGGCTTGTGGTCCCAATCATTTTTTCAGGACGAACAAACTTATCAAACTCTGATTCAGTAAGAAAACCAAGTGCTACCCCAGCTACTTTCAAAGTTGTCCCCTCAGCATGTGCTTTCTTGGCAATCTTAGCGGCTTTGTCATAACCAATGTGTGGGTTTAATGCTGTGACAAGCATGAGTGAATTGTTTAGGTTTTCAGTGATTTTTGCTTGATTTGGCTCAATGCCAACCACACAATTATCATTAAATGACTCACAGGCATCAGCTAAAAGTCGAATGGATTGTAACAGGTTATAAATCATAACGGGCTTAAAAACATTCAACTCAAAATTTCCACTAGCACCACCAAAATTAATTGCCACATCATTACCCATGACTTGAGCGGCGACCATTGTCATGGCTTCTGATTGGGTAGGGTTGACCTTGCCAGGCATAATCGAACTGCCAGGTTCATTAGCAGGTATGCTTATCTCACCAATACCGCAACGTGGTCCCGAAGCTAACCAACGAATATCATTGGCGATTTTCATCAAGGAAGCGGCTAATGTTTTAAGAACACCACTCATCTCTACAATAGCATCATGCCCTGCCAATGCCTCGAATTTATTTTCTGCTGTGCGGAAGGAAAGCCCTGTGATTTCGGTGATTTTTCCAGCGGATTTAACGGCAAAATCAGGATGGGCATTAAGTCCTGTACCAACAGCCGTTCCACCTAGTGCCAACTCATGCAATGAATCTAAGCCGCGTCTAATTCGCTTAATTCCATGACTCAATTGACTGGTATAACCTGAAAATTCCTGCCCTAATGTCAATGGGGTTGCATCCATGAGATGGGTACGACCTATTTTGATAACATCAGAGAAATCAGTTGATTTTTTAGCAAAGGTATCTCGTAGCTGAATCACTCTAGGAATTAAACGGCGATTAATTTCCTCAACTGCGGCGATATGCATGGCTGTAGGAAATGTGTCATTACTTGACTGCCCTTTGTTCACATCATCATTGGGATGAATCGGTTTTTTAGTGCCTAACTTGCCGCCAGCTATTTCAATGGCTCGATTAGCAATTACTTCGTTGGCGTTCATGTTTGTTTGGGTACCACTTCCTGTTTGCCATACGACTAACGGAAAATGGTCGTCCAATTTGCCTTCAATTACTTCATCGGCTGCCTGCACAATTAGTTTTGTTTTTTCAGGGGAGAGCAATCCCAAAGCCTCATTTGTTAAAGCAGCCGCTTTTTTTAATATGCCTAATGCTCGAATCAATTCGCGAGGAAAACGCTCCCCACCAATTTTAAAATTCATTAAAGAACGGGCAGTTTGGGCCCCATAATATTTATTTACTGGGACTTGTACTTCGCCCATCGTATCAGTTTCTATTCTGTATTCCATGATATATTACCTCATTATAGAATAAATTTAAACGCTATTAGCATAACAGCAATTCCAGATATAGCAATTATTGGAGCATCAAAGTTTGCTTTGACAGTCAAGACAAGAACCAAAACGGGAATTGTTTTGCAAGTTATTTTATTTTCGATACTAAGCCTGCCGTTTGAAGGCAATGGTAGCTAACGGTGGAATAGTGATGTATAGAGAATGTTCACGCCCATGGTGTTCAACTTGTTGTGTTTCAATACCATCACCATTGTTGATACCACTACCACCATATTTTGTATCATCACTATTGATAAGTTCATAATAAAAGCCTGGCTCATCTACACCTAATTGATATCCTTCGCTGATAACAGGGGTGAAATTACAGACGAAAACAATTTGTGAATTTCTTTCCTTATCAAAACGAATGAACGCTAAAACACTATTATCGCTATCGTTACAGTCTATCCATTCAAAGCCGTTGGGAGAAAAATCATCTTCATGCAAACTAGGCTCATTTTTATAAAGATGGTTTAAGTCTCTCACCAAATCAGAAACGCCTTGATGCGTAGGGAACGCTAACAGATTCCAGTCTAAATGCAGGTCGAAATTCCATTCAGCCCATTGAGCAAATTCATGTCCCATGAAAAGCAATTTTTTGCCAGGATGCCCATACATGTAGGCATAACATAGCCGCAAATTGGCAAACTTTTGCCACCAGTCTACACCTGACATCTTTTCTATCATTGAACCCTTCATGTGAACGACCTCATCATGAGAAAAGGGCAAAATAAAATTCTCGTTGAAGGCATACCAAATTGAAAAAGTAATGCTGTTGTGATGATAACGGCGGAAAAGAGAGTCTGTTTTCATGTAAGAAATTGTATCATGCATCCAGCCCATGTTCCACTTAAAATCAAAGCCCAAGCCCCCCACATAAACAGGTCGAGAGACCATAGGCCATGCGGTTGATTCTTCGGCAAAGGTCATTATATCGGGATAAATGCCATGTACAATTTCGTTAAATTTTCGCAGGACATGTATTGCCTCTAAATTTTCACGTCCACCGTAAGAATTAGGCACCCATTCACCAGCTTCACGAGAATAATCCAAATAAAGCATGGAGGCAACGGCATCAACGCGTAAACCGTCAATGTGGTATTTATCCAGCCAAAAAACCTCTTGGACATAAGACACTAAATCATCTGCTAATTCTCTGTATGTCATATATTCATCTTTTTCATTTCGTTTCCATGAACCAAGATGCACCTCATAGATAGATATAGGTTTATCAAGACCTTGTCTATCTTTTCGATTTTCCATCCAGTTACTATCTTGCCATTTGTAACTGTCGATGTCAGTCACGATGGAAGCGGTTTCAGGACGAAATTGGGTGGCAAACCCATAAGGGTCTGATTTGTCAACACTATATTCCGTTGGTGTGTCAATGTGGTATTTGTAAGTTGCCCCGTAGTCAATTTCTGGAATAAAGCATATCCAGATTCCATTATCAATTGCTTCCATTGGATTTACAGTTTTATCCCAATCGTTAAAATCACCGATAACAGCCACATAGTGAGCAGCAGGTGCCCACACCGCAAAATGAACCCCTTTTACACCATCTTTTTCGATGACATGGGCTCCTAATTTTTCATAGGCACGCTCATTTGTGCCTTGTGCAAACAAGTATCTATCCATATCGGTAATAAATGGTTCTTGTGTGCCAATAGTTTCTACGTTTTCACTCATTGTTTATATTTCTCCATTCACATGTAGACCAGGTATCTTGCCTGACCAATGAACAGGCTAGAAGCCTGTTCTACATGATTAATAATTCAATCGCCGTAACATCGGCTTAATATCCAAATCGTTCAGCATGGTAGCTATTTCTTGTTTTGTTAATGTACGTCCTTTCTCTGCCAAAGCAGTCAACATTGCTTCTATAACATTTGTGCCAAAAGAACGCCCTTCGAAAACAGGAGTTGTTGTTACCAAATAACGCAAGCCACGCTTTTTTAGCAATTCAACATCTACTGAAGTAGTGGTATTGGTGATAATCATACGACCTTCTAATGTTTTTGGCAAATAACGGCGTATGTAATGAAAATCACCAGCTATGACAGGTCCATAATTGAACCAAGAATGGTATTTGGGAGTAATCATATCTTGTTGTTCACCGACAGGATACACAAAGCGAATCGGTAATTGGCATACAAATGGCAAAAGTAACCGTCCTGCACGGCTAAGGTTTGCCAAACCATGTACCGAAATCGGAATACCTAACCCAAAAAGTAAGTCACCATAAATCATATCATAACCGGCTTCATCAAGTGATTTCGCCATACCATAACGGTCAATGGCTAAAGGCATCAGTCCTTTTTTTGGTTTGATGGGAACCTCAAGCTGTGGTTCAATGATTTGCATGACCTGTCTTTCTAAAGTATGCTTTACCCCAAGTCCATCAACAATGGGAGTTTCTTTTATACCCTCCGCCAAATTTCTTGCTGCCCGAAGAGCGTAAATGCCACTCTCTATCTCAATATGAAGTTCAATGCCTCCCATACCTAAAACATCAACTTTGCCATCCATATCACGAAAAAGTGCATTTGCTTTATCTGTATTTCCATCAGTGCCAATCCGTTCAACGGTGATTGTTTCGTCACCTAGTTCTACAGTTACTTTTTTATTACGAGTGGAACTGCCCAAACTAATACTGACAATATGTTTCATGTGTTTGTCCTTTGTGGCAAGAGTGTAAAGCACAAATTAAAAACCCTTGCCTAAAATCAGGTATTATTTATCTCATGATTATAATCAGATTATGGTTATAGTCCAATTTTCCAGTTCATTCCAAAAAACAAAGCAACTCAACAAGAAATAACGGGAAAAACCAGGTACTAAAGGTACATAGTTTTTTAACCATGTTAAATATCTGTAAGATGAATATCCTATTGCAATTACTTCGATAAATTGATAAAATAATGCTGTAAGAAGTTTTAGAGAAAGGAGGTTTTAGACTAAGAGCAACCGTTATTAAATCCATGTTATTTTTCTATATTTACTAATGATAGCTAATACGATTATAAGGAGAAAAATTGTGAAAAAGCTAATGTCTCGTGTAAAATTTATCGGCATGTTGCTGATAATTGTTCAGATGTTCAGCATGGTAGTAGCTACCAATGCTGATTCCTCACAAGCTTGGCAGGGAATGTATGCAAGTAGTGAGCAGACCGAAGTGCATGCTAATGAGGTGGTTTCACTCGCCTCTTATAACACTAAAAAGTCTGGGAAAACTCCTCGACATGCTCTCCCATTGATGATGGGACTTAACAAAGGTAGTGTGGCACCAGGGGAAGAACTATGGTTGACCTATACACCGTTTGACCCAATGGAAAATGCTTTTATGCCATTAACACTCACCTTTTTATTCACCCCTGATGATGGACATCGCATCCATCGAGTTCACATAGATTTGTTTGAATTTGATTCAAACACACAAAAATTCCGCCAATTTGGGGCGGGTTCGATTGTTTCTCGTGATGGCGATTATAACACAGGTGAAAAATTGTGGAAAGGGTGGCTAATGAACAATGTTACCTATTACATCCGCATCCAAAATGGTGTTCATGTTGGTATTGACTACTGGCTTTTCACAGATGACATCATCAATGCCGAATTAGGTGAGAAGACTAATAGTAGCGATGCCCCTGTTTATGTACCACCCGGCATGGATCCTAACCATACGATTCCACTTGTGCATGGCGTGAACATTGGTCACATGGAACCGCATAGCGACCGCTGGTTCAAAATTAGAATCACCACATTTGAGGGGACTGTTTTCCATCCATTAACACTATCGCTTTTCTTCACTCCCGATGATGGAAATCGAGTGTACAAGGTACACATGGATTTGTTTGACCCTGAAGTACCACGAATCTGGTCACGGGGATATCCGTTCACTTTTGAAAGTTTCGGTTCAGGCATGGTTCGCTCCTTTGATGGCGACCATCACACGGGTGAGCAGATATGGAAGGGGATTATTGTAAACAATCAAGATTTTTATGTTCGTCTCCGTAATGACAACGAGATTCCCATTGACTATTGGCTCTTTACCTTTGAGATGATGAACCCACAGTTGGGTGACATCTATGACCAAGAAATGGCAAAGCAAACAGCAGAACAGAAACAAGCAACTCGAAACGATACACCTGAAACTTCTGTTGTGCAAACAAACAGTGCTAGTGCAACGCAATCTGTCGTGGGTCAAACTGAATGGTATGATACAGTACTTGGCGTTTTTGACCCGCCCAATCCTGAATCTTTAGGGCGTATGGAATTTGTCATAGCTAGTGATGGACAGTTAATGTATCAAGGTCATACAGACGTATATGCATCTAAGAGTAACAATTATCGAACCAACTCATACAACACAAATACCAACGATGCGAATTCTCATGATAACAATGTTCCGACATCAAACTGGCAATATGATCCTTCCACTGGAACATACCATGACCATTACAACAACATTTACTACTATCCTCAAAATGATATGTATTACTATCTTCAAGATGGTGCATATCACGGAGTACCAGCTCAATCTTTCTATAGTCCACCGAAAGATAGCAGAACGTATTGGGCATCACCATCCACCCGAATGTAACCGTTCCCCACCGTTACCTTCTCCTCTGGGGGAGGGGGAACTTTTTCTCCCCTTCTCCCTCTGGGGAAGGGGCTGGGGCAACTTCGCCCTCACTTGATAATCACAGGTAAATATATCCAAAATGGTTCTGGGGTTGCTGTTGCTTCTAAAATTGTCGTTGCCGTCGGTGTTAAAGTTGCTGTTGCTTCTAAAGTTGCCGTTGCTTCTAAAGTCGCCGTCGGTGTCGGTGTTAAAGTCGCTGTTGCTGTCTCCGTTGAAATAACAATTTCAAAGGCCTGAGTATCTGTCAAACCATCTGTATCCATGACCTGCAATTTGACAGGATGTGTGCCAACATCTGTTAGTGTTGGTATACCAACTAATGTACAACTGTAGCCGATGGTATCCGTAAATAAAGCTGTGTCACCATTCGCCGCAAGGGTCAGCCAATCAGATTTTGTGATGGCAGTTATGGTCAAAACGTCATGCATGTTCATGTCATAAGCCCCAACTGCATACGTATACACTTCACCAACCTTTGCTGTGGTTATCGGCGTACTGTGAAAAAAAGGGGCAACATTATTGCCGCTTATACCCTCCTCCGCTTGATAAACAATATCCCCATCAAGCATGGTCAATAATACTTTCGTCTGGCTGATTTGTTCAGTGGGAACATCAAATATATTTTGGTCAATGACAATTATATCGGCAAATTTGCCCACTTCAATCGAACCTGTCTCATTTTCTTGACGCATGAGATACGCGGCATTGATGGTATAGGCACGAATCGCCGTAGCTAAATCGGGCAGGCTTTTATCGTCACGCTGAAGTGAACGCTGGATGTTTTCAAATGGCGGTAAAGCATTAACATCCCAATCACTGCTTATAGTAACAATTGCTCCTGTCTCATGAATAGCACGTATCGGCACCATGTCATAAGCCCTGTCTCCAAGTATCGGCACATAGTCTTGGACATGGGATGGTGCTGTAAATTCGCCTAGCTGAAAATCAGCGATGACTCCCAATTCGGCAAAGCGTGGTCGGTCAGCCGAGTCGATTAATTCCAGATGGGTCAACCGATGACGACGGTCACGGTCGCCATTCGTATTTTTGGCAATTTCAATGGCGTTGAGCGATTCATGCACAGCTCTATCACCGATGGTGTGAATATGAAAGTCAAACCCTTCCAATTCCAGTTCTGTTACATAACGGGCAATGCGGTCTTGTTCAAAATAATTCATCCCCGTATCGCCTACGATGCCATAACCATCATTGTACGGTTCAAGCAAAGCCGCCGTGCCATTTTCAATCAAGCCATCACTGTACATTTTCACTTGGGTTATTTTCAACAGTGAATCAGGGTCACGGCGATACATGGCGATAAGTTGTTGAATTTGTGTATCATCATCATAATGCGGATATGCCCACAAATCAAGCGTCGCTCGCACAGTCAATGTACCCTCTTCTTCAGCACGATCCCATGCTACAATATGTCCCCGTTCCCAATAGACTCTAGCATCGGCAATCGAGGTAATTCCATTTTTGGCAAGTAGTTCCAAGCTATACAGCAAGCCATCATAATTATAAAAGTCCATTTCATCTGTTCGAGCAAAGGCAATATCCAACACCATGTTGCCCGCATTTTCAAAAAGGATACCTGTCAATTCGCCCGTATCAGGGTCATGGTCAATAATCCCACCAGGAGGGTCAGGAGTGTTTTTATCAATGCCCGCTAATTCTAATGCCAATGAATTGACCCACAGTGAATGAGATGTTTCCTCCAGCATAGCGGCTGGTTTATTAGGGATTGCCGCATCAAGAATATCAACAGGTAACTCTTGGCTCTCAAATAGCGTGTAAATCGAATATCCACCGCCAAGCACCCAATTCGTACCAATTTGATTGGGGGCACATTCGATAAAGGTATCATGAAACTCTTCGGGTGGGGTGTCAGGTGTCAGCAAACAGGTGCCTCCCACTTCTGAACCTGCTTCAAGGGGGTGCATGTGGCTATCATGAAGACCAGGTAAGACCATTTTACCTCCCAATTCTATCACAACTGTTTGCTCGCTGTTATAAGCCATGACAGCCTGGTTTGAGCCAACAAAAATAATGAGTCCATCTTTAATGGCGATGGCTTCTGCCCATGATTGGGCTTCATCAACTTGGTAAACAGCACCTTTGTATAAAATCATATCTGCCATTTCATGAGATTTGGCATCATGTTCTTGTGAAATTTGTGGTAAACTAAAAACATAACATTGGTCTGATATTTTTTTAACATATTTAATACTCCTAAAAAATATTGTGTAATCTTAAACCTGTCAGGTCTTGGTACAAAATGTTACTTTATGACCTTCACGAGTATAAGAACTACATGCTCCACAGTAAAGTCCACAATATGCAACTAGGTTTGTGTCAGAAACAATTTCTTTCATCATAGAATCATTACCTCATTAAGTAGGTAGTTGCCTATTTTCAACTTTTGCTAGCAATGAGAATAATAACATCCCACCACCAAAAATAAACAATGCCGTACCCACGTCAAAGTTATCGGCGAGCATACCTAGTATTGGCGAAAAAATTGCCATAAGGATGGTCGTAAATTGAGATTCGGCGGAAAGTCCTGAAGCCATTACTTTATCGGAAATTTGATTACTGATAAAGGCTACATTCATCGGCTTTCTGAGATTGTACAAAAGATATAAACATAAAAATACACAGACAGATACAATAGTGATATTTTGCCAAAAGGATACACCAGCTATTATCAAACAACATGCCCCAATCAAAAATGTTACATTGATAGCCTTCACAATATCACCAAACCACCTACGAAATCGTTCTGCACTGCGTGAAGCATAACTACTCAAAAGATAGATGAAAAAATAAACAACACCAATCACCACAGCAGAACGTTTGATTTCATGCAATCCGATAAAAAACGGTAATGACATGGCAAACACCTGTAAAATAGGTTGTAAATAATCCTTGCTTGATTTGAAGAAAGCGGTAAAACCAGCACTGTTTAAAATTGCCTGCACTGCATATCGGTCTTTGAATATAACAAAGAATGTTTTTAAAGTCGTTTTAATTTGGCTTAAAATCTCCCCTTTCTTCATAAACATGCGTTGCTCATCAAGTTCATTGGGATAGGTAGCTAAATTTATCAGGTTGAATACATAAGGAATAATTGAAGCAACAAATATGTAGCGGTAACTACCACTGTAAAGAACTAACCCAGTGGCAATTATGGCGTTCACCGCAGACCCAAGTTGTGAGGCGGCACGGGTTTTCCCATAATATTCCACTTTTAGATGTTGCATTTGGTTGAGGTTTAAGTATGCTAAAATTAATGCTTTATGGGTGCCTGACCGAAAGGCTTCCCCTAAAGCAAAAAAAATCATTGCTATGGCATGTGTAGAAAAATGCGTGGAAAAATAAAAGATGATGAATGAAAAAATATAGGCAACAAAGGAAACTATCATTGATTTTTTGCGACCAAAAGCATCAGCATAAACACCACTTGGAATCTCAAAAATATTGGTGGTCACATCCCGAATGGTGTAAAGAAGCCCAATTTGAAAAAAAGATAAACCCGTTTCCATGAAAATCAACAAAATAAACGGGTCAAAAAAGCGTAAATTTTTCAGAAAACCATACAGTGCAAATCTGTAGAACATAAGCCATTGATTAGTGAAGTTTTAATTTTTTGCAATAACAAGTTATTACACATGTGATGATAGAACCATCAGCATAAGTAGGTAACCGTTCAGTAACCGTTTATCCACTAGCCCATCCTCCATAGGGAGAGGTTGCCCACCCCTAGCCCCTCCCCCATAGGGAGAGGGGAATCTCTTACTCCCCTTCT
>NBMH01000145.1 GCA_002084875.1 Anaerolineaceae bacterium 4572_78 | reverse complement strand
CATTGTATTGCCATATCTAAAAATACCAAGCAGGATTTTGTAAAATGGTATCGTCTTTCTGCTAAACATATTACTGTTATCCCTTTAGCAGCTGATTCTATTTTTTATCCTCGTTCTCAGCAAGAAATCGCTACTGTAAAAGAACGTTTGATGTTGCCTGAAGCATACATTTTATATGTTGGCTCAAACAAACCGCATAAAAACTTGCTAGGTTTGATTCAGGCTTGGGAAGCAATTCAACCTCAACTTTATCAGCTAGTTATTGGCGGGGCATGGGACAAGCGTTATCCACAAGCCAGGAAATACGTTGAACATAATGGATTGGATTGTCAATACTTTGCAATACATACTAGAAAATAAAGAAGTTCAGACTGATTATCGTAGAAGGGGATTGCATCAATCGACTAAATTTTCATGGGAACGAACTGCCCAAGAAACGCTTAGGCTGTACAGAAAACATAGCGTCTCTACCAAAAATTATTTTACCAATTGAATATAAAAGAGGTTACATGCATTACAATGATTTTGTATTACAATTACCTAACTGGATGGAAACATTTTTATCCTTCCAAGCAACTGTGTATCCCACTGTTGAAGAACGGATGCGGTTGGTGATTGGATTAGCTCAACAAAATATCGAACATGGTACCGGAGGCCCATTCGGTGCGGCTATCTTTGACATGGAGACGAAACAACTACTTGCTCCAGGTGTAAATTTGGTTACAAGTGTTAATAGTTCTGTATTTCATGCCGAAATAGTTGCCATCATTTTTGCCCAGCAACGGGTTAATACCTTCAATCTAGGAAAAGAAGGGTTGCCTCCTTATGAATTAGTTGCCAGCACAGAGCCATGTGCTATGTGTTTTGGGGCAGTGCCATGGTCAGGGGTGCGACAATTAGTCTGTGGTGCCTGTGATAAAGATGCCCGTCAAATTGGTTTTGATGAAGGTCCAAAGTTGCCTGATTGGCAAGAATCATTGGAAGTTCGGGGCATTACGGTTTTAAGAGATGTGTGTCGTGATGAAGCAGTGGCGGTCTTAAAACAGTATGCTGAACGGGGAGGCATCATTTATAATGCACGCTAATCTTAGCAAGTCGTCAGGAGTGTCAAAGCTTGCTTTTACATGAAAAAGCAAGCTTTTTCGCTCCAACTTCTATTCTTGCAAATGATACCTATCTACTGTACTCTCAAGTGATTCTGAAACATCTAACAACTTGCGAGTCGTCTCTTCAGTTCGACGTGTTGCCTCAACATTTTGTGCCATAGAATGATTAATGTTTTGCATGCCAATGACAATTTGTTCTATTCCAACTTGTTGTTGGTGGGCACTCGCAACAATTTGTTCTGCCGCCCCTGCACTTTCAACAATACTTCTGTCTAAAAGGTCAATTGTTTCTCCTGCTTGGTGCATCAAGGCTGAACCCGTTTCCACTTCTTTAATTCCTTGTTCAGTGGCTACTACAGACGCATTGGTTGCCCGTTGAATCTCCTCCAAAATCGTTTTGATTTGTGAGGTGGCTTGCTTAGATTGCAATGCCAAACTACGTACTTCAGCGGCAACAACCGCAAATCCTTTTCCTTGTTCGCCTGCACGAACAGCTTCAACAGAAGCATTAAGAGCCAACAAATTACTTTGTGAGGCAATTTCGCTGACGGTAGCAGTAATATCGCCGATTTGTTGTGTTTGTTTACTAAGAATGAGAATGCTATCAGCAATGTAGCTGACCTTATCTTTAGTACGCTCCATGCTTTCTTTCACATCGGCGATTGCTTGCTGACCACGTATAAAAATGGTACGGGTATGTTGAGCCTGATTAGCAACTGCTTGAGCTTTCTCATACGATTGCCCTACTATTGTTTTTACTTGGTCAATAGTCGTTGTAATTTGAGCAATTGACGATGACTGTTCAGAGGCACTGGAAGCTTGCTGGGTGGTGGCAGACAAAATTTCGGTAGTTGACCCACTGATATTATTGGTTACAGTCATAATTTGTGTGGTTATCTCATCCAAATTTTCTACCATGTCATTTAAACTGTAGCCTAGTGTAGCCAGTTCCCCTTCTATGTCATCAAGATTTACACGATTCGACAAATTTCCTGAAGCCACATCATTAATAAATTCGGAATAGCGGTCAACAGTTTTTATTAACGTTTCGCTTGCTTTCTGTTGTTCATCTATCCGTTCACGCAAACTTTCCTGCATGAGTTGAAATGCCATCTGTAAGGTACCGATTTCATCAGTCCGAATCACAATTATATTTTGCTCCAAATCACCAGCACTCGCCAATCCGATGAGCAAAACCGTTAGCTTCCTTTGGATATTTTTTCTCATAAGACTCCTAAAACGCAAATAAAAATTATGTGTAATTAATTCTAAGACAAAACTAGGTAAATAGGCAAATTATGAGGGGACATTTCGATTTTGAGTGAGTGATTCAGATATCGCTTATCTCACGTGATATTAGAAATTCAATTTTTGGGGAAAATCGAATTTTTGTACTGGAGGGTCAAGGCTTGCCTTGACATGAACAAGCAAGCTTTTTCGCTCCAAAATGAAATACATCTCTTGAAATTTGCCTTAATAATTAAGAAAGATTATTATAACTAAGGTAGCCTCCGTGCTACATGATTTATTACATAGGAGAATAAAAATGACACTTGTAAAAGAATTTGTTGATGGCACCGTTGAAATAGGACGGGCAATGGGAATTACCTTAAAATACTTTTTAAGAAAGCCCGTGACCAATCAATTTCCTGATGAACCTGTTGAGGTGTATCCTCGTTTTCGCGGTCGCCATGTATTGAACCGATATGAGAATGGATTAGAAAAATGTATCGGCTGTTCGTTATGTGCAGCAGCCTGTCCTACCGGTTGTATTTTTGTTGAGGCGGGAGAAAATGACGAGGAAAACCCTGTTTCACTTGGCGAACGGTACGCAGTACGATATGAAATAAACATGCTCCGTTGCATTTTTTGTGGCTATTGCGAGGAAGCATGCCCAACTAATGCAATTACCTTAGAACATGATTTCGCTCTGTCTGAATATGACCGCTGGGATGCGATATATACCAAAGAACGCCTTTTAAAACCTCATGCTCCTGACCATATCAAAGTCCGTTCTGATGAGGTTTTTGTTGAAAGATATGGCTGGGGTAATACAAAAGATAGTTAGGGAGGATTGTGTTTTATCCTCACTACGGGTAATTTGCTAACTGTTACAAACTTTTTCATTCAAGCACAATACGGCGATGATACTGTGTTGCTTGGTATAAAAATGCTTCTAAGCGAGTGGTTATATTTGTATTACCTTTCGATTCAAAAATAACATCTAGCCATGGAATGTCTTTGTAATCACGCCGTAAACGTTGTCCAACACCAGCAGCAATAATGCCTGCCATACACGAAAAAGGCATGACATTCAGAATACCACTTGCTCCATGTGTGGCAAGGTCAACAGATTTGCCGATACTCAAAAGTGCTTCAGTACCTAAAGCCGAGTCATAATAAGAACGAACATTCTTTACTAAATCAGCAATTGGTGTTTCATAAGGTTGTTTCAGTAGATGAGCCGCAGGTTTGACCACTACATGCTCGCGGTAATGTTGGTACATGTCAGTAAGTTTAGTTACAAAGAACTCAAAATATTCACCCCTGACTTTAGTCAATTCTTTGTAATCCCAAGTGGTATAATAAAACCACTCCATCAAACTAGCTAACCGCACTTCACCACCAGCATCCTCGACCTGTCGAACAATAGACTGGTTGGCATGATGGTTCAAACGAAGATAAATTTCGCCGATAACACCAATAATAGGACGTGGTTCGCTACGGTCGACAAGCAGATTTTCAAATTCTTTAACTATCCATTTTACAGCATGGTATAATTGCTTTCCGCCTCCTTCTCTGGTAGATTGCACAATTTTATCCAAGCCCACATGGTAAATTTTATCAGCTTGTCCTTTGTGTATTTCATAGGGACGATATTCATGAAGTAATTTTTGCAACATGTCAACAGCAAGCCCACCATCCCAAATTAATTTTCGCAACTTTGTCGGGTCATCACCAAAGCCTTGATAAGAATTCCCCGCACATGAGACAGCAATTTCCATATCTTGCAAACCATGGTCATCAAGAATATCTCGCTGGAGAGAAACGTATTGACCAAAACGACAAGGTCCATTTGCCCTAGGCATCAAAAAAACTGAATTGGCAGGTTCAAAATCAGGTTGTTTGGCTTGTCGAAGAATGTCATTGGTAGTGACGAAACATGGCAAACATTCCCTGCCCGTAACACCAGGTAAATCAAAGTCAATTGTTTCTTCATCAGGTGGTGGTAGCGTTTTGATAATCATGCCGCAATGTGCGGAAGCGGCTTCCAATACATAAGAATGGTCGCACATGTAAGGGATATAATGTATTTTATTGTTACTGTTTTTATTCATGTCTAAATTCTCCTTTTGCTTTCTTACGAAAAGAATCAAGCTAACTCTATTATACTACAAAATCATCTATATCCATAATAAAAGCAAGGCAATTAGTATTGAGTGGCACTCTTGCCTAATTATCATCATTTTGGTATCATAGGGAGCGATGGAGCGAAAAAGCTCGCTTTTTCAGTCAAGACAAGAAAGGTTTTTGAAAACCTTTCCTGTCTTGCCATCATCTCGTAAAACCTTGTCTGACACAGGGCTTTCATAAATTCTTTTGCTTGATTACTTAACTCATTAATTCACAAAGGACATTATATGACAATACGAATTTTAATTACAGGTGGTACAATTGATAAAGAGTACGACAAATTGAGTGGCAAACTTGAATTTACCAAATCATCTATTCCACAGCTACTTCAACAAGCTCGATGTGATGTGCCAATCACACTGGAAATTGTCATGCTCAAAGATAGCCTTGAAATGGTTGATGTAGACAGAATGGAAATTACCAAACGATGTATCGATTCATCTGAAGAGGAAATCATCATAACGCATGGCACTGACACAATGGTTGAGACAGGCAAAATATTGGCTCAACGCGTAAAAGACAAAATAGTTGTGTTGGTGGGAGCCATGGTTCCTTATGCTTTTGGCGGTTCAGATGCATTATTCAATTTGGCAAGTGCCATCACAGCAGTTCAGTTACTGCCCTACGGTATTTACGTGACCATGAATGGCAAAACATTTAGATGGAATAATGTTCGTAAAAACAAGAAAATAGGTCGATTTGAGGAGCTATCTTCTTAATGATACTGTAGAACGGAACTACATTTCCAATTTCACCAAGTGAATAACTATTTGCTTCAATACTTTCAAGATGCGGAAGATGTCAAAAATGTCATTACGAGTAGCAAGATGACCTAAACTAATACAGTATTTTTTCCTTTCCAATACTATAAAAAACCAATCTCGTCCCTTAACATAGCATCCATAAATAGGATGTTTATGTTCATTAAATTCTTGGGCAACAAGCATAGCCGCCAAAACCTGCCCTGCTGGATCGCCTTCAGGGTCTTTTTCTTTTTTATATTCCTGAAAACAGAAATATGTTTTTTCAGGTTCCCGAAATCCTTTGGCAATTATGCCATCGGGTTTGCCCCCCATTTCAATACCATCTACAACTCCACCAAATTTTCTTTGAGCAAATAGGCTGAATATTTTACTTGAAAAATTGACTAAAGTAAACACAGGGGCAATAAAATTTTGTGTCAACTCTGCTTCGTTCCAATTGTCCACATAACGGATTAATGTTTTTTGATACATCATTAAACTTTGCCGTTCAAAATCCGAAATTTCAATTTTCCCATCTAGCCAATCTTGCAATATAGGACTTTCATCAATTTGGGTTAAACCAAATGTTTTATCCAACTTGATTAAGGTACATTCACGAAAACTTAGCATCACCTATCTCCTTAAGTTTTTATATCTTTCAGCCAATCATAATTTTTTTGATACCAGACTATCGCATTGCGAACACCTTGCTCAAACGACACTTGTGGAATCCAATCAAGCAGTTTTTTTGCCTTGTTTATATTTGCCCAAGTAGCAAATACATCTGCTGAATGACGCGGTTGCCGTTCTATTAGTGCCTGTTTCCCTGTCAATTTTTCTATCATGCCAATAACATCATTCAGAACAATTGGTGAATCAGAACCTAAGTTGATGATTTCATAGCCGAGTGGTTTTAAGCTGGCGATTGTTCCTCTAGCAATATCATCGATGTAACTAAAATCACGTTCTTGGTAGCCATCGCCATAGACAAGAAGTGGATGCTCTTCACTTATCCATTTGACGAATCGAAATATGCTCATGTCAGGGCGACCAGCCGGCCCATATACCGTAAAATAGCGTACCACTGTAACATCTATTCCATATAGGTAATGATATGTATAACACATTGCCTCGGCCCCTTTTTTCGAGGCGGCATAAGGGGATAACGGTTTATCTGTGATGGCATCCTCTTGATAGGGACGAGGATTGTGTTCACCGTATAAACTCGATGTGGAAGCTAAGACTACTTTCTTTATGTCATGCTTTCGACATAATTCTAAGATGTTCAGGGTTCCAGTCATATTGGTTTCAACATAAACCCATGGGTCTTCAACTGATGCCCGCACCCCCGCCCGTGCCGCTAAGTTTATTACTGCCTCAATGGAATCCATGTTTTCTAAAGCGGCACTTAAACTCTTGTAATCACTAATATCCAGACGAGCAAATGTGAAATTAGGGTAATTTTTAAGTTGATTTAGTCGCCACTCTTTCAAACGAATGTCATAAGCTGAGTTGAGATTATCAATGCCAATAACGCCATGACCTTCCTCAAGTAGCATGTGGCTTACTCTTGAACCGATAAATCCTGCTGTACCTGTTACTACATAATTTGCCATAATTTATAATCCTTTATGATGCAACCATTCGATAAATATTTCAAATGTCATCGATGTATTAGTTAAAGTAATATTTCCTTCATCATCATGCTGATGTGGTGTTTCTTTATACTGATAATTCTATAATCATGCCAGTTTCCTTCAAAGTTTAACACAGCACGATTAGATATCACATTATAGCAGGTTATTCTATACTTGCTAAGGATAAGAATTGTAATTTTAAACCATGTGGTTTGTGCCACAAACCCCCACATTTGTGAACGGTGTCAATGTAGGGGTTTATGGCATAAACCCGCTTATGGTATTCACAAAACTAACCTTTTTTTGGTATAACTCCGCAATGTACAACGCCCAAATATCCAAATCTAAATTCCAAACAGAATCTGCCTGCCATAATTTTTCCACAAACGTATCGTTTTCGGCGATGCGATTGCGAAATTCATTATAAGTCATGCCATACTTCGCCTCAAATTTTAGAACTTCATAACGAGCCTTTTCAATCTGTTCTTTGATTTGCTGACGAAGATAGCCTTGAATTGTCTGCTCAACGATATTTTCGACATCACCGAGAAAATCTTAAGCATGTCAACATACTTGGGCTTAAGCGTAATTGTCGTAGTTGTGTTCATAATTTAAACTCCCAATCCATGCTGAACACTACACGAGTCTGCCTCACGTTCAGCCTGTTTTAAGGTGGTTTGTCCAAACGGCATTTTTACGATGGTACGTTGATAGATATTTACATGGCGGTCTTTCATGGATTCTTGCCATTCCAAAAGTTCTTCAATGGTATAAATTTGGATTTTAGGATAATCTTGTCGCAAGGCTTTGGAATGATAATAGCCCACTTCCATCGACTCAATTAGCATGTCACGTGTCGCTGGTAACAAGGTGATAAAAACACCCATGACCGCTTGTTTTTCCCGTTCTACTGTGCCATGCAAATCGCGAATATCACGGCTCGAAACCTTACCACTTTTAACTTGGACAATGATGCGTTTATCTTTGCCTTTTGCCGTATCATTAAAAGTCATGATGCCATCAATGCCTTTATCCTTTCCTTTTTTACCTTTTTTGTTACCCGCCGCCGCACCAAAGGGACGGGCAGGTAGTAAGCCCAATGCCCACCATTGAAATTGAAAGCGGTCTTGTTTGGCTAGATGTTCTGCACCTTGCATGTTGATGGGTTCGCCAATGATGTCGTACTGATTGCCCCCTTTGATTTTGAAAGCATCAAACAAACGTTGCTTGATTAAAGCGGTGGCAAGGTGTGTGATGTCGATGCCAAGCCATGTACGTTTTAATTTTTGGGCGGCATGCACTGC
>NBMH01000144.1 GCA_002084875.1 Anaerolineaceae bacterium 4572_78 | reverse complement strand
TTCCAACACTTTTGCCACAAGGGCATCGAAATCAATTTGCTCTGCTCCTTCAAGGTGCGAAACTCCTTCAAGGTGCAAAGCACCATCGTTGCCGTCCTGCCCAAATGCAGGCACAGCCATGAACACAAATAGTAGGGCAACCGTTAGGATTGCCGTAAAATATAAATACGTTCTCTTAAACATTCCTTCTCCTTATAAAAGATGTTTTAGAAAAAAAAAGTTAATAGCTGTGCATTCTAGCATGGTTTAGAACATAAGGCAAGTTTGCTATTATTTTTTTGTAAGTGACTCGCCTTCCTCCTAGGGCTGTTTAATGCTAGTAGGGGTGTTCAATTTTTCGTACCGCCCGCAACAAATCGTCATCTTGTTCGGCTAAAACAGTACGTGGGTCTAACATAACACAATTATTCTCAATGCACGCAATAACAGGCGGTGTATTTAGGCGAAGGTTTTTGGTAAATGTATCAGGTGAGTTGGTTTCAATTGCTAAGGCTTTAGTTGGCAGTTGTTGACCAGGCAAACTTCCCCCGCCCACTGTAGAATATGCATCCACCACTTCGGCATGTAATCCTATTTGGCTACATTGCTTTTGCCAATATCTAGCCCGCAGATTTATGGTCTCTATGTCTAAAGCAATCATTTGCCATACAGGAACTTCGGTAATTGCCTTATTTTCGAGATAGGCTAACAATGTTGCTTGCAAAGCGGCTAGGGTGATTTTATCAACCCGAAAGGCACGAATCAAAGGGTGTTTTCTCAATTTAGCAATGATTGCCTTTTGCCCCATGATTAGCCCTGCTTGCGGTCCACCGAGCAATTTATCTCCGCTTGCGGTCACAATATCGACTCCAGCATGGATGCTCTCTTGTATCGTTGGCTCATGAGCAAGTCCAAAGGGAGTTGTATCCAACAATGTCCCCGAACCCAAATCATCCATGACAATAATGCCATGCTTTTTTCCAAGTGCGGCTAATTCAGCTATGCCAGGTTCATGGGTAAAACCGATAATCTTAAAATTGCTGTGATGTACGCGTAATATCAAAGTTGAAATCGAGGGATTAAGATGCGTTTCGTAATCATGGAGATAGGTTCGATTGGTAGAGCCTACTTCGACCAACTTCGCTCCCGATTGATGCATGATTTCTGGAATGCGAAAACCGCCGCCAATTTCTACTAATTGGCTACGACTAATCAACACTTCATGCCCTTTTGCTAAGGTCGATAGACATAATACAAGGGCCGCCGCATTGTTATTGACTACTACGGCTGATTCGGCTCCTGTCAATTGGCACAATAATGATTCGGCATGGATATAACGCGAGCCACGCCGTCCCGCTTCCAAATCATACTCTAAATTGCTATAGGCACTTGCCGCTTCATGCATGGCGATTTTAGCCCGTCGACTAAGCAATGCCCGCCCCAAATTTGTGTGGATAATTACCCCTGTGGCATTGATGATGGGTTGTAATGTCGGTCGCAATCGAACTCGGATTTGGTTAGCAATATTTTGTGAAATGTCATCAACATGGAGCACTAAACCTTGATTTGACATCGCTCCTGTTTGCAAAATCTGTCGTCGAATTTTGTCTAATTCAGCACGGGCAGCTCCTATGACAACTGTTTTACCATGCTCACCAATCAACTTGGTAAGCAAATCCGTCCTCAATAAAGTATCAATAGATGGCAATTTTCTAAGTACTTCATGATTCACGATGACTCATCCCCGTCAGAAAAAAGGTCTCCATCAAAACAAATACACCGATTAGCACAGCAGTGATTGACCAATCCAATGTCTGTCGTAATTCAATATATACCAAAATAGTACCCAACAAACCACTTTCAGCACCATGCCTAATCAAACGATACGAATCAATAACATGCCAATTTTCTTTAGCAAAACGTTGATTTAAAAAAATAGAAATAGGCACAGCAACGGAAGCACAAGCGATAAAGATAAACACAAATAAAAGTATGATTGTGAAAACATTAGGGTACAGACTATTTAAGATAAACCATAAGCCTAATCCTGCAGTCAGGGCAATAAGTGTTGCAGAAAATCCCCATAAGCGTAGATTTTTTATCATGACCTATTCTTGGTGGTTTTGCAAATGACATGTAAATAGATAAAATGACCACGCGGCGGCATAATCTCAGTTATGTTAGTAATTTTATAACATTGCTTATCTTTACTGAGTGTTAAAACATCACCTATCTTTGGTTTTTTGTCTAAGTTTTGTATGCCCCCTACGCCACGTTTGTCAGACACGACAATGCTTAATTTATAAATTGTCATCATAATATTAAACACACACAACTCGTAAATGTCATAAAGTAATATCTTGGCTCCAGACCTGACAGATTGTAACCGCTCACCCCATCCCTAACCCCTCCCCACAGGGAGAGGGGAATCTTTTGCTCCACTTCTCCTCGTAGGGGAAGGGGCTGGGGGTTGGGTCTACTAACAAGAAGGGGAGTGAATAATTACGACAGGTTTTTAGAAACCTGTCAGGTCTAAAGAAACTGTAGTAATTATTCACTTTACCATGTATTAGTAAATGAGATTTTGATACCGTATCTTAAACGATAAGTCGGCGGCAATATTTCTCATGACCCGATATCCAATGTCTGTATCTTTTTCACATAAATCTAAAAACTCACGAGAATTAACAACAACCAATTCAGACAAAGCAGATGCTTTGACGGTTGCAGAGCGTAAGCCGCTATCCACCAAACCCATTTCGCCAAAACTTTGTCCCGCCCCAAGTGTAACGATTACCATTTCTCGTATCCTTCCATCAACATTTAGCTTAGTAATCACATCAACCGTGCCATCTTTAATTAGATAAAAATTGATTGGTGATGACTGTTGTTCAATGATGATGCTGTCAGGTTCATAGACACGTACTTGACAGAGATGGATAATTTTGGACAACATGTCATCGGTAAAGCCAATAAATAATTCATATCGTTTTAATAGTTCTTGAATATCAGTCATTATGTTTCTCCATAGCTACTTGTTCATAACCGTTCATTTCCCCTAGTTAGTAGACCCCCACAGGGGGAGTGAATAATTGCCTGATAAGTATACATTAAAAATGACGTTTTTGCAAAATGTTCATATTTTATTTGTCTTTGCGGTTGGTAGGGTAGTTAGGGCTGTTCAACGCTAGCGGGGGGATTGAGGGGGGTAGATTCTCCCCTCTCCTTGTAGGGGAGGGGTTGGGGGTGGGGTCCACTAACGAAGGGGAGTAAATAATTACAAGTTTTGTCCAAAGGATTTTCTAGAATATAGTCTGATTTTTACTCATCATCTGACCACATATCAGACATACCGAATTTTTCCTCCAAAAATTTCCCATGTGCTAACAATTGATGAGCATCGTTACGATGAAAATCTTGTGCCACTGTTTTCATCTTGTGGTCTAGTAAATCTAATTGTTCCAATAACAATTGACGAGCTGTTTTATTTCCTTTGATAGGTTGATTATTGGCAAAATCTTTGGGAAGTTTGAGATAGTTTTCTAAAGTTTCAGGCAAGTATTGCAATGCAGTATGACGAATGGCATAAATTGTATGGTCACTGCTATTTACATCGGCAATATAAGGCAAAACTTTGAGGATGGATATTTGTATGTTTTCTACTTTGATTAGAATATCTCGTGTCAATTCGCTACGGACGGCATGTATTATTTTCTCCAGTTCAAGTTGCACATCTGCTCCCGTTAATTTATCTCCCTTCGCCAGGAGACGTTTTGTGTTGCCAGTAAGTTGAAAATGTGATTGCGTAAGGCGTTTATATTGAGTAGTAGGTAATGCTTTAGGACGATTTAATCCCCAAATTCCTAAGCCGATTCCAGTTGCCAGGCTCAAAATTGAAATACCCATGCCGATTGCTATCTGTCCCAAAAAAAATAAAGCCGTACCGATAGGTAGCCCAATCACAAATCCAATTGATATAAGTGTAAAACCTTTTTTAGCAACTTGCTTTGATTGGTCAACGGCTCTATTGACTAGCATGATTGCTTTATGTGGCAGTTTGCCCAAAGTGTAATAACGCCCATCGATTATATCAGCCGTTGAAACAACAAAGATGACATGATTGTCTTCCACAGTAGTGGTCATGACAACAATCGAAAATGGTTCGGTTTCATTGGTTCGTTCCAGTAAAACATAAGTACTATTGATGCCCTGCCCCGAATCACATGCCGAATAATCAAACGTTAAAATAACATCGCCGCGATTTTTTTTCGTATCGCTGATATTCACAAACCAGACTCGTTGCCAACGAGATATGACATCTGGTGGTAAATCATCGTTTACTTCTGTATTGGTTGGAGAGTTATGTCCAAACACAATATAGTCGCCATTATCCTTAAGAAAATTCCTATCGCTGACAAGTAGCCCTGCTGAATAGGCTTGGGTATTCATGCCATCTGACTCTCGTCCAATCCCTGCTACATCGCAATCATATCTACCATAAATTTTCTTTTCACCGACATAAACTTGCTTACTTTGTTTGGTTTGCCGAAGTTGGATACCGTATTTTGAACTAAGATAATTTTCGACGATAATCCGTTGAGCAGTATTTAACGTATCGGCATAGATAATCACTTCGGCTAAATCCCCTTGTAGCCAATCGCCGCCATCACCACACAGCCCACTAACCCCGATGGTCAAGTGATATTTACCATGCATAAGATTAATGCTATCAATAAACTGCCCCGCAAACTGCCCATTAATTCCAAATACACCTACCTCTGCTTGACGGTCATAAGACATAGCAATTATCGAAGTTTCAGTTGAGACTGTTTCTTTACTAACAAAGACATGATGAGAACTATCATAATGAGCAAATATCAGATGATTATCTGTTTCTTGAATAGCTAACACATAACTGCTTTTCTTACTACATTCTTTTTCCTTAGCAAAAAGCCCTTGTACAATATCTAAATTTGAGATTTTGATAACAATAAAAGCTGTGATGGCTTGATTCATTTCAAGTGAACGGTCATGCTTGACCACTAAAAAATGAGACCCACCATTAAATCGCAATGTTGGTTTATTATTAAAATCGGTATTTTTGGGAACATAATCAGGGCGAGCAGATTTCTTGGATTGTTTAGCATGGTTTCGATTTCCCGACTGGTCACGCCATCGCATGACATTGCTGTGCGGGGCTGTAACATCCATATCAGCTTTGAGCCATAACTTTAGAGCAGAATTGCCATCGGTGCTACCAACACCACCAGGTCCCGTACCAAGCTTAGCTTTTGTTTTCTTCATTACTTCCTTTGCGGAGTCCCCATTTTAGAGTGCAGTTAGAGTTGTTCAATGCTATTTTTTGACAAGATAACTTGGAGGGTCAAAGCTTGCTTTGACATGAAAAAGCAAGCTTTTTCTCTCCAAAGGTTTGACGTTCCAGAATAGTTATTCAGATAACTCTTCTAACTTGGCACTAGCAATAGGATGTTCTTTGTGAACTGCTGTGATTTTTTGATAGACATCCAATGCCTCATCAAGTTTCCCTGCCTTTTCAAAAGAAAAAGCAGCTACACAAGCCTCATCTGCTTTCATTGACTCAGGAGTCATTTTTCTACTGAGAATGTAACAAAAGGCTTTGTAGCCGACTTTGGGACCATCTTGAACGACAATCTTTCGTAACTCTTCAACACTTTGAGCTTGTTCAATTTTTTGCTCAACTGATTTTAATTTTTCATAAGATGCAACGGGTGCATAAGGTTTTCTTGCCATTATTTTTTACCTACTTTTTGAATAATATTTACAAAAATTAATATTTATAAAATAAAAAATTATCATGCCTATTGCTAGAGCATCCAAGGTTCTTTGGTTAGACCTGACAGGTTTTTAGAAACCTGTCAGGTCTTGGTACAAAATGTTACTTTATGACCTTCACAAGTATAAACCATTCAAAGTTACAACGAGTTGATTTAACACATTTCGTCCTAAAATCGCAATATTTTCATGGCTTGCTACACTTGGACAACTTGAAAATGATGTTTATCAATCCACATGTTGACCACATACCTATCTTGCCATGTTGATTGTTCCAAGATACCTGATGGTCATTATCAATCATTTTTCCTTGATGAATAGCAACATGCTCATCAGGATAATTAACCCATAAATTGGCATGCATCGTTGCATAAGCCTGTATTTCCTGTTGCATAATTCGTTGCTTTTCATGATGTAAATAGTCAAGTAAAATTTGCTCAATTAACTTTCGTACTGATTGCCCCTTTTGTTCGGCAATGTGATAAAATAACACTACATCATGACTAGAACGAGACTGTACCACAATATCATGATTTTCAAGTGTTTTCTGTATCATGTCAATTTGTCCCATCATCTCAGGATAAATTGAATTGATATGCTGTAATCGCTCATCTGTTAAACATACATACCGATTGAATACATCAAACTTTTCAAAAAAGTCGAGATTCTAAATTATGGTAGCTAGTCCCAAATAATTAGCAGGAGTTAAATCTAATAAACATGCCTTATCTTCATCTGAAATAGGCAGATTTTTAATGAACATAGCTAATTCTGCTTGAGTAATAAGTTTGCCACGTGTTAAATCTTTTAACTGATTGTATGGATTTTCCAAACCATATTTCCGCATGACAGTTTGAATCGGCTCGGCTAGAACTTGCCATGTATTATTCAAATCCTGTTGCAAGCGAACTTCATCAATCGCTAATTTGGCAATCCCTTTAATGGTCGAGTGCAAAGCCAAAAAAGAATGTCCAATAGCTACCCCCATATTTCTAAGAACAGTTGAGTCAGACAAATCACGTTGTAGACGAGAAACAGGCAATTTTTGAGCCATGAAGGTGAGCATTGCATTGGAAATTCCTATGTTCCCTTCTGAATTTTCAAAGTCAATTGGATTAACCTTATGGGGCATGGTTGATGAACCAACTTCACCAGCAATCATCTTTTGCCTAAAATATCCCTTACTAATATACAGCCACATGTCGCAATTAAAATCAAGGATAATCGTATTAAATCGAATGATATTGTGGAAAATTTCTGCTATGTAGTCATGTGATTCGATTTGTGTTGTTAAGGGGTTGTATGTCAATCCTAATTGCTTTTCAACAAAATCATGAGCAAATTGTGACCAATTCATATCAGGATAAGCTACCTGATGAGCATTGAAATTTCCTACAGCCCCATTGATTTTGCCGAGATAAGATTGGTTTTTAATGAATTGCAATTGTCGTTTGAGACGGTGCCTAAAAACCGCCATTTCTTTTCCTACAGTTGTCGGCGAAGCAGCCTGTCCATGCGTATGAGCTAACATTGGTACGGTCTGATACTTTTTTGCCAATTCATCAATTGCCTGAATAACCATTTCAGCTTTTCCTTGCCAAATGCATCCTATCCCTTTTTTGAGCATCAAAGCATGAGCAAGATTATTAATATCTTCAGAGGTACATGCGAAATGGACAAATTCTTGATAGCGTTCCAAACTTGTTCTGCTCAATTTTTGCTTGAGGTAATACTCAACCGCTTTCAAGTCATGATTTGTGGTTTTTTCAATCTGTTTGATGAGTAGTGCTTCCTTCTCATCAAGATTAAATACAAGTTGACGTAGCAACTTTATTTCATCAACATATAAATTTCGTAATTCAGGAATCGCAACAGATTCGGCTAGGGCAATAAACCACTCCACTTCAACACATGCCCGAAATTTGATAAGAGCATATTCAGAAAAGCAAAATGCTAAATCGGATAACACTATCCGATAGCGACCATCGAGAGGAGAAATAGCCGTTAAAGAAGATAGTGTTATCATAAAGTATCAGCAATCATCAAGCCAATTATACTAACAATAACACCCACATGCAATAGCCAGTCATGAATAGTAAGATATTCCAAAGGAGTCCAATAGCCATCGAAAATTTGAGCTAACAGGCTCATAAATACAATCCCCAATCCAAAAAGAGGCAACACGCCACGAATAGGGGCAATAATATCTACCATCCATTTAATTAATTTCATCATAATATTCTCTCACCTTTACTGGAGCACCAAAGCAAGCTTTGACGCTCCAAGTTTTGACGCTCAATTTACCAACCCGACATCATCAAATAAATAATCATAAAAATTCCTCCTGTTGCAGTCATGGAAAGCGTACCAAACATAACCGCAGGTATTAACGGGATTGGTTCTTCCGACGATGGTCGTTTTTTCACAACTTTTCGTTTATGTTTCTTTTTTGGTTTAACAACAGGATTTAATTTTGTCTTCCTTGATGCTGCTGAAACCAATTTCTTCTTTCGCAGTTTTGATGATGATTTCTTTTGAGAAGAATCATGCTTTTTCTCCGCAGTAGAAGATGGTGCCATTGGTTTTTCAGGAACGACCGATTTAGATGATGTTTCTTTTGTAACGGTGATTGGCAATGGCTTAAAATTTTCCCCTATTTCAAAAGGCTTTTGAAAAGATGGGATGACCAATTCGGGCGGTTTCAGATTGGGACGAAGTGGTGTAGGCTCCATGGCTATCATGGCATCCTTTTCTAACTTTTTCCAGGCGATTTGAGCCGCCACGTTATTGGGATTAATATCTAACACCTTTTCGAGATACGACATTCGTTCCCCTGTCGTATTCGCAACCTGACTCAACCACAACCAAGCCCGCTCACTATGAGAATCGGCTTGTAACACCTGATGCAACAATCGTTTTGATTCTTTTTTATTGCCATTTTTGGCGGCACTAATGCCTTGTTCTAGGAGAGTTGTCATAACTTTTACTCCTCTATGGTAACTACATAGCTTTACATAATAACTTTACATAAAATTGTAACACATTTTAGAGAATTTGCAAGTTTAGCTTATTAATTTTGTTTTTTGAGGTTTAAAAATATTGACTAAAAGCACATGACAGGCAACTCAACAAGGAATTATGTAATTATTCACTCCATCTCGTTAGTGGACCCCACCCCTAGGGCTGTTCAATGCTATTTTTTGACAAGATAAACTGGAGCGTCAAAGCTTGCTTTGACATGAAAAAGCGAGCTTTTTCGCTACATTGTGCGACCCATGTTCTTTGTTTTAACATTAAACAGCCCTTAGGGTGGGAGAGACATGTAACAGGACAATGAGGTATACTATTTCAGCGAAATGAAGCCATGCCAAGTATCTCTTGAGATTGAGCATTATAAACGACCACCTCAAATGTGTATTCGGAGATGTGGGTATCATTTGGTAATATTAACATGTGATTATCTTGAATGTAATCATCAACTTGCCATTGTGAAATTGGAAGTAATCCATTGGCTGCCCAACCGTCATGCTGAGCAATTTGTTTCTTATTGACATCTAACAAACGAAGAGATATAGCATAATTTCGACGGGGACAAACGGTTGCCATGAAATTTTCGACCTTTTGTTCATAACAAGTATCGGTGTCATGCTCAATAGAAGACAAGGCATGCCAAAATAGAACCACATCCATGCTATCTCCATCCCGTTGAACTTGATACCCCGCTAAACGCATGATATCAGCAAAGCCGATATTAATTAAAGTCGCCGTGGTAGGCACATCAGAAAAAATCAGCCGTGTATTTGGATAAATCCAGACATAAGGAACACCTTGCAATTCTATCACCTTTTCGTAAGATTGTGTCTGATATTGATAAATAATCTCAGCAGATGGAGCTAATCGTTGTCGTTGTGCCTGATAGATTATCACATAATCAGCTCGCATGGCAATATCATTGGTATAAAAATTTTCGCCGATTCCATCGAAATAAGGCAAAAATGTTTGTGATGGTGTGGAGGCAACATAAAGAGACTCGGCATGTGGTTTTTTGTTCAGATAAGCGGCGGCAAGTTCCATGCCCTCTCCCCAACCAACAAGCGTAGTCTCAACAGCATGCGGTAACCCACCCATCAATTCATTGAAATATGTCAGGTAGTAAGGATGATGTGGCATGGCAAAAATAAACTGCATGCTAACAAAGGCAATCATCGGCAACCACATTGCACGCATTTTAGCAAATTTCTGCTGATTACCGAGCAGAAGATAAACACATCCTATCCAGCCAATCCCAGCTAATATATCCAACATCGGAAAAAGAGGCAAAAGATAACGGTCTTGCTTTTTAGGACTGCTCATGCCCACAACTAAGAGAATGATAACGAAAAGCCACATGAAAATTGTGCTAGACCTGACAGATTTTAGAAACTTGTCAGGTCTAATGTTAATAATCATGCCCACACTCAATAGAACTCCCATGCTGGTCAACGGGGTTAGGCGAAATGCAATGACATAAGGATAAAACCACATGCCAGGATTTAAGGTAGCATTTCCCATGAAGAAAACTAAATGTCCTTCGTCCACCTTGCCAAATGTTTCGTCAAGCATTTGACGCAATATTCCGATGGGGTCAACCCACATGGCAGGCCACAACAATACAAACATGGCAAATGCAATACCACCCCAAATAACAATTTCCCATGAACGTCTTTTTCCTAATTGCCAGCTTAAACGACCTTCATGCCAACATGTGATTAACCAATCTCCGACAGCAATCATTATCACCAAAATAGCCATCAAATGACCTGGTGCCTTAGTTAAAGCCGCTAATGAACCCATGACAGCTGAAAAAATAAACATGTACTGTCCATCCTGACGAATGTAAATGAAAAAGGCAAGTGTGGATAGCACCATGAAAACAGCTACAGGAGCGTCGGCATGCACGACTCGAGAGTGTGCGAGAAAAAAGGGGTCAAAGGCTATGAACATACTTGCAGTTAAAGCTATGACATGGGGAAGTAATCGTTGCAGAAGGTTATAAACGATGGGAATAAAAATAGCAGTGAGAATAGCATAAGGAACACGACAAGCAATAAGCAGATGCAAAATATCATTATCCACAAAATCAAATAACGATTGTTGTGTAATGCCCATGCCTCGTTCCCATAACCACAATCCGACCAAGCCAAAACTATCCAACCAACTCATGGTTACACCTGGATAGAAATGCCAATATGTTTCTCGTAAATTCCCTTGCAGGAATGCTTGGATAACGGCACTGCCCGCAAAGAAAATATTGGTATTTTCATCACTGGTCAAAAATTGGTCAAGATTAAGGATACGCGGCAACAATGCCATGACAAATAAAATGACATACCAATATCTACTCAATGTCGTTTTGTTCCTGTGTATGTAAATGACCTGCTAATCATGTTAATGTGTTTCCCTTTGTCAATCCCAATTGGTTTACCACACAGGCATTTTATTTTGTTGCCCTCTTTTTCATAAGAATATACTTTGATAATTCGTTCTTTATAGCAACGCAAAATATGCCCTTTACCAATTTTATCGTATTTCCACAATTTACGTTTACAGGCGGCACATTTGATAGTCAGCATTATAACTAATTTTGTACCATTACCAATTTTTGTAAAACAGGAACAGCTTTTCGTGTAGCTCGCCCACGATGACTGATTTCGTTTTTTTCAGATGATTCAAGTTGAGCAAACGTTTTTCCTATTTCAGGTACAAAAAAAATAGGGTCATAACCAAAACCGTTATTACCTATCAGGTCATGAGAAATTAAACCTTCAACATGTCCCTCCACAATTTCGACCTTACCTTCAGGGTCAGCAATGGCAATAACACATCGAAAGCGTGCCGTTCTAGCCTCATCAGAAATATTGAGGGAAGCCAATTCCTGCAAAATTAAATGACATCGCCCTTCATGAGCGTTATCGGCTAAGTCTCCATACCGCTTTGAATAGACACCTGGTCTTTTGTCTAGTGCATCAACCTCTAAACCTGAATCCTCCGCTAAGGTCAACAAACCACTTATTTCAACAAATGCCCTTGCTTTTAAAATAGCGTTTTCTTCAAATGTTGAGCCTGTCTCTTCGGGGTCTAAGGTGATACCTTCATTTTCCAAATAGGTAACTTCAAAGGGTAGTTCGGCAAAAATTAAATTCTCGGATTTTATTAGTGTTATTACTAGCGATTAGCAATTTTTTGTTCATTGGGAGGGAGGGTTAGGGCAGGGCTGTTCAATGCTAGTTGTAGGGCGTACGGCCGTACGCCCTTACTAGTTGTAGGGGCGTATGACCATACCCCTTACTATTAGGGTCGTTCAAAACTTGCTTTTTCATGTCAAAGCAAGCTTTGACGCTCCAATTTATCTTGTCAAAAAATAGCATTAAACAACCCTACCTATGGTGGAGGAGGCAAACAGTTTTTCTTAAGAGCATCAGCTTGTCTTAACAGGTCAGTGGCAGACAATTTGGTAGCTTCTGAAAGGGTGCCAATCATTTGAGCTAATTCTTCAATTTGTGATTCATCATGCAAACTATGTACGTCGGTTCGAGTTCGTCGGTCTTCGATATGTTTACTTACATGGTAATGCATATCTCCAAAGGAGGCGATTTGAGGTAGATGAGTTACACACAACACTTGATGATAAGTTTGGTGAGTCAAATTCCACAATTTATATCCCACTGTCATTCCCATTCTCCCCCCAATTCCTTGGTCAATCTCATCAAAAATTAGGGTGGGAGTTTTATCAGCTAAAGCTAACACCGTTTTTAAGGCTAACATAATGCGACTAGTTTCCCCACCTGAAGCGATGCGATTCATTGCTTTTGGCGGTTCACCTGGATTCGGGGCAATTAGAAATTCGATTTGGTCAATACCTCGTTCATCACATTTGTATGTTTTATCATCTACGAAAACACTATTTACAAAGTGTGGCTTTGTGGACCCTTCAGAAAAAGGTATCTGTTCAATGTGAACTTCAAATATGGTCTTCTCCATGCCTAACATTTGTAATTCTGATTCCACATCTTGAGACAATCTTTTTGCTATTGCTTGACGCTTTTTTGAAAGGTTGCTAGCTAACTTTCCGACCTTCATTCGTAAGTTATGTTTTTCCATCTTCAATTTTTCGATACGTTCTTCGGCATTATTGACATTGTTCAATTCGGTTTTTGCTCGTTCGGCAAAGTTCAAAATTTCAGGGATGGTGTTGCCGTATTTTCGTTTGAGTAAATAAATAATACTTAATCGTTCTTCTACTTCTTGCAAGCGATGCGGATTAAAATCTATTTCCTCAATGTATGTTTGAATTTGGTTCGCTAAATCATCCATAAGGTAGCTGATGAGTTCGTTAAGCTTTTCAATATTTGACAGGCGGGTTTGTTCTGTGGCAAGTTTTGAGTCTTCACCAACTTCCAAATCTGCTGATTCGATTTCATTAATTTGATAGGTCAATTGGTCAACTCTACGGGCAATCTGTTGAGCATTTTGCTGTAAATGTCGCAATTCCTTATTCACTGTTTGCAATTGGCGATATTCGGTTGCCATGCTTTCTCGCACATTGTCAATCCCACCAAATCGGTCTAAGAAGGCTTGATGTTGTTTTGTGTGCAACAAACTCAAGTGTTGATGTTGCCCATGAATATCAATTAACGGCTCAGCAAGTTGTTGCAACAAATTTAACGAGACAGTTCGACCGTTCACCCGACAAAAATTTCGTTTCCCAACACGGATTTCACGTCCCAAAAGAAGGTACTCTTCGGAATCGCCCTCCAATCCTTCGGCAATTAATATCGGATTGATTTGGGCCTGTAAGTTAGTAGATAGATAAAATAATCCCTCTAGTTGGGTTGATTTCGTACCTGCTCGAATCCATTCTATATTTCCTCTTGCTCCGAGCAAGAGACTAATGGCATCCACAATAATTGATTTACCTGCTCCTGTTTCGCCAGTAAGCACATTAAAACCATGATTAAATGTGAGATGAAGTTCGTCAATAATTGCAAAGTTTTTAATAGTTAAATCTGTTAGCATTTATAAACTCCGTTTCCCCATCCCTCCACATGGAGAGGGGAATTTTACT
>NBMH01000143.1 GCA_002084875.1 Anaerolineaceae bacterium 4572_78 | reverse complement strand
ACAAATGGAAAAGAGGGACGAGCCATTTTAGAAAAGGCAAATCTTCATACGGCGACATCATTGTCTGAAGCAGCCCAAAAAGCAGTAGCCTTAGCAAAAGGAGTCTCAATATAATGAGTATTTTAGTTGGTAACGATACACGATTGATTGTGCAAGGAATTACCGGGAATGAAGGAAATTTCCATGCTCGACAGATGCAAGCTTATGGTACAAATATTGTGGCTGGAGTCACGCCGGGCAAGGGTGGACAATGGACACTTGATAATCCACGTATTCCTGTTTATGACACCGTAAAAGAGGCTATACGAAATCATGGAGCAAATGCTTCCATTATCTATGTTCCCGCTGGTTTTGCTTCAGATGCCATCATGGAAGCCGCTGATAGTGGTGTTGATTTGGTGATTTGTATCACCGAAGGTATACCTGTTTTAGACATGGCAAAAGTTAAAAAGTTTGTTGACCAAAAAGGAGTCCGTCTCATTGGTCCAAATTGTCCTGGACTTATTACTCCTGGCGAAGCAAAGGTCGGTATCATGCCCGGTCACATTCATAAACCTGGCAATGTCGGTCTTATCTCTCGCAGTGGTACGCTAACTTATGAAGTAGTGCAGGCATTAACCGATTTAGACATCGGACAAAGTACAGCTATCGGGATTGGTGGTGACCCTATAATTGGTTCGACATTCATTGATTTGCTAAAACTTTTTGAATCTGACCCTAACACTAATCATGTTGTTGTCATTGGTGAAATTGGCGGTACAGACGAGCAAAAGGCAGCCGATTTTATTGCTACTCACATGAGCAAACCAGTTACGGCATTTATTGCTGGGCGTACTGCCCCACCAGGCAAACGCATGGGACATGCTGGTGCTATTATTCAAGGTGGCGAAGGAACAGCCGCTGAAAAAATAGCCGCTTTTCGAGAGGCAGGTGTGAAAGTCGCTCTCTTGCCTGAAGAAGTAGCTCAATTTGTCAAAGACAGTCTTCACAACTAAAACTTGGTAACCGTTCACTCCCTATTCCCATGCGAGAGCGAGTGGAGTGAATAATTACAGTCAGACCTGACAGGTTTTTAGAAACCTGTCAGGTCTGGATACAAATCCATTTACACCTGAATCACAACAATTGTCATATCATCATGTGGTTCGGCTTCACCCACAAATGCCATGACAGCATACCTGATATGGCTAAGTAAAGCATTGGCACTGGATATCGGTCCTGATTTTATGGACTTTTCAAGGCGGTCAAATCCAAACAGATTATTATGAATATTGTTTGCTTCACAAATGCCATCACTTGTCAGAATAACCATGTCTCCTTTTTCAAGAATTATTTCCTTTTCTTCATATCCCAATTGCGAACCCAATCCTTGCCCTAAAGCAAATCCACCCATGATATACCATTCGACATGACCATCTTTTCTTTTGATGTAAGGAGGAATCCCACCAGCATTAACAACACATAATCTCACCACTTTGTCCTCTGACTCCTGAAGCTCAACTTCCAATTCCATATAACACATAGCACAATTTTGATTGCGTGGTTTTGTGTATGGTTTAATGGCATCATCCAAATAAACAAATCGTTCCGCAGGGGTAAACTTGTAGGCAAAAGAGGCATCTAACTGAGCCAAGCATGTTGCCATTAGCAATGCCGCCGACACTCCTTTTCCCGAAACATCCCCCACAACAATCCCATACTTACCCTCTGACTCCCAACTTCTAACTTCAGGAATTCGCAATCCTTTGTGGACTCCTAACGCTTGACCAAACACATGATAGTTATAAAAATCTCCTCCCAATTCACGAGCAGGAGCAGTATAGGCTACCAACTTAGTGCCTAACCAATCTTGTTCGGGGGAAGATGGTGGTAAAAGACTTTGTTGAATATCATGAGCCAAAGCCAATTCATCATGCATACGGCGGTTAGCTGTTTGCACTTCGTTAAATAAACGGGCGTTTTTAATAGCGATTGAAGCCGAGTTGGCGATTGTTTCAGCAAACTGTACATGCTCATCAGTGAAAAAATTTGGTACTGCTTTATCTACGGAATAACAACCAATTGCTTCACCTTCAATAACCAAAGGTATACCTAACCAGTTTCGAACGTAATCTGTACCATGAAGATGTTGCCAAGTAGGTTCTTGGTTGGTATCGGGAATAAGTTTTGTTTGGTGGGTAGTCAGCATTTGCCAAATCGAAGCCACACTCTTGGCATTAAATTCCATGTTCTGCACTAATTCTACATCAGTCCATTTTTCATAACCTCGAATAGATTTTATACTAATAAATTCTTCTCGTTCTAAGAGCAGGACACTAGCACTATCATAAGGAACAAATTTTTCAAGATACTCAAGCAACGTGTCCAAGACAGTTTCTAAGTCAAGTGATTGGGTAAGAACAGTGGAAACTTGTCGTAGATTTTCGGCAAATTTTCTTTGTTGCTGTTCCTGTTCAAAGAGTCGCACATTTTCAACTGCACTAGCAACCTGCCCAGCAATCGTTTCAGCCAATCCCACTTCTTCGTTTAGTGGCTCACGGTCTATTTGGTCAGTCGCCAAACGAATAACACCAATGACTTCGCCACGTGTTCGCAGTGGCAAAATGAGAACGGGGTACATATCAGGTATGATTGCTGAGTGTTCATGTTTGGTTAATATCAGTGATTGTTTAGTTTTAATAACTTCTTTAAGGGCAGAATTGCCGCTTATATTTTCTGTTAAGCCTATCCGACTTAATTGGTTATACAATGATGTTGGTTCGGCAACTATGGTTATGATTGTTTTGTTTGTATTTAAGATGGCAATATCACAATAGCTGACATTTAACAATTCCACAATGGCACTTGCCACAACTTGCAAAGCAATATCAAAATCGGTCACGGTAGTCATCATCTGCATGATGAGATTTAACGTTTCTAATTCACCCAAGCGATACTCAAGTATCTTTTCTGATTCCTTACGTTCAATCAATTCTTGTTGAACGGCGGTATGCAAACGAGCATTCTCAATGGCACTTGCTGCCGCAGCTACAATAGGCTCAAGAAATGACAAATCATCATTGCTAAAACGATTAACAACAGTATCAACTAAATTTAAGACCCCTATCACATCCCCTTTTGCCCACATCGGCATGCTCAAAATAGACCGCACTTTCAAACCAATTTTTCTGTCAACTTCTTTGTAATGACGTACTTCACTTTGGGCATCGCCCACAATCACACTCTTACAATTTTTCACAACCCAACTAGTAATCCCTTGATTAGCCGCCAAACACCAACCTATCAATTTTTCATTACGTGCTCCATTGGCATACTGACATGTCAATTCATCAGTTTCATGGTTATACAACCAAAATGATGCTCCAACGACATCAAAAAGTTGTCTTATTTCATCTAAGGCTGTTTTTAATACTTCATCTAATTCAAGGCTAGAACCAAACATTTGCCCTACCCGATTAATCAAAAGTAATTCACGATTACGTTGATGTAATGTTTTTTCAGTCTTTTTTCGTCTGGTGATGTCCCGAAAATACCATACTCTACCGTAGTTTTCTTTTGTGGGGGAAAGCATGGGGGCAGAATGGCGTTCGATGGTTCGACCATCTTTCAATAGGATTTCATCGTATATCATTTCGTTAGAATGTTTATACAGATATTCGACTTTTTCCAAAAACTCATGGGGATATTTAATAACTGGAAGAACATGCTCAACTAAGATATTATCATCTCTGCTTTTTGCGATTCCTGTAGGAATGTTCCACAGTGTTAAAAATCGCCGATTGTAGTAGGTAACATGGCGATTTTCATCTACCACTAAGACACCATCAATAGTCGCTTCATGTTGAGCCTGTAAAATAGCATTTTGGCGTTGTAACTTGCTAGTAGTCTGTTCAAGTTGGGTATTTTTTTCTATAAGTTGCTGTTGCATCCCTCGCAAATTCAGATGTGTTTCAACCCGAGCAACTACTTCTCGGGAATGAAATGGTTTGGTTACATAATCAACACCACCTATATCAAATGCTTTCATCTTGCTGTTTAGCGTATCTTCGACACTAAGAAAAATAATAGGAATATTTTTTGTTCGTTCAACTGCTTTTAATCGTTGACATGTTTCATAGCCATTCATCTTGGGCATCATCACATCTAGCAATATTAAATCAGGCAATTTTTCTTCAACAGATTCTAGTGCTTGATACCCATCGTAGGCAGTTCGAACATGGTAGCCTTCTTTTGATAACACGCTAATTAACAATTGCAAATTAATAGGCGTATCATCAACTATTAAAATGTCTGCCTTTGAAATGTCTTGTTGTTCTTTATTCATACTCATACGAGGCAATCGTTCTCTCCCTTGTTTATTTCTCTCTTTGTTCCAATGCTCTGCGTTCTCTCTGTTCCAATGCTCTGTGTTCTCTCTGTTCCAATGCTCTGCGTTGGAACGAGATGGAGAGTGAACAATTACCACATGGGGCAATTGTTAGACAAGAAAAGCTCAAAGACCTTTCTTGTCTTCACCATAAAAGGTTTGACCGTTCTCAACTTCTATTTCCCAAATTTCAACTGTTGTAACATGGCTTGAGCTTGTTCTGTTGCTGTACGGTCAGTTTCGTCGTCTAGTTCAATGAACTTCTCAAAATCGGCAATTGCTTTATCAATTTCACCCAAAAATTGATAAGCCATGCCTCGCCCGTAGTAAGGTTGAGCTAAATTGGGATTGAGTTCAATTGCTCGGTTAATTTGCTTGACGGCTTGGTCTAGCTTTTCTTGGTCAGGTGTCCCATCTGCTAATGCCTCTTGGAGATAAATTGCCCCCAAGTTATAAATTACATCGGCATCATTGGGAGACAGGAGAATGGCTTGTTGATATGTTTCAGAAGCCTTCTTAAGCTGACCTGCTCGGTAATAAGATGCTCCTAAATTTGCTAGAGCCTCTTGATAATTTGGGTTAGCCTCAACAGCTTTTTCATAAGCGTTAATAGCCTCTTGCCATTCGCCAGCTTCAAAATGGATATTTCCCTTTTGGAAAAGGTCATCGGCTGAACCGCCTAAACCGCTGGGCGTTCCACTGGTAATGCCCGTTGGACTTTCATTTATGTTGGACGAACTGATAAAAAAGTACAACAATCCCAACACAACAACAGCCACTAATACAATTGCTCCTATTCGCCAATAGAGCGGTATTTGATTTGTTTCATTCATTACGTCACCTCTAAATTTAAAATAATTGTTTGTGTTTCAATAGGTAAATTTGAGTTAGTAATCGTTAATTTTGATTTCCTCTCAACCTGATGCAATCCCATTTCTTTTAGAAATTTGTCAATTGGTTCAAGTGAGATAGTGAGTTTGGGAATATGATAATGCATGGGAATAACCAAACGTGGTTCAATCATGTTAATCACTTCCGATGCTTGAGCCGCATTTAGGCAACATCCACCACCAACAGGTACAAATAACACATCTGTATTATCTAAAGCCTTAATTTGTTGTTGGCTAGGGATATGTCCTAAATTTCCCAAATGACATAGTGTAATGCCACCTGTTTGAAAAGTAAAAATAATGCTTCTATCTTTTGTCATTTTTGAGTCGGGGGGATAGATAGCAGTAGCCGTGATGAAAACTCCTTTAATCTCATACTCACCTGGTCTTGTCAGAAGTTTGTAATCACTACCAAATGCAAAGTATGACTTTGCGGCTCCTTCCGATTTTGTCCAACTACGATGAGGAAGTGCAAAAGGTTTAGCTTTTGCCAGGGTATCATGACTAACAGTGACAATATCAGCAGATACATCTGGTAATGTTAAACCTACACTCTCATCATAAGGGTCTACAATAATAGTAACTTCGTTATTACTAAACTTAAAACATGTTTGCCCAAACCATGTTATTTTCATTTTTCCTTTCCTTACCTACAATCAAAATTCTGATGTATTTTAGCACATCATGGATAAAAAGAAAAGTATGGTTAATTATTTTTAATTATCCTTGC
>NBMH01000142.1 GCA_002084875.1 Anaerolineaceae bacterium 4572_78 | reverse complement strand
ATCACCATTATCGAAACGTATACGATAACGATACCATGAAAAATCATCTTGTAATCGTTCGCGAACAATTTTGAAAGAAGTTATATATGATTTGATTGTTAGTGTATGTTTGATACTATTTGTGTATTCAACAGCGTTCATTAACTCATCTCCAATTGTGTAATCTTGGCGTGGAGATGCTGGGTTAGTTCAAATAAACCAGACCAATCAAAGAAATCCATAGCATCACCTAATTGCCCCGCTTCAAATTTCTTATAAAATTCTGCACTTGGCATACCGTATTGTTGCTCAAAATCATTAAGTTCCAACCGATATTTTCCCAACTCTGTTTTATAATCTGTTAAGGTTGGAATTACTTGTTCATCTTGATTATCTGATTGCGGCAAAAAACCAACTTGATAACATTTGCGAGCAATCGAATGTAACCACTCCAAACGTTCCTCAAATGCTTGTTTTTCAGAATCTGCGGTGATGTAAACCACATGTTCTGACAAAGCATCAATGAATGACTCCTCTGCCATGAAAAGATTATCTAACACATATTGAGCCAATGCCTGATACGAAGTGGCTTTTTGAAATACTTGCAAAGCTGATTTACCTGGTTCAATCTGTAACATGATTGGTAAATCCCTAACATGCTTATCGTTACTATGGGGGGGTAATCGAGACTGAATAAGTTGCATCAATGTTTCCAATTCAGTTCTCGATAGATATTGAATCTGTTCTCGATACAATTTTTCGATGGTTAATGTTGTCATGATTTTGACTCCTTTTCATGCATTTTACCACAATATGACTACAAGACCAAATCTGATATTGAAATACACCAATCATATCGTACAATTGCCTCAATTGAAAAATTGTGCTATAATGTCTTAAGATTTATTTAAATATTCAGTTAAGATTAAATCGGGAGCAATATTAATGAAAATCATCCCTAAACGGTCACTCATTCAAATTGGATTTTTAATTTTTATAGCCTCAATGTTACTTGGTTCGGGGCAAGTGTCTCCGCCTGAAAAATCCCCTCCCAATATGCCGACTTGGCAAAATAAGACAAATTTAATTTATAGTACCTTCGTTGGTGGTATTGGCAACGATTGCTTTATGAATTGTGTGGTTGCAGTGGATGCTGGGGGGAGCGTGTACTTGGCTGGATATACTACCTCGCTTGATTTTCCGACCGCACCCGCTCATGCCAAGATGGGAAACGGCGGTAAGGCAGATATATTCCTCATAAAACTTAGTCCCGATGGTGAACAACTCGAACGTACCATGATTTTGGGTGGCTCCGAATCGGATCATGTTACTGCAATTGCTGTTGACCTGATAGGGAATATTTATCTGACAGGTTACACAGACTCACATGATTTTCCAACAACGTCAGAGGCATTTCAAACAACTTATGCTGGGGGTATGGCTGATAGCTTTCTGATGAAGTTCAATCCCGATGGCATGAACGTAACTTATGCTACTCTCTTTGGTGGCATGGATAATGACCAATCTATGGCAATAGCCGTTGACAAAGATGGTTTTGTCTATATAACAGGGGAAACATTCTCCACCGATTTACCTACGACCAAAGGCTCATTTCAAACTCAGATTAAAGGGCGTGATGATAGTTTTATTGCCAAGTTTACCCCGAATGGTGACCGACTTAGCTACATTACATACATTGGTGGCAAAAAAAGTGACACAGGGCAGGCAATTGTTGCCGATGAATTTGGGAGTGTATACATTACAGGTAAAACTACCTCTGCCGATTTTCCCACAACAGAACAAGCACTTGATACCAGTCATAATGGTTCAGGAGATAGTTTCATTGTAAGGTTGACACCTGATGGGAGAAGTTTAGCCTACTCCTCATTTTTAGGAGGACAAAGCAACGACAAAGGCTCAGCGATTACGATTGATGAAGCAGGTAATCTTTATGTTGTTGGTTCAACCCTTTCGACAGATTTTCCTATTACAGATGGATCCCTTGATAACACACACAACGGTGGTTATGATACATTTGTAGTCAAGATGGATACTGATGATAATCGGTTGATTTATGCCACATTGCTCGGTGGGCTGAATGGAGATAGAGGATATGCCTTAGCGGTGGATAAACATGGAAATTCATATATTACAGGGGTGACATATTCCTCAAATTTTCCGACCACCTCCGATGCCTTTGATTACCATGGTGATGAAGGTTTAGGTGATGCTTTCTTTATCAAACTAAATGAGACAGGCACGCGTATAAATTACGGTATTTTATTGGGTGGCACTCATGCTGACTACGGCACATCAATAGTGGTTGATGGTGAAGGCAATGCTTATGTTGCTGGCTCAACATCATCGCCGAGCTTTCCAACTACAGTTCGTGCTTTTGATTCCAACTACAATGCAGAATGGGATGCATTTGTTACCAAACTGTCATTGGAAAATGACAAGATTACTACCGTCGTGGCGGGTATTGTTCGTGATGTTGATGGGAATCCTGTCGAAGGTGCAACTATTACTGTTGGTGCTAATGGTAGCACTATCACCGATGAAAATGGTTTTTATCGGTTAATCGGATTGGAAACAGGTACATACACCTTAACACCAATCAAGCAAGGCTATACATTTTCACCTCAACGGACAACTATCCACATTGAACATCAAGACTCACAGAATGTAACTTTGGGACTCCGTAAGGAAATTTCAGAAGACCAAAATGAAACTTTGCAACGAGTGTCCAAAAAAGATTTTGGAGTCCAAGATTTCGGAGTTACAAACTCAACATCAGAACTCCATGTCTTTTCAGGAGTGATAGAGCCTAATCCCACCCAACCTTTCCTTGACTTACCACTTGATTACGGTAATTTAGTTATCAATTTCATCCGAGCCTTACGTGATACAGACGAACAAGGTCGAGTCAGTTCATGGTTTGACCATACCTACCCCGATTATCAACGTGAGTATGGCATGACTTTATGGGAAGGGGATTCACTTATTGATACCGTCAAGAGCAGGTCAGGTTGTTTTCAACAAAGGTGTTATGATGGGCATAACGGGATTGATTTTGTGCGGCGAGGTTATCATCCCACAAATGATAATGAAAATATTGAAATTAGAGCGGCAGCTCATGGTAAGGTTGTCAAAATATTTAACCAGTGTGATCTGAAAAAAGTGACCGTTTCAAATGGAGCTTGGCTAGAATCAGGGCAAACACTTGGCATAATGGGCAGTACAGGAAACAGTACCGGCCCACATCTGCATTTTGGTGTTTTGAAGGATAATGGAAATGGTATTTGGGAAGGGCAAGCTAAGGATTTACCAGTTGACCCTTATGGATGGCGTGGGAATCAATCTGACCCTTGGGTGGTTGACCAGCACGGTCCAATAAGCTATTATTTATGGAAACACTCTCTTGCAAAAGAAAAGACCTTTGCTGGGCGACAAGGAACAGTTATTACTGATACCACCAACACCATTAAAATAACTGTGCCACCAAATGCCTTTGTGGGACAAGCAAACATAGAAATATTTTTAGGGACGGGACCAGCTTCTGAAAAAAGTATGCGGAGTACGGGATATTCTTTTTCACTCAATCTGCTCGAATGGTTGCCAAATGATAAAGATATAATGCAATCTCTCATGTTAAATGAACCAATACACATTTCCCTAAATTACGAAGAAAAAGGCATCCGTCATTTAGATTTTAGTAAATTGACCTTCTATCATCGCCAAGATAGTCAACATGCTTGGCAAGCATTACCAACAAATATTGACCCCTTCAATTTTACTATCACAGCTCATGCCTACCAACTCGGTGAGTTTGATATTCAGGCTCCATTACTATGTGAAGGGGACAGTTCAGAACCCGATGATAACTATTTCATGGCTCGAACTATTGCTCCTGATGGCAAGCTCCACCATCGCCGTTTTGACATTGATGATGATGTGGATTGGTTTCAATTTGATGTGGATTCGCCAGGAAAATATACTGTTCATGTAAATTCCTCAACTGAATGGGTTGAAGCAAGTGTATACATTTATGATTTAGAGAGAGGTGTTTTACTCACCCGTCAAGAAAATAGCGGTTTTCTTGATTTGGAACTCAATCTACCGCATGCAGGTACATACTTTGTTCAAGTCAGTCGAGCAGAAGGGAGCATGTACGGTTGCTCTGCCAAGTACACCCTCCGTGTTGAGCAAAATATGTTTTTTAGTTATCTTCCGTTTGTGGTAAAGTAGAAAACGAAAAGATAGCCAATTTGACATTTATTTTCAATCAATGTATTATTAAGAACTATGTCTAAACATAATTTTGGTTCATCAAAAGCACTTGTAGTTCATCTTGAATTACTACAGTATCCTATTTTATCGTATACTATACGAGAACGCATGCGGGATGAATTGTATAAACGTGGTATTATTACCATAGATGCGTTTGAAAAAGAAGTTGAAGATAAAGCAATTTATTCTCAACGCCGTGAAGGGTTGACAGACCCGCTTACACAAGAGACAGATGTGATATGGCAACAACGATTGGCAAAAATCACAGAAAGTCTAACGGATTTTTATTTTGCTCATAACCTACCCAATAGTTTGCTACGTGATATTGTACAGCAAACTTTGCACAAGCCTTCTAACAATGATGAAATGATATTGACTTTCAATCCTGAAATGGCTCCCTGGGCTATGCTCATTCCTCGTGCTGAACAGTATGAAAAGTATCCCTCTGAAAAATGGAAAAAGGTCAAACATCACTATCAAGAAATATTGGTGGTGATTACCAAAGGTTTGATTAGCGACCAACTTCCATTTCTAGGCATATCGCGAAAACAGTTCACCATTGCTGATTTGAAAAACATTATCGCACATCGCATTGGGCGAGGCAAAATCGGCGGCAAATCAGCTGGCATGCGTCTTGCTTACAAAATTTTGTCTGTGCCTAGTACTAAGGATGAAATCGATGTAAGTAAATATGTCATGATACCAAAGTCGTATTATATCGGGGCGGATGTCTTTTATAGCTATCTTTCAACAAATGGTTTTTTAGATATTATGAATCAGAAATATCTTTCTGAAGAAGAAATTGAAGAAAAATCCCGCAAAGTACGGGAAACTTATCTAAAGGGTACATTTCCTGAAAGTGTCATTAGCAAATTGTGGAATGTTTTACAAAACATGGATGGGAAGCCGATTATTGTTCGTTCATCTAGTCTTTTGGAAGACCGCTTTGGTACATCATTTGCCGGTAAATATGACAGTTTTTTCTGTCCGAATCAAGGGACACCAGAAGAAAATTTGGCAGACTTGATAAAAGCAGTTAAGAAAGTTTATGCTAGTGCCACCAGCCCTGCTACACTTCTCTATCGAAAGCATATGGGCTTGCTTGATTACGACGAACGAATGGCTATTTTAATTCAAGAAGTGGTCGGAACCAAATATAAAAATTATTTTTTCCCTGCATTAGCTGGGGTAGGATTCAGTCGAAACCCATTTCGATGGACATTAAAAATTGACCCCAAGTCAGGATTTCTACGTTTGGTATGGGGCGTGGGTACACGGGCAGTTGACCGTGTGGCTAACGATTATCCTCGCATGATTGCTTTAAGCCATCCTCTAATGCGTCCTGAACAATCACATGAGGCAATTTGCAAATATTCTCAACATTATGTTGATGTCATAAATTTATCTGAAAACTCTTTTGAAACTGTACCGATAGCTAAAATTATCGGTGATGACTATCCGTCAATTCGCTATCTCGCTTCAATTAACACAGGAGAATATCTAAAGCCAATCATTGCTTTAGGCAGTGAGTTAAAAGGTAACCAATTAGTCCTCACCTTCGGCAATTTACTTAAGCAAACAAATTTTGCCAAAATTATGAAGGTGATTCTACAAAAAATAGAACGTTATTATGAAGTCCCAGTTGATGTCGAATTTGCGGTTGATATTATCCCTTCTTATCCTATTCCCGAATTTAAGATATATCTTTTGCAATGCCGTCCCTTAAGTTTTTACACTGATGTAAAACCACCTCCTTACCCTACCGATGTATCTGAAAACGATATTATTTTTACAACCACAAAATGGGTTACTTCAGGGCATGTTAAAAATATTGAGTATATTGTTTATGTAGACCCTGTTGTGTACAGCACAAAAGCAGACCACATCACTAAACATGAAATTGGGCGAGCTATTGGTCGTATTAATAAGCGATTGTCAGATAATATATTTATATTGTTGGGACCTGGGCGTTGGGGCAGTTCTAATATTGATTTGGGGGTGCCCGTTACTTATGGAGATATCTTTAACACTGCTATTTTAGGGGAAATTGCAGCGGCTAGTGGTAACGAAAATATCGAGGTTTCTTATGGTACTCACTTCTATCAGGATTTAGTTGAGGCTCGGATTTATCCTTTACCTTTGTATCCTAGTACAAAAGCCACATATTTTAATTATGATTTCATCCATAATACTCATAACAGTTTATCAGATGTATCCCCGATTGATGAGGATTTGGATAAATTCATAAAAATTATTCATGTTCCTCATGTGGCACATGGCAAAAAATTAGAAGTTGTTATGGATGGTGAGAGCGAACGAGCAATTGGTTATCTTGTCGCATAGTCATTTCACTCCCTCTTGTTAGGGGGTGAATGGTTACCATTAAAGTATTGATGCTAACCAATTGAAATATCTCTTTTTATCGTATCGTGAATAATATTATCTTCTGATTCTTGTCGCTTCACATAGTCAGTAATAAACTCACTTTGACGTTGTCGCAAAGCCATGTAAGCAATTTCTTGTAAGTCGTGCATGGTGACAAGTTCTCGCTCGTCGGCAGCGGCTAAGGCTCGTGCCGCTTCGAGAAGAGTTATTTCAGCCCGATGGCTAGTGATTTTTAAGTCATGTATCCATTTTAATGCTACTTCCTCAAGCCCTTTTTCAAATTTCACATTCGGCAATCGTTCGCGGGCTTGTTCTATTTCTTCTTGAGTTTCGATTGTCTGATTGAGCCATTCGGCATAAAATTTGTGAGGATTGTGTTTATAGGCAACGCTACGGCGATACACTTTGAGGCGTTCTTCCAAACTTGTCAGCCCTGTGACCAATACTCGTAAGCCAAAACGGTCTTGGATTTGTGGGCGTAAGTTCCCTTCTTCGGGATTCATGGAACCGACTAAAAAAAGGCGTGAACGATAATTTGCCACCATTGCCCCACGTCTCACACTAAATAGCCCTTGAGCGGATGCATCTAAAATGGCGTTAGTGATGTTGTTATCAAGGAGATTGACCTCATCAATATAAAGCAAATTTTGGTCAGCATGCGATAAAATACCACGATTGAGATATACCTTTTTCCTTTCGATAGCAATACGTTCATCTAAACCACCAATGACATCCTCCAAGCGAGCATTTAATGGTAGTTCAATTAAACGCATTGGTTCAGCGTATGTAATCGGTTCTCCCATGCCAATTTTGACGGCACAATCGTTGCAAATCGCATCCATGCCGAGATTAAAAGCCGCTTCTTCTTCACAACCGAAATGGCATGTACTTCGTCGAACTGTGGGCATTAAATCAATCAAGCCCCGAACAGCAGTAGTTTTGGCTGTTCCTCTTGGACCAATCAACAATACCCCACCGATATGACGATTAATCAACGAAAGGAGTAATGCCAATTTCATCTCTCGTTGTCCGACGATAGCTACAAATGGGTAATACAAATCATCGGCAAGCCCTCTATCTCCTAATTCTTGTCGCATGCGGCGGAATTTTGTGGTTGGGTGACTCTCTTCTAATATTTCAAGTAGATGTGATTTTTTTGCCATAGCTTTTTACGTAGTTACTATAATACATCATAATTGTTTTTTGTCCAATTTATGTTATGATTCCAAAAATTTCATCGGCGGTATCTTGCTATGCCGCATATTAAAAAAGAAGAACCAATTGAAGGAGTCGTTTACATGCCATCACCTGCCATATTTTTAGTCTGAAAGGAGGCAAACAAAAAAATGTGCCTTTTATAAATTATGTTTACTATGTCCATGCTTCACGTTCTGCTTGAATAAAAACATCAGCTTCTTCATGTGTGGCAAAACAGCCTTTTCCTTTACCTATAAAACTGGTAAGGGAAGGATCTTCAGCATCAGCCATCAACAATGGATCATAGTTGACTTGTTGCATATTTTCAATACCTCTGTCGTTAGATTCCTGCTTTGACAAGCGAATTTGCTCAAGCCATGTCAAACTTAACTCAAGCCAATCTAAAAACATGCTTTCAAGCCGTGAAACAGACAAACCAAGTTTATTTATCTTTTCAACAACATCATCAGGTAATTCAATTGTTAAAGTATTCATAACATACTCCTGTGTTTTAATATAATTATGTGTCATCACATATCAGTCAATCAGAACATATTTGTTTTATCCACTCTCTATCTTCTTTCAGAAAAGTTGGAGGTGGAGGGTCTTTTTGATAATCAATAGACAGATGATAATAGGCTTCCTCATAAATTTCATGAAGAGCTTTAGATAAATCCAATATAACTTCCTTATCGGGATACCATAATGGTACAGGCAACACTGGCAACTTATCCGCTAATTTAATGGGCCACAGTTCCATCACATTGGCATCAGCACGTGTCAAGGCTATCATATATGGCACATCAGGAATATTATCGTACTCCCACACACATTGCCCACGCCGTATAAGGTCAATCTCCATGAGATGAACATTTGCCTCTCGAATACGGTCATGCTTACTACGATACTTATCTAAACCTCGCCCATGCTTATTAGCAGGTGATAAGATTTCAATGGCAGTAACCAGCTGATTTCGTTTAGTAGTCCGAATCTCAACCGTAACCTGTTTCACTTTAGGAACAGTGATAGTTAGTGGAGCAACTGTAGCGACAGGTTCAGCTAGCATGCCTCTTGATTGTGGATAAGGTGTAGCTCTTACAATCCCGACATCGGGATACATAATACTAATTTCGTTTTGAAACGCTTTATCTTCAATCATAGCAACCTCTAGGCGAGCCACGTATTTGGGTTGTACCTGTGATGCTAATTGCTGACTAATTTTTGTAGATAAACGTTGATGAACATCTGCCCATAGATGTCCTTCTAAATAAGGGTCCATTCCTGGAAATGGTGAAGCCATGTTTTCCTCCTTTTTGGTTTGACATAACAAAGCAAGCTTTGTCGCTAAAATTAAGTTCCTCCGCCACCCATCACTGCTAAAATGAAAATGATAATGCCAATAGCAATAACGACACCACAACCAATAACAAGACATCCTCCATGTGTAGCGACTGTCAATGCCACTATAACAGCAAATATAACAATAGCAATGATGATAAAGCATGCCCCTACAATGACAATAAATGTCAATACATCATCGTCGGATAATTCAGGTGGTTCTTGACCTGGGGGGATACTTTGACGTGGGGTCGAAGTAGGTCGCATGTCGACGATTGGTGTCGGCGGAGCAGCATTTTCAACTGGTGGTGTTGGCGGAGCGGCATTTTCAACGCCAATATTATCGGGAGCAACACCTACATTTAATCGTCCTGCCCCGTAGATGTTATCTATCCCTGACACCCCCAAATCAATTGACCTTTCTTGCAGAAACTTCGCCAAATCATCAGACGTAGAATCGGGGAATGCCTCTAGGATTAATGCGGCTGCTCCCGCTACATGTGGCGTTGAAGCTGATGTACCATCAAATGCATCAGGATAATAGGTATAACTATCCACCACGGAAGGAGCAGTAATTTCAGGTTTAGTTCGTCCATCGTTGGTGGGACCTCGTGAACTGTACGGCTCTAAGGCATCATCATACCAATGAACGGCTCCAACAGAAAAGGCATGCTTGGCATCGGCTGGTGAGCCTAGACTACGTTCAAGAACGATAAACTTTGAGCTAAGAGTGGCTGGCTCCACAAATAAGTCAAAAGTATTATCCTCTCGTGCTAAACCATCATAATTTTCAATTACCAAATAATAATAATCTCGGTCATGAAATTCATAAAAAATACTTTCAAAGGGATACTGTCCATACTCACCACTTTGAGGTTCTTCTGACGTTACCAGCAAATTTCCATTATCGTCATACAAATGAAGCTCATAATCTTGGTCGGCATCGTCCCAATCATCCCATGTCAAAGTAATATGTGTCTGAACATCGGGATAGGATTTAAATACTAGGTAAGGTTTATCCACAGAAAGAAAGTCATGGAAATTGTCATCATCGGTATCACTGAATTTACCACGATAATGATTTTCGGCTGAATTGCCAGATGATGTAACGAAAAAGATACCATTTTCATAAGCAAAGTCAGCCAATTTTGCTGAAAAGCCTGTTCCGTCGAGTGGAGATGTTCCCGTACTTCCCGTCGAATTCGTGACAATATCTACCCCTTGCTCAATCAACCATTCCACAGCTTCACCCATAGCTGCATCGGTGCCGTCGAAATAAGCAAAATATAGTTCAGCATCGGGAGCCATCTCATGCACAATTTCAGCACAGGCAACGCCATGCACTTCCTCAAAAAAATCGTCATCATCCCCAAATGTGGCAACAACAACGTTATCAGGCAGTTCTGTGCCGAGCAAATCCGTATAGCCTGCAAAACCCATGTCCAATATGCCAACTTTGACACCTTTACCTGTTATATCTTTAGCATGCCATTCATTTGCTAAGGAGGCATGCACGCCTTGTCCCACAATAGTTTGTCTTTGATGAATACGGGCTTTTTTGGGAAATTCGATGCGAATGACATGCTCCAAGTTAGTCAGGCGTTCGGCGATTAGTTCAGGGTTTTCCGATTTAATTTGTTCCTCAATCAACGAAAGTGGGACAGCAATATTAATCAGATGGCGATAGTAGCTTTTGATAAACACTCCTTCTGCTTCTAATTCGCTGATTAATCCTACCGAGTTATCCGTATCCAAAACTAGGGTCATTTCGATTTGGTCGTAGTCATTTAGGATACCGCGTTGCCGAGCGAGGGCAATGGCTGCCACATCACCACCACTTTGATAAGCAAGATAAAAATCCTTGTAGACCGAACCAAGCTCTGGGTTTTCGAGCAGGTCGGCTAATTCGGGATATTCATGGCGAACTTCCACCGCCAATTCCTCAAGTGAAGGTGGCGGGGTAATTGCAATTTCAGGAATATCCCCAAAATCAAAACCCGCCTGCATGGGTGTGGGACGCTCCATGCCAGGCACAACTCCTCCTTGTGATAATCCATAAGAGAGTGTGCCGATACCAACTATCAATAAAACAATCGCTATACCAGCTACAATGACTATTTGTTGTTGAGTTAATTCAATCTTGTTCATGATGTTATTCCTCCACCAATCGAATGATGATTTGTTTTAAGCATTTCAAGATGCGGAATATGTTAAAAATATCTTCACGTGTAGCAACATAAGCAGAACTTATGCTATACATTTTGCCTTCTAATACCATAAAATACCAATCTGCTCCAATAACATAACAACCATAAAGGGGATGCTTATATCCATTCATCTCCTGACCAACAAGCATGGCTGCTAACCCTTGACCTGCTGGGTCACCATGCGGGTCACGATGTTTTTTGTATTCTTGGAAACAAAAATAAGGCTTCTTAGGTTGACGAAAACCGCTAGCAATCATACCATCAGGATTACCTTTCAATGTAATATCATCTACAACACCTTCTAAATACCGCTCGGAAAAAATGCCAAACTTTTTACTCGAAAAGTTCACCAGAGTAAACATGGGACCTATAAAATGTTGTAACAATTCGATTTCATACCAGTCATGGACATACCGCTTTAAGACTTCTTGATAGACATACAAGGTTCGTTCCTCAAAATCATTGATTTCTACTTGTCCTGTCAACCAATTTTGTAAAATGGGATTATCATCTAAGATTTCTAAACCAAACATGTCGTCCAGTTTGATTAATGTACATTCGCTAAAATTAAGCATGGTTTTTTCCTCTTTTCACAAAATGTAATATTGGAGCGACAACACTCCTTACCTAACCTTTCACCCCCCACCCTAGCCCTCTCCCTTATGAAGAGGGAAATCGTACTCCCCTCCCCTTGTAGGGGAGGGTCGGGGGGAGGGGTCTACTAACGAGGCGAAGTGAATAATTACCTCCTTACCTAAAGATAGTATAACACATAAAAGAAAAATTGACAAATGAATGATAATAGGGTATTTCTAAAGATTTGTACTAACTTTTGCATAATCCACCACTATACATAATCCATGCAATTGCCCTAGAAAAGTTCTTGAAAAAATTGACAAAGAAAAAATATAATCATATACTCGCATGAATATCTGTTTGAGCAATTATTCACTCCATTTCGTTGGTAGACCCCAACCACCAGCATCTTCCCTTTCGAAGAGAATTGGAGTCCCCTCTCCATAAGGGGGATGGGTTGGGGGTAGGGGAGTAAAAATTCCCTCTCTCTATGGGAGGAGGCGTTAGGGGTGGGGTGAACGAATGAAAATCATAATTCATACCGATTCCCAAGTTTTCGATGATTTAAAAGTTGAATGGTACGATTTAATGGAGCGTGCTACGGTATCGCCAATATTTTCAACACCTGATTATCAACAAATTTGGTGGCAGTATTTAGGGCATGGCGAACTTCGTATCCTCACCATCTATGAGGAGTCAACAGATATACTTGTCGGCATTGCACCTTTGTTTATTGACGATGGCAAACTAACATTCATTGGTTGTGTTGATGTATCTGATTATCTTGATTTTTTAGTAGATAAAAACTATACTGACCAAGTATACGAAATAATTATTAATTACTTAAAACATGAACCCGAATGGCAATCGGTATACTTTTGTAGTTTGCCCTACCATTCACCTGCACTAACCTCTATGTTGTCCTTAGCCGAAAAAGCCAATCTAAGACCAACTTCAGCAGTTGAAGAAATTTGTCCTATTATCACCTTGCCTGATACATGGCAGTCATATCTATCAAGTGTCAATCGCAAGCAACGCCAGGAAATTCAACGCAAGCTTCGTCGTGTCGAGGTCATGGATGATAGTCGTTTATATGTAATTGACAATTTATCTGACTTAAGTGATGAACTGATTGATGCATTTGTCATTCTCCACAAAAAATCAAATCATGACAAAGAATCATTTTGGGATGAATCCCTTGAAAATTTCTTTAGGACATTAATTAAACGGATGGCTGAATTGGGCTGGCTTAAATTTTATTTCATAGATATTGATGATAATCCAGCGGCGGCTTTGCTCTGTTTCGATTATCAAAATGAAATTCTGGTTTATAATTCTGGTTTCGATTATGCTAGACATGGTTATTTAGGTGTGGGAAATGCCATCGTTTCCTACTCAATTCGGCATGCCATCGAACTCAAACGCAATCGTTACGATTTTTTGCGTGGGGATGAAAAATACAAATTCAAATTTGGGGCAATTGGGGAAGATGTGTACGATATTAAAATAAACAGGTTAAAATCACATGATTAAACGAGTTGCGATGTTAAGTGTTCATACTTGCCCCCTGGCTCATTTGGGGGGTAAGGAAACAGGAGGCATGAACGTCTATGTGCGGGAGCTAGCAACGGAATTAGACAGACGAGGTATTGTGGTTGATGTCTTTACTCGCTCTCAAGAACCTGGCACACCTATCGTGCATGGCTTTTTAGGAGAAGAAAGTCGGGTTATTCATGTCCGAGCCGGTCCCGAAGTGCCTTATAACAAAAACAAAGTGCATGACAATCTATGTGAATTTGTAGAGGGCGTTAAGGCACGGGCTATTCGTGAAAAATTGCAATACGACATTTTACATAGTCATTATTGGCTTTCGGGATTGGCGGCAAAAAAGTTGAAATGTATATGGGGAGGTACACCAATTGTTCAGATGTTTCATACGCTAGGATACATGAAAAATCAGGTGGCTCAAACTGCCGCAGAAACAGAAACATCCCTTCGCATCAAAACTGAACGAGACATCATGCAATTTGCTGATAGACTCATCGCTGCCACACCGATTGAGAAACAGCAATTAATTGATTTGTACCAGGCAGATGAACAGAAGATTGACATTGTTTCGCCAGGGGTTAATCTTAGTCGTTTTAATCCCTTACCTCAAAACAAAGCCCTTGAAAAAATTGGTGTGCCACAAAACGACAAGCTAATTCTTTTTGTGGGACGTATTCAACCACTTAAGGGAATTGATACCCTAATTAAAGCAATTGCCCTCATTGTGAAACGTGAACCCAAATTAGCAAAAAGCTTGTGCATTAGCATTATCGGTGGAGATAATAAACCTGACTCGCCCCAAGAACGTTCCGAATTACAACGATTGGTGAAGCTCAAATATGAACTTGGTTTGAATGATTTGGTCGTTTTCTTGGGAGCAAAAGACCAAGATACTTTGGCTAATTATTATTCTGCCGCTCAAATGGTGGTCATGCCATCTCATTATGAGTCATTTGGCATGGTCGCCTTAGAAGCAATGGCATGTGGTACACCTGTCGTGGCTTCGGAAGTAGGAGGATTGGCATATATCGTCGAAAATGGTTTTAACGGCTATCTCGTTCCAAGCAAGGATGCAGGGGCATTGGCAGATAAGATTAGTTTATTGTTACGTTATCCTTCTCTTCGTAATCAATTAGGTGACCAAGCTAAGATGTGGGTAGAGCATTTCAGTTGGCAAAATATTGCTCATCAAATTTTAGATGTTTATGATAAAGCGAGTGAATATGTGCAAACATGTTGTTGCACTAGGCAAAATCAGATATTTTCTGTATAGGAAAAAGGTACTAATTATGTGAGGGTTAATAATTGAAATTTGTTCATAGTGCCAATTTTGTCATGATTTTAAACATTTATGGCAATTTATGCTATTCAAAACAAATTTGAAAAATTATCTTTAATTTGCCAAATTTTTTATGTTTATGATACAATGTATATTGTTTAGTACTTTAGGATTATTATCTTTAATAGGGCTTTAGTGGTTTCTATGAACATTTACAAATATTTACATCAAATATCCGTTAAACTTCTTTGCATTTTTATTGTATTAAATTTTTTTATAGTTTCATCACATGCCGCCCGCCCGCTGCTACAGCAAGGCGAGCCAAGATTTGAAATTATAAAAGTTGACATGGATTCATTTCCTGATGTCAAAGTGTATATCTATGCTGAAAATTTGGGAGTGCGTCCTGATAGCTTAGAATTTGAGGTATGGGAAGGAAATAAATCTATAAAAGTAGAAATTTTTGATGCCCGGACGACTCATATCGGTACTCGCACAGCCTTTGTCTTACATGAGTCCAATGCTATCAATGAAGGTGAAACATCGGGAAAGCTTGAGCGATATGTCAGGAATATCGTTTTTTCTGATATTTTTGTTCCTGATGAAGATTTGATGCTTGCTGGTTTGACGACCAAGGCTTATGCGGTTGAATCTCAAGGCTGGACGCAAAATTTTGAAACGATTGTTAGAACTTTTTCCCGGAGTTATTCTCAAGAAATACCTCGAACTCCATTATTTGAACCTCTTGATGGCTTGTTAAATAGTGAATTTGCCACAGAAGATGGGTATTTGCCAAGTATTGTTCTCTTTTCAGATGGTATTGATAAAGGCAGTGATTTTAAATTAGAGGATGTTACCAGTAAAGCAAAAGATGAGGGGATTAAAATACACGCTGTTTTATTACCCACCGAATCGAATGATAAAGGAAAAGGAAATTTAACAAGATTAGCCAAATTGACAGGAGGAACATATACAGAATCACTTGATAATTTTGATACCTTGAATCAATTGGAAAACCTAGCCGTAGGGTAGATGTGTATCCTGTTAGTATTGAATTCCCTAAACTTGTTGAAAGGACCGTTTCAATTACTGCGACACAAGGGGAGCCTAAAACATTTCCTATTGAATTAAAATTTAGGTGGACTGATGAACATACCCGTGCAGTTCGTGAGGTGAATTATAAGATAGGTCATGTGGAGAAGGCTCAAAACAACATTGGTACGGCAATTACCACAACATTGAATATCGCTATTGCTGACCTAAAACCAGGCAACTATCAATTGGTGATTGGTGCTGTTGGAGATTTGGGCATGCCGAGTGATGAAGAAACTATCGCTGTTCAAATTAAGGAAAGTCTTAAAAAAAGAAGTAGGGGGTATACAACTTCCTTCACGTATCCGCTTAAACTTAGGCGATTTCATTATTGGGCGCCGCAACAAAAGTGATTTGTTCATTGATAATTCAAAAATATCTCGTGACCATTGCCGTATCACAGAAGTAGGGCAAAACTACTTTAAGATATATGATACGGAAAGTAAACTTGGTACGCATGTTAATGGTAAAAAACTAGATAATACTGGTCGTCTTTTGCAAGCAGGAGATGAAATAAAAATTGGTCCCGTTGTTTATGTTTTCGAACCGAACCTGAAAGGAACATCGGGGGGCGACAGAACAGAAGATCAATTTGGAAAGGTTAGCCAGTAATTTTTTGAGATATACTTTATGTCAACTACCTAACCCTAAAGGGATTGGATTTTGCGGACTTCTTTCATAAGATGTACCGTAGATGTACAGTAAAGGAGGTGGTGCTTATAGGGAGATTATAGTATTTTATTGCATTAGATTTATATTTTGGTTGAAAACTAATATTTTTTATTTACTTACTTTAGAATTTAGGAGGTTAGAAATATAATGGCTGAACTACGTTTTGATACTGACCAAGGACGAGATACTTCGGCATCCTTAATGAGATGTGCAGACTCAATTGAAGGAGAATTGCAAACAGCAATGAGCTCCAATGAAGCCCTATCAGGGGCTTGGGTTGCTCCTGCTCAAGTACAATTTGCAGGTGAAATTGCGGAATGGGCAAGTAATGTCCGACAAACCATTGAACTATTGCAAGATCTCAAACAAAAACTTGATTATGAGATACAGCAATGGGAAGAAACTGCTTCACAGTTTGCCTAATCGAAAAAATATCAGAAGCCAAACTTATTATAAGTTTGGCTTTTAATGTTTCACTTCATAACAATTATTTTTACAGCTTTTGAGGATTAATCCTAATTGTACATAAGGAGGTAACTATGTCCAGTTTGCGTTTTGATACTGACCAAGGACGGGAAAGTTTGGCTCAATTTCGTAATGTGAATGAGTCGATTCGAGCTGAAATACAAACCGTGCAATCTACAGTTGATGCCTTAATTGGTGGTGCTTGGGAAGCCCCTGCCGCTCATCAATTCGATTCAAGTATTGTCCAATGGAATCAGATAACAAACTCAACTACAAATGTTTTAGATAACTTGAATCATCGTCTGGATGTAGCCATTCAACGTTGGGAAGAAATGGCATCACGGCTAGGCGGCGGATTTCTTGGTGGGCTTATCGGGGGTATTGGCGATTTATTTTCAGGTGCCTTTGATTTTGTAGGCGACTTCATGTCAAGCGGCATTGGTCAATTTGCTATGAACATGCTTCCAATTGCATTTCCTGGTATTGGTGGTATTGCTACCGGTATTTTCGGTTTCGTGAATGGTATTGCTAGCGGTGAAGGATTTATGGATAGCATTATCGGAGGCGGACTAGACTTTCTCGGCAGTGTTATACCAGATGGAAGTGGTATTGTTGGAACGATTACCGATGCCGTTGGGGTCGTTTCGGATGTTATGTCATCTGACTATGCAGGTCTTATTGATACAGCTGCTGGTTTGCTTGGTGGAGGAGACAATTTTATATCCGGCATAGCTGATACAGTTAGCGATGCTATTGGTGGATTTGGTGGTCTTGGTGCTATAGGAAATATTAGTGGTATCGCTGGTGATATTAGTGGTATCGCTGGTGATATTGGTGGTATTGCTGATGCTATTGGTAATATTGATGATATTGGTGATGTCGCTGATGTTATTGGTGATATTGGTGGTATTAGTGATTTCTTTGGCTTGGATAGTGTTTCTGACACCATGAATGATGTTGTTGGCATCGTTGATACGGCTGGTGATATTATTGGAGATATTGGAAATATTGGTGGAGGTGTCTGGGATGCTGTCAGTTCTTGGTGGTAGTTTATTTTAACCTGTTTCTTTATATTTAACTTGGATGCTCAGATTCACTTTTCTAAATGGTAACTTAAATTAAGAAATGTAAATTTTATTTAGGAGTTAATTAATGCCCGATAATAACAAACATATTGTAACACTAAACTTTAGTCAAGAAGAATTGTTGACATTGGTTCAATCATTAGGAGCTGAAACCATGCTAGGTTTAGGCAATGACCCATTTGGTTCGCTCTCTGATGAACAGATAAAATTATTAAAAAGTTCAGCCCAACGCTCTATGTTAGCTCGCGGCTATTTAGTAATCACTGACGAAAATGTGTTAGCCATTGATTCGGTGGTTCGAAATATTATCAATATTTGTATTAAACCACAACATTTTGTAGTGTTGATTAGTCGTGTGCCAGATGACAAAGAGTCTGTTGTTGAGTCATACTATCTTGTGCCTGACTTAACTGTTGAACATGTCAAACCATATCCTGGCATCCACAATTTGGTGGTGCAAAAAACGCGTTTGGATATAAAACAAATTGTTCTCAGTAAGTTATCCTCAATTACGTTTGAGAAAAAGGACGATATTCAATTTACTGTTGCTCAAATTGTGTTATTAGCGGCTCAAGATGAGGCGGTTAAAGATAAAGCAAAAGCTCTTGAAATTCTGATAAAGGGAGAAGTTAATAAGTCTCATGCAGAGTTGTTTGTTGATTCTCTAGCTAAAACAGAATTAAGATTCATGGTTCATCTTGCTTACAGTAGCATTACCGAAGGTGGCAACCAAACACTAACTTTCATGTGTGGGCAACATAAGTGTTGGATGATACGGGGGCTTGAAGTAGCGGGAGCCGATTCGCCGATTCAAGTGGAACTTGCTTCATTAGATATGATAACACAAACATTAGGTACATTTTTTGTTGCTCTATAAAGGAGAGTCAAATCAAGATTTGACATGAAAAAGCAAGCTTTTTCGCTCCATTGTGCGACCACATGATTGAAAATCATGTCGAAAAATATCCCAAGCAATGTTTGTTGTTTTAGCATTGAACAGCCCTCGGGTAATGGAGGTTTTGTTGCCTAGCACTATTAAGAAACTATAATTAATCATAGGGAGAATATAAATGCCAGATTTACGGTTTGATACTGACCAAGGACATGATACAGTTAGTCAGCTCCGTAGTATACTAGAATCAGTCAGAACGGAATCCGAGACTATTCGCTCTCGAGTAGATAATTTGGTTGGTGCGGATTGGGAAGCCCCAGCCGCTCATGCATTTCAGTCTGAAATGGCTAATTGGTATCAAAACATTGCTTCAACTTTGACGTTCTTGGAAGATTTAATTAATCGCCTAACTATGGAAATTCAGCAATGGGAAGAAACTGCTGCTCAATTAGGTGGTGGAGCAATTGGTGCTGCTACTACGGGTGGATTTCCGTCCGGATACGGTGGAACACCATCAGGTTATGACAGCATGGGAATATGCTATTCAAGCCGAGTATAATGGTGAATTTGCTGGCTTTGATGTTACTGCTCAAGGTCAAGTCGGGGCATCTATCACCGGGGAAGGTTCTATGGAAATTGACCTTATACAAGGTACCCTCCATGCCGAAGGTGGCATTGAGGCATTTGCTGGTGCCACAGCCGAAGCAGAAATCAGCCGTGACTTTGGAGCGGTTGAAGTTGAAGCAGAAGCTAATGTAGGAGTCGGCATTGGAGGAAGTCTGAGCGGCGAACTAGGCTACGACAGTGGTGTGCTAACTGTTGGTCTTGATGCCAGTGCGTATTTAGGCATTGGTGGCGGTATTGATTTTGATGTGGAACTAGATGTTGGTGAAGCAGTTGACACTGTTGTTGATTTAGCTGATGATGCTGCTGATTTGATTGGTGACATGTTGGATCCCACTTCATGGTTCTAGTACCCATAATTCTATGTTTTTTATTTAACATGCAGAACGGGCTTCCTATCCGTTCTACATGAGAAAGGATAATTAATTTATGACAGCATTTATGAATTTTGAAGGACCTACTTTTGTAATGAAAGCACCAACCGATTGGCTGGTAACCGCTTCTCCGAAAATTCAGGCTCTTTTTGTCGCGGTCAAAGAAGGAAATGGCAAAGATATTAAACCGAATTTGTCTGTTTCTATTCGACGCTTGGAAAAAGGTATTACTCTGAAAGCATTAGCAGATTCTAGCCGAGAAACACAACAAGAACGTTACCCGCAATATGAAGTCTTACAGGAAAGAGAAGCTACTGAAGGAGATTTATATCATTTCAGACGAAGGTATAAATGGTTTAAGGATGAGGATGCAAGCGGTATTATACAAGACCAAGCATTTTATTTGTATGGTCAAGCACTGTATACTATTACTGCTACTCGTTCTGATTCGAATGATTTCAACCATATTGATGAAATATTTGATGCCATGATTGGTTCTTTTCGTCTTGTTGGTACGCCTGGTTATCAGGCAAGTTAAGAGTAGCTGGAGCGTCAAACCAATGTTTGACGCTCCAGCGATATAAAAACGATTTTTAACATGCACATAATATAAGGAGGATTATTATGTCAACTCCCCCCATTTTTTTACGTTCACCTCGTTTAGTACGAGCGTTGCCGAAAGAAGAAATTGAAATTCCAGCTCCGCCGAATAAACCAAACCCAGCTCGTTCTGTTACTCCACGTATTATGACTGCTGTATTAATGGCAGTCATAATGTTTTCTATTGGAATAACAATGGGACGGATGAGTATGATGATGTTTACCATTCCGATGATGTTGGCTTCCGCACTTGGAGCTTATGCAACTTACAAATATCAAGAGCGTCAATATCACCAAGAAGTGCAAGAACGCAATAGTGGTTATCAAGGGTTATTGTTGGGCTATGAAGACCAATTGCAAAACTTGCAACGGGAACAAGTTGAGATATTGCTAGAAAGAGACCCAACGCCCAAAGAGTGTTTTGAGTGGGTAAAAGACCTGCATCGAAATATGTGGGCAAAAACGCCTATGGATGACGATTTTTTGGAGGTACGGCTTGGTTTAGGGAAACGACCTTCAACCATAAAAACGGAGCCTCCTCGCCCCGACCATCCATTTAAACCTGACCCATTAATTAAATCAGCTCAAGAACTTTGCGAGCGGTTCACATACGTTAGCGATGCTCCTGTAAGTGTATCACTAATTGAGTCAAGAGTTACTGGCATAGTTGGTCCCCGTTCAAATGTATTAAACACTGTTAGAGCATTCATCATGCAACTAACTA
>NBMH01000141.1 GCA_002084875.1 Anaerolineaceae bacterium 4572_78 | reverse complement strand
AACTTAACAATATTTTCATTCCAAGCATCTTGTTCATAGTTGTGTAATCTTTGGCATTGTTCTAAGAGAATTTCTCGGAACGCTTCACATAAACCTTTATACATTTCGTCAGAGAGATAGCTTTTGGGTATATCAAGCCATAGTTCCAATATAGCAAACTTATTACCAAGATTGTTATCTCGAGCAAGATTGAAAGCTTGTTGAAAAGTCTCAGCTGCCTTCTCCCATCTCTTGTTAAAGATAAATTTTATTCCCCTAATTTTAAGAGATTCTACTTGTTTTTCTATGTTATGCATGTTATTCAGTATTTTATCGAAACCAGGCAAGAAAACCCACTAATGCTGTAGGATCGGTGGGTGGTTGACTTTTTCAGTGTGATAATTTCAATTTCGCACAATCAACTTTATTATAAACTAAGTTTCCAAATTTTAACAAAATTAAAACCAATTATCAAAAATTGTTTTTATCTTTGGGAAATAAAAACGCCAGCGACTCAAATCACTGGCATTTCATCTCGTCAACATCACCAATTTTTATATGTGGCATGCAACGTAGAAGGAGCGTCAAATCTCAGTTTGACATGACAAAGCAAGAATTGTTGCTCCTTCCACCAAAAACTTAAACACTATTGGATTATGTCTTTTGTTTTTCTCATAGAGTGTGTTCTGTTCATACATGAGTCAGATAATTATTCTTTAGTAGACTCAACAGTCCACATGTCTGCTGAATGATAAAGATCACTTAACTTACCTTCTCCCTTTTTTTGAATAGCCTCATCAATTTGGGCTAACAAACCCTGCTCATAAGTGGGCATCTGAACGTCTCGGAAAACGCCGATGGGTTCGGGAAGATTGGGATGTCTCATTCGACTAAGGAGATAAGGAATCGCAGATGGTGCTTGTTCATCATGAATCATTAACTGCTCCTCATCAACTTCGTCAAGAGAAACAATTTCAGGCTCGAACGTTTTTATACGAATTGCCTTATCTTTATTCTTGCCAAAAATAAGCGGCTTGCCATGTTCGAGTTCGACCACATTCTCAGCCCTCGTTTTACGATTAGTGGCATAATCCCATGTTTTATTATTGAAGATAACACAATTTTGATAAATCTCAATAAATGATATTCCCTTGTGAGCATATGCTCGTTTTATCATTTTCGCCATGTGTTTCAAATCGGTATCGAATGTACGAGCAATGAATGTGGCTTCGGATGCTAGAGCAATCGAAATAGGATTGAATGGAGTCTCAAGTGACCCCATCGGCGACGATTTAGTACGTAATCCTTGTGGTGAAGTTGGCGAATATTGTCCCTTCGTCAAACCATAAATTCGATTATTGAACAGGATGACATTTATGTCTATATTACGACGCATGGCATGGATAAAATGATTACCGCCGATAGACAAACCATCACCATCACCAGTTATGACCCAAATACTCAAATCAGGGTTGGCAATCTTTAGACCTGTCGCTAACGTCGGAGCCCGACCATGAATGGAATGGAAGCCATAAGTGTTCATGTAGTAAGGAAAACGACTCGAACAACCAATACCTGAAATAAAAACAATATTTTCTTTTGGAATACCAAGTTCAGGCAATGTCCTTTGCAATTGGGCTAAAATGGCATAATCACCACAGCCCGGGCACCAACGTACCGAACGATGCGAAATAAAATCTTTACGGGTTAATTTTGGTATATCACTCATTTAACTCCTCCTAACAATTCTTTGAGTTTATCTAACACGTCTTTAATCATTAATGGACGACCTTGCATCTTATTCAACTTCAGATAAGTATGTTCTGGAAAACGTCTCTTTAAAAGTAAAGATAACTGTCCCATATTTAATTCAGGTACAAGGATACGTTTGAATTGATTTAAAATATTGCCTAAATTAGGTGGGAAAGGATTTAAGTGGTGAAGATGCACATGTGAAGCGACCATGTTACTTTTCTCTAATCGTTCAACCGCAGTTCGTACAGCACCAAACGTACTTCCCCAACTGATAACCAACATGTCACCTTTGGTTTGACCAAAAATAGGGACTTCGGGGATGACATCGGCTAATTTTTCTACCTTTTCTAAACGTTCTTCCATCAATTGTTGATTGTGTTCAGGAAGATAAGAGACATCGCCTGTTTCAGGTTCCTTTGCCAATCCACCGACGCGATGTTCTAAACCTGGCGTGCCAGGAATTGCCCAAAGCGGTGCCATTGTTTCAGTATCACGCTTAAATGGCAAAAACTCATCATCACTATTTAATTTTGTGGGATGACTTACTTCAATGTTTGGAATGTCGTCAGGATTTGGAATTAGCCATGGAGAAGCACTGTTAGCTAGGTAACTATCACTAAGCACAAAAACTGGTACAGAGGCTCGAACAGCTAAACGTACAGCTTCAAGAGCTATATAAAAACAATTACCTGGTGTAGAGGCAGCTAACACTGGCACAGGACTTTCGCTATTTCGACCAAACATCACTTGCAACAAATCAGCTTGTTCTGTTTTGGTCGGCATGCCTGTGCTGGGTCCACTACGTTGCACATTAATAATCACCATTGGCAGTTCAGCCATGACCGCTAAGTTGATTGCTTCTGTTTTAAGTGCGATACCAGGTCCACTGCTTCCTGTGGCAGCGATTGCCCCACCATAAGCTGCACCAATCACAGACCCAATTGCCGCTATTTCATCTTCCGCCTGAAATGTGCGTACGTCAAAATTCTTCATGGTTGCCAAATGATGCAAAATATCACTAGCAGGGGTGATAGGATATGTACCATAGAAAAGTGGTTTACCTGCTTTTTTAGCGGCTGTAACTAAACCTAAAGCAATTGCCTGGTTACCTGTTACGCGACGATATGTACCAGGTTTTAAAGCCGCTGGTTTAATTCGATAGCGTACTTGGAAACGTCGGGTGATGTTTCCATAGTTGTAACCTGCTTGTAGGGCAATGTGATTTGCCTCAATAACTTTGGTTTTTTTGACAAATTTTTTGGCGATAAATTCCTTAGTCGGTTTGAGGGGGCGGTCAAACAACCAAAAGGCTAATCCTAAAGCAAACATGTTACCACTACGGTCAATCTGCCGTTGGGTCATGCCTTCTATTTTGGCTAAGGCGTTACGATTGAGGGTAATGATAGGTACCTCAAAAATCCTGTAGCCTGCTAAACTACCATCTTTAAGAGGATTAGAGTCATAACCTGCTTTTTTAAGGTTTCCCGCGGTAAACGTATCTATGTTGATAATTGCCGTGCCGCCTGGTTCCAAATCAGCTATATTTGCCTTAAGGGCGGCGGGATTCATGGCTATCAATACTCGTGGTTGGTCACCTGGTGTCAGGATATCCTCACTAGCAATTATGATTTTTGGCAAATCTGAATAAAATGATTCCAATAACATGTACGATATGCATCTTGCCGTGTTGCTCACAGCCAAGTAGGTCGGGTTTCTATACCAATAAGTTTGCGCGATTTTCCACACAAACTAAATTGCAAAACTTGGGTTACAATCTAGGGCTGTTCAATGTTGTTTTTTGACAAGATAAATTGGAGTGTCAAAGCAAGCTTTGACATGAAGTTATTTTAGGTATTTTAAATCATTTGTTTATCGCATGTGAGAAAAATATTCCAATTACATAGAACTTGTCGGAACAATACATTCGGCTGATAATTCTTTCTTGAGCATCAAACTATACCAAATAATTAAATTCTCATTCCTATAGTTTGCCAAATTAGAAAAAATGATATAATCATGAGAAAGGCAAACATTTTACAGGTGTTTGTTATTTTAACATTGGAAATATGAAGTATATTGTTTATAACAAAAAGGGAGCTTAATTAGTAAACTATGACTATCAATAAACTATGGCCTGAACTTGAATGGATAGAGGATAAAGACCTCCGAGAAAAAACAGCTAAGACATGGGAACTTGCCTTAGAAAGAAGTGTACTGACTGCGGATGACTTGCAGGTTATCCCTTTCACACTATTATGTGGTCCCGATTTGAAAGTTAGTTTTATGAGCCACAAACGTGCAGTAGTGCATGTGGCTAAGGAGAGTGCCTTGAAAATGAAGGAATTTTTCAAGGATGACCTGCCCGTTAATATGGATGTGGTAATTGCTGGGGCAATTTTAGCAGATGTGGCTAAGTTGCTTGAGTATGTTCTTGATGAGGATAGCAAAGCAGTTCAAGGAACTTACGGCAAATACTTGAGGCATCCGTTTTCAGGAGTTTCGTTAGCAGAAGAATGTGGTGTACCACCAGAGGTATGTCATATCATTGCTACTCATGCTGGCGAAGGAAATTTGGTGAAACGCACTACAGAAGCATATATTGTTCACCATGCTGATTTTATGACTTATTTGCCGTTTAAGGAACGGTTGAAAGTATAGGAGAAGTATTGCTGTAGGGGCAATGCTTTGTGCTTGCCCCTACGACATGCTAAGGCAAAATATCCCTTACACATCGGAATCCTAAATCATCATTAGCTGTAATATCAGGAACGGCTGCATTACGGTTAAATGTGGTCAGGTGGACAGGTTCATCAAACCATGCCCCACCGCGTGTCACCCGTGCTTGATTCCCAAAATATTGATTATCGGCAGTAGTATTTGGATAGCCTTGATACCATGCAACCGTCCATTCCCAGACATTGCCCGCCATGTCATGAACGCCGTAAGGGCTGACACCATTTGGAAAACTCCCTACAGGTGCAGTATCCCTCAAGCCTGCTGATTTTCCGTTTGTTCGTGTGGCATCAAATTCATTGCCCCATGGATAAATACGTTGGTCAGTGCCGCGTGCCGCTTTTTCCCATTCTGCTTCCGTTGGCAGACGTTTATCTGCCCATTCACAAAACGCCACTGCATCAAGCCAGGTTACTTTGACCACTGGATGATTTTCTCTATCTTGAGAATAATCTTGCCATGTTTTACCGATGCCTATTTTCTCCGCCTCGGTTACATGCCCAATATCTTCAACGAATAAGGCAAAGGCATGGTTGGTCACTTCAAATTTATCTATTTCAAAAGCAGGCAAATCAGTTATGAAAGGCGGACCATTTTCAGGTTGACCATCGTTTGAACCTATGGTAAACGAACCTGCAGGAATTAATATCATTTCGACTTGATGGCGTGGTGCAGGTATGGAAGTTGGAATTGGTTCAGGAGTAGATGTAGATGTCAATGTTGGCACAGGTGTATTTGTGGATGTAGGTGGTGCAGACATTGGCGTATCCAAAATATCAGGTGCCGACGTGGGTGGTGTTTCTTTGACCAATGGCTGAACATCAACACTATCGGTTGGCACTGCCGTTGTTTGATTGCATGCGGTAAGGCTAAGTAATAAAATTATTATCACTAGACAAGTATGTTTCATTAGAATTTCCTTTCAGGAATCAGGATTTAGAAGTCCAAAATTACAAGTTTGGGACTCCTAACCCCTATCCATTAAACAAAGAGTGGCATAGCCAAGCAGTGCCTCTGTCAATTGGTTAATCGAAATATGTTCCTGATTAGTATGAGCCAACATTTCGTCACCGGGGCCAAATCCGATAGTGGGAATACCTGCATCCATCATGGGACCAGCATCCGTAATAAAATGCCACACATCAAAAGGTACATTACGCTTAAAAGCAATACTTAATGTCTTTTGTGCTTGAGTAGGAAAGGGATGTTCAGGTGGCAAATAACACGAAGGGAAAATAGCTGGATGTGAATCTGAAATGCCGGTGTAAGTTTTAAATGAAAAGGTGGCAATATCCACTTTTCCTTTTGCTTGAGCATATATACAACGTTGCAATAACGAATTGACTCTCTTAGTTATGCTATGAAGTGAATCATTTGGTACGGTACGCCAATCAAGAGTCAAGCGAATTTCACCAGGTGTAACATTAAAACTGCTTTGGTCAGTTCGATAAAGTGTCGGAGCCACGCTAGAACTTCCAAATACATTATGTTTAACCATTTCTAAAGTGCGGAGTTTGTGCAAAAAATCGGCAACAATATAGTGTGGGTTAAGCCCTTTTGCGGGGATACTGGCATGCACCGATTTGCCTGTAACAGTAACATCTAACCCTACTCCACCTCGATTGCCAAGCCGTATCGTATTTCGACTTGGTTCACAAACAACAGCCAAATCTGTTTTGAAATGAGTCATCAGATGTTTTGTCCCCACACAACCTAATTCTTCCATAACAGGTGCGACGACATAAGTATCGCCTGGTGGGGTTTTATGTAATTCTTTAATCACAGCAGGAGCATAAACCATAGCTGCAACGGGTCCCTTAATATCAACGGCACCACGTCCCCACATAATACCATTGACAATTTCGCCACTAAAAGGTGGATATTGCCATGTCGACTCCTCGCCAGGGTCAACATGGTCAAGATGTCCGTTTAGCATTAGGCTTGGAGCATCACCACCCTTAATATAACCGATAATATTACCGTAATCATCTGTACTCACATCATCATAACCCAATTTTTTCATTTTATCCTGAACAATTTGGGCAATCAGTTCTTCTTCCCCTGATAAACTTGGGGTTTGTATTAACTTTTGAGCAAATGCTACCATATCGGTTTTATATTTTTTTACAATTTGCTTCAAACGAGTCATAGAAGTATTCATAATTTTTTCTAAAGTTATCTCTAACTATCAACAAATATTGACCTAAACTAAAGTTCTTCTAATCGATTGCATGTTACATTGAATTCTATGAAGATACAATATTATACTTCAAAATGTAAATTATTTCAAATTTTGACATAAAAACTTTTTATGTTATAATTTCATTTACGTAGAGCAGGCTTTTAGTAACAATTCCCGATAAAGTCTATTCATGGAGTAGGGCTGTTCAAAACTTGCTTTTTCATGTCAAAGCAAGTTTTGTCGTTCCAAGTACCTGTGATACATGGGAGAAGTTAATGACAAATCAATCATTTACATTTCGCTTAATGAGCTATAATATATTAGATGGAGGTTACGGGCGGAAATCACAACTGACAAAAATCATCCGCACTGTAAATCCCCATGTAGTAATCCTGTGTGAGGTTATGAAGCCAGCCGTTTTAAAACAAATGGCTGATGACTTAGGCATGGTATATCGCTTGGCAAATGGAAAAGAAAATAGCCGTAAGGTAGGAATACTCAGTCGTGTACCGATTATTGCCTCACATTCGTTTCGTCCATTTTGGGGGGCGATGCAACACTGGCTTGAAGTAACAATTCATTTGGCAAATGATATGTTATTAACAGTATATTGTATTCATGCCATTGCCTTTCATACTTGGTTTTGTGAGAGGTGGCGACATGCTGAATATCAAGGCTTACTACGGCACATTCATGAAAAAGAAGACCATCCTCATGTCATTGGTGGCGATTTTAACGCTCTAATGCCACATGATAAAGCCACTCTAAAAGGAGCTCCGCTTTGGGTTCAGGCTCAAGCTTGGTTTCAAGGTGGACATTTAATGCGACGAGCCTTGCAGGTATTTACAGAGGCAAATTATACTGATTGTTTTCGCTATCTCAATCCCGATGAGGATGGCTCGACAATGCCTGCCTTGCAACCAACATGTCGGCTGGATTATATGCTTTGACAAACATGAAAAAACAAGCTTTATAGCTCCAGCAAATACGCCTATTTTCCTAGTTGTAGAGCATTATTGACTCGACCTAGGATATTTTAGTTTGCCATCAGGTTCGACGGTATCTTCTAAGCCAGAGTTTGCAAGACCAAACTCGGCAAAGTTTTTACGAGCTTGATTAAGGCTAACCCCATTTGCTCCAATTGGTTCGTTCTCCATGCCCTTTGCTTCTTGCATGGGGTCGCTATTCCAGCCACAAACTCCACAAACTAACCATGTACCCCGTTCATAAAAAGTACGATAGTCACATACAGGACATGCCAACCATTTGGTTGACTCGCCTTCTATACTGTCCACTTCAAGTTTCATTTTATTACGTAGATAATGTAGGAGATATTCATTTGTAGCTCCTTTAAAGTTATCTCGCATGTGGTCAACAAGAATAGGACGATAGATAGGGTTGCCTGGGTTTAAATCTTCTGGAGCCCGATGGGTATTCCATTGGGCAATTACGGTAATGTTTAGTTGTTTTTCCAAACTAGGTTTTAACGGAGATTTAAAGAATTTTAGCATAATATCTTCCGCTTGCTCGCGAGTCAATGTCCTTAGATGATGATGAGCAATTTTAAGGAGTGATTCTTCTCTTTGCATAATAATTTTACCACCTTTTTGCTAAACCTGAAAGGTCTTGAAAATCTTTCAGGTCAGTTTTAAATTATACAAAATTAGTCAGAACGACGGAAACGGTCTCTATCAGAACGATAACCACTGCGTCGACTACTGCTACCATGTCGACCGCTGCTACCATGTCGGTCACTATGTCGGTCACTACTACGATAACCTGTCCGTCTGTCGGGGACACTTCGTCTGTCTAAACGCCTACCATCGTGGCGGCGGTCACTTTGGCGATAATCACTTCGTCTATCATAATCAGGACGTCCATGGGATGAAGGACGCCGTCTTCCCCCAACACGGTCGCGCATTCGAGCTTCCTCTAAAGTCCACCCTTCTAAAACAGCTTGACGTGACAATCGGATTTTGCCATCATGGCTTATATCTGTCACCATTACCATAATTTCATCACCAAACGAAACAATATCACTTGGTGACTCAACCCTATAATCAGCCAGTTGAGAAACATGAACCATACCTGTGATGCTTGGTAAAATCTCGACAATTACACCAAAGTCTGCTACACGCACAACTTTTCCAGTATAAATCATGCCTATTTCAGCTGTTGCAGTTAGTTCCTCTACTCGTGTTTGAGCATTGCGTGCTGAAACTTGGTCACCAGAGGTAATGAAAACTGTACCATCATCATCAATGCTGATTTTTGTTCCTGTTTCTTCCTGAATTGAGCGGATAACTTTGCCGCCTGGTCCAATAACCTTGCCGATTTTTTCGGGGTCAATATGAATTGTAGTAATGCTAGGAGCATTAGGAGAGAGTTCCTCTCTTGGATAACGGATGGTATCCTGCATGACATCAAGGATGTGATATCGTCCTGCTTGAGCTTGAGCAAGAGCTTGCTCAAAAATGTTCCATTTGATACCCTTAATCTTAATATCCATTTGTAAGGCTGTTATTCCATTTCTAGTTCCAGCCACTTTGAGATCCATGTCACCAAGTGCATCTTCCAATCCTTGAATATCAGACAAAATAGTAAAACGTCCGTTATTAGGGTCAGTGATGAGTCCCATAGCAATTCCTGACACGGGAGATTTAATTGGCACGCCAGCATCCATTAATGCTAGGGTGCTACCACATACGCTTGCCATTGAACTTGAACCGTTTGAACCCAACACTTCTGAAACAACGCGTACTGTATAAGGAAACTCTTCCACAGTTGGCATAATAGGTACGATTGCCCGCTCTGCTAAAGCACCATGACCAATTTCCCGCCGAGAAGTAAAACTAATTCGTCCTGTTTCACCTACTGAATATGGTGGAAAATTATAGTGATGAATATAACGTTTTGTATCTTGAGAACCTAACGAATCCAAACGTTGCTCATCTTCAGGTGTGCCAAGTGTGGTAATGCTTAAAACTTGAGTCTCACCTCGTGTGAAAACTCCATCGCCATGAGCACGCGGTAGAACTTGGACATCGCACCAAATTTGGCGAATTTGGTTGGGATGACGACCATCAGGACGAATGCCTTCATTTAGCACTCGTTCTCGCATGATGTCTTTGTAAAATATATCATAAGCTTTAGAAACATCATGATTTGAGATAGATTCTCCATCAGCAATTGCTTCTATCAATTCATCTCGTAGTTCATTTCGGCGTTTATTCTGTTCAGATTTTGTTCCTGTTGTGTTAATAAGAATATGTGTTTTATCAGCTAACCAATGGTTAACTTTTTCTTGAACACCATCTAAAATTGCTGATTGAATCATTGTTTGTTTTTTCTTACCAATTTTTTGTTGCATTTCCAGTTGTAGGTCAATCACACCTTGAATAGCATCATGGGCAACACGTAAAGCATCAATAACAGTTTTTTCATCTACTTCTTCAGCACTTGCTTCAACCATTAAAATCGCTTCTCTTGTTCCTACTACGCGTAAATCAAGTTGACTTCGTTTCATTTCAGAAACAGAAGGATTTACAATTAACTGGTGGTTTATCATGCCAATGCGAACAGCACCTACCGGTCCATTCCATGGAATATCACTAATCATCAAAGCCGCACTTGCTCCATTGAGAGCCATCATATCCAAATTAGTATCGCCATCAGCCGAGAGAGCCATAACGATAACTTGAATTTCATTCCGAATTGATGAGTCAAAAAGAGGTCGCAATGGACGGTCAATTAAACGGGCTGTAAGAACTGCTTCTTCACTGGGGCGCCCTTCTCGTCGTAACCAACTACCGGGAATACGTCCAGCAGCGTATAATTTTTCTTCAAATTCAACACTAAGTGGGAGAAAATCAATGTTTTCACGAGCTGTTTTACTAGCGGTTGCGGTAATAAGCAACATACAATCGCCTGAACGAACAACCACAGAACCTCCTGCTTGTTGAGCTAATACTTCTGTCTCAAATGTAATCTCTACATCACCAATAGTTGCACTAAATATTTGACCTTTTGGTCTAGCCATAATAAAACTTCCTCCAAATTTTTCTGATTGGTCAACGGAAAACACTTCTGCTATGGAGCGTCAAACTTTGATTTGACATGACAAAGCAAGCTTTGTTCCTCCACAATTGACCAAATAGTTAAAAAGATGCAAAGGCAAACAGACGAGCCATAACTCCTCTATTTGCCTCTTTATAAATAAACATTATCATTTTACTAATACAATCTCTACTACTTACGTAAACCAAGACGTCCTAAAATTGTTTTGTATCCATCATAATCTTTGTGGTTAAGATACGCTAACAAACGACGACGACGACCAACTAATTTTAATAACCCACGTCGTGAGCTTTGATCATTCCTGTGAAGCTTAAGGTGTTCAATTAATCCATTGATTCGATGTGTCAACACAGCTATTTGTACTTCTGCTGAACCTGTATCATTATTGGACAATCTGAAGCTACTAATAATTTCTTGCTTTTCTACTTTACTTAATACCACTAATACTCCCTGTTGATAACTCCCGATTTTTAATCAGGAGGGAAAACAGTTGACCTCACTTTCTATATAAAATCAAACTTGCTATAGTTCATAATTCGAGTCTGTAGCCGTGATTCCCAATCATGAACCTCTCAATTAAAAATTGTGGCCACAAAATTCAAACTCTACCATGCAATTATACATATTAATTCGTTAAATGCAAAATGTACTTGCAATATTGGTTAGATGTGCTAAAATCAGAATATGAAGTTTGATATTTTCAGCCTTTTCCCTGAAATGTTTACTGGTGTATTTGATTATAGCATTATTCAACGTGCTAGAGAAATGAATAGCGTTTCCATTCATATACATAATATTCGAGGTTATGCTATGGGCAAGCACCGTGTCACCGATGATACACCTTATGGTGGCGGAGGCGGCATGGTCATGAAGCCCGACCCTATTTTTTATGCTGTTGAGCATGTGCTGGGTCATACTGTACCTGATGAAGGTTACACTGATTCTGAACCTGACGGAAACCCTCCAATTATCCTACTCTCTCCGCAAGGACGTTTATTTACTCAAGCAATTGCTCATGAGTTGGTTCAACATTCTCATCTCATGTTAATTTGTGGTCGCTATGAAGGTGTAGATGAGAGAGTTCGTCAATATCTTTGCACTGACCAAATTTCGATTGGTGATTATGTATTATCAGGCGGGGAAATCCCAGCAATGGTTTTAGTTGATAGTTTAATACGATTGATACCTGGTGTTTTGGGTGACCCAACTGCTACTATAGATGATTCTCACGCCACAGGTTTGCTAGAATACCCTCATTACACTCGCCCTTCTACATTCAGAGGGCATGGCATTCCTGAAATCCTAGTTTCAGGACATCATGCCAAAATAGAACAATGGCGTCGTGAGCAATCTATTTTGCGAACTCGTAAGCAACGTCCTGATTTGCTTGAGAAGAGGAATGCGAAAAAGAGTTCGCATTCCTAATTTCTAAATTTAAAATCCAATTTGACAGTTTGGGCGATACATGTTAGACTGGGCAAGATTTGTATTATTATATGGAAACATCGTTTCGTTTAGAACTAACTGTTCTTTGAGAATTAAAGTAGAATCATGAATGCAATACTTTCAGCTGTTGCATGCAAAATATAAATCTTTTGCACTCCTTTTCATTTTCTAATGGATTTCCAAAGAACCCATTTTGTTGTGTAATTATTCACTCCCCTTCTTGTTAGTAGACCCCAACCCCCAGCCCTTCCCTGCAAGGAGAAGAGGAGTAAAAGATTCCACTCCTCCTGTGGATGAGGGGTTAGGGGTGGGTGTGAACGGTTACTTTATCGTAGCACGGGCCTTGTCCATACTCAGTTATGGGCATGATGCCTGTGATACGGGACTGAGGTAAATGTTTCTTAATGTTTTTTGATAAATTTTTCAAAATAGGTCGAAAAAATGATAACGTTAGCGTTGTTTTTATTAATGTGCTGGAAAGTTCTGATGTTCAGTGTTGTCTATGTAAATTAAAGCCTAAAGTCTATCACAAAAGTTTAAATTTGGGATAGTTTTGGGCTTGATTTGTTGAATCACCACAAATTTGTGGTTTAGTAAGGTTTAAGGAGGTGCTATATCAAAAAACATATTTTTGTTTATATTTTTTGTTTAAATAATGGAGGTAAATTGAAAAGTAGATGATGAAAAAATCTTCCAAACAACTGCTACTTCTCGCCGTAGTTTCAATACTATTGGTATTTGTATCGTCTCTCGTTTTTGCAGAGACCCCTTCCCACACGACGGATGACATGCAAGGCGACTCCTTGAAAAAGTCACACCGTCTGATTGTTGAGTTAGAGGCTCCATCTTTGGCTGTGTGGGCAAAGACAAATCGAGCCGTTTTGTCTGAAAATGGTCGGTTGAACGCTAAATCTACGACTGCTCAACAATATATTAGCAGTTTAAGAGCTGAACAAGCGACTTTTGCTATGAATATGACTTCTGTTTTGCCAAATGCAAGCGTAAGTCATTTCATTAATGAAACAGGTAATGCAGAACAAGCTAGCTATCAAGTTGTGCTTAATGCTGTTACCATTGACCCCGGCGAAACTGACCTGGTGAATGCCAGTAAATCGTTGCTTAAGTTAGACGGGGTGAAAAATGTCTATTTTGACTATGCTCACTATCCCACAATGTACACCAGTACACATTTGGTAAACGCCCCAGTCGTTTGGGATTTAGCAGGCGGGCAAGCCAATGGTGGTGCAGGAGTAAAAGTAGCTTCAATGGATGGTGGTCTGCACCATAAAGCCCCAATGTTTAGCAATGAAGATGGAGCTTTTGAATGTCCCGAAGGCTTTCCCCTCCCTGATAATGATGCACCTGATGCAGTACTAAACAATAACTGTAAAATTATTCTCTCTCGTGTCTACTTCCG
>NBMH01000140.1 GCA_002084875.1 Anaerolineaceae bacterium 4572_78 | reverse complement strand
GGGGGTGAACTGTTACAAAAAATTGCACATGTCCAACCCCCTACGAATTTATGCTTTCAATTAAAATCGGCTATCCAAATAATGCGGTAACATTTGCCGCCATGTCGGCCAATCATGGCGAACATCATAACCCCACAAATCTAATTCATGCGGAATGCCCTTCGCAGATAAAATATCTGCCAGGCGGCGAGAAGCATCAGGATTTTCATAATCACCTTGTCCTGTTACAATGTGAATATGTTGTTTGGAACGTAGTAGTCCTAAATTATAATCATCCTGAATATTTGGGATGTAATCAACAGGATTATTAAAATAAACGTTATCATCATAATAACCATACGAATACATTTTAATATCATACCCACCACTCATAGCAATCATGCCATCAAATATATCTGGTCTACGGAAAAGTTGATTGGCACAGTGAAATGCCCCCAAACTTGCCCCGCAGGTGATAATTCCAAGTCGTCCTTGACAACTATTCCAGATATAAGGAATAACCTCATCTTCGATGTACTGGTTGTACTGTGCCTGCCGAAGAGCTCGATACATAGGATGCATGTCCCGATTAAGCCAACTTTCTTGATTGATACTGTTAATTGAAAAGACTTTGACTTTACCTGAATCAATAAACGGGTAGATGGAATCGATTAAATTAAATCGTTCATACTCAAGAAAATCTGCAGCCGCCGTAGGGAACAGTAATAGCGGAAAGCCATAATGACCATAGCTGACAATGTCCATATGTTTGTTTAAGCTGGGACTATGCCAACCATCAATAATTCTTTGCATTATTCAACTCCTTATGTTTAATAATTGCAATAAATTATAAGTGAAAAGCGAAATTAAGCAAATCAAAGCCATTTTTTTTGAGGACGTTTTTTCGCTTTAGCATTACACAGCTCTCGGGAGGATGGGAGTGCGAAGTAGACCATCTCCTCACGCAGAGAATGGTGGGGTCTACTAAACAAGGGATGGAATGAATAATTACAAAATTTACAATTTTTTACAGACTTTTTACAAATGATGCAAACTTTTCTAACATTTCTAGTGTACTATGTAAAGTAGTTATGTTTTTTATTAGAATTTTGAGGTTGAATTATGCTTACACAAAATACAAATTGTCGTGTTATGACCCTCATAACAATTGTGATTTCATGTTTGTTTGTTATGATAAATATATCTCTTAACACTGTAGTTGTTGATGCGTCTTCCATTAATCATAACAGCACGAAGACTCCGCATCACACGAAGACTCCGCATCACACAGGGACTCCGCATCACATCTCCACACCAAGTGATACAATCCCCCCTATCGGAAGTTTACTTATTGATAATGGGAATGAAACCACAAATGAAATAACGGTAACCTTGCACTTTTCTGCCACAGATGATACAGAAGTACGCTATGTTTATGTACAAGAATGGGCTTGGAACAATAACGGTTGGCATAGTGTCCACAATGATGAACATGATAATAATAGTGGCACTCATCACAATGGCAACTATTGTTTGAATAAATGGGAACCTTATGTCGAAAGTGCAACACTATTTCTTTCACCTCAGTCGGGAACCAAATATGTCACGGCTTGGTTTGCTGATGCTGCCTTAAACATATCCGAACCCGCCACTGACCAAATTAACTTAGTTGTTGCTAGGCAAACCATCAGTAAATCAACAGTGTATCAATACCGCCATCAATTGCATGTCGGTCAGCAAATGTCAATTGAAATACACCATGATTCGGGAGACCCTGACTTGTATGTATGGGAGCCAGATGGGAACTATGGGCAGCCTGAACATCATAGCAATAAACTTGTAGGTAATGATAGTGTTACCTATACTGCATCATACGATGGTTACCATTTAGTGGAAGTTCATGGTTATACCACATCTTCATACACCTATACGTATGAGATAAAAACAATTGTTTCTAATGTAGTGCAAGAAAGATTGGTGAGCATGATGGAAGACAACGATAAATCACTTCCAACTGCACCACTTGTGAGCAATACACTAAATTCATATACAGATGCGGCGAGTTTTTTCCATGTTTACCTACCTTTAATATTGCGTTAACGACCCACGATTAGAAGTCAGATTTCTCATGGAGGGTCAAAGCTTCTGTGGTCAAGACAAGAAATGGTTTTTAGTTGGCACTTTACATAATGTGCCGCTTTTCTCACAAGGTTTTCGAAAACTTTCTTGTCTGACCATTATCCCGTGTGAGTTAAGGCAACTCATAGTTTCTTGCTTTGACATGACAAAGCAAGCGTTGTCGCTCCAGCCTTGATCCTCCAAGACCTAGGTCTTAACCCCAACATTATTCCTCTAAATTGACCATGATAAATAACCATGTTATACTCCCTGACTTATGTAGTACGGACATCTTGTCCATAGTCAGATAATGAAATCTGACCTATGTGTAAAACTTATAATATCTAAGGAGAATACATAAACTATCATGACAGAAAACACGTCGTTTTTAGAAAAACCAATTTTTAGTACATTTTCACTTAACTGGGAAAAAACAATATATATCATTATTTTTTTGCTGGCGGTTACTACCCGATTTTATGATGTTGGAGATAGGGTAATGAGCCATGATGAAAGCTTGCATGCCCTATACTCTTATAAGTTGTATAACGGTGATGGGTATCGCCACGACCCGCTAATGCATGGACCCTTCCAATTTCATATCGTGGCACTTTCCTACGTCATTTTTGGTGACAATGATTTTTCAGCCCGTGTCCCAGTGGTATTATTTGGCATTGCCTTAGTAATGCTCCCTTACTGGTTCAGACCATGGCTCGGTAAATTTGGGGCATTAGTAGCTAGCTTTGGGTTATTGATTTCGCCGTTTGTCTTGTATTATCAAAGATATATCCGTAATGAAGCTTATCTTGTTTTCTTTGCGGCTATGCTGGCACTATGTCTATTTAGCTACATGCGTACCCGCCATACCAAGTGGTTTTATATCGGAGCGGTGATTTTGGCACTCACATTGTCCACCAAAGCTGTAGCCTACATGCAGGGATTTATTGGGGTCGTGTTTATTGGGACATTCTTTTTGTGGGAATGGTTAGACCAAAAAATGTATAAAATTGTCCAGCTGGCTTTTTCTGCTCTGGCATTGCTTATTTCAGGAGGTGCCATTTATTTTATTTCAAACGCCACCGATGGAGACATTTCCACTGCCGAACTTGCATTAATGCTTGGTGCTATTTTAATTGCCGCAGTTATTATTGCTCCCACTGCCGACCGCAAAAATAAACCTGTGAGTAATATGTTGCTTTCCCTCATGGAAAATTGGCGAGGAACACTACTCCAACTAATTGCTCCAATCACAATACTTATTGCCATCTTTTTCCTACTTCATACCACCTTTTTCACGAATCCTGATGGTTTTGAAAGTGGGGCATTCGGCACATTACGTTATTGGCTTGGTCAACAAGGCGTTGAGCGTGGAAGCCAACCAACTTATTATTATTTTATTTTAATGCCCTTATACGAATTTTTACCACTTCTCATTGGTGGTTTTGGTATTTTTTATTATATATTTAGAGGAGCTACATCTCATATTGAGGAATGGGATGAAGAAACTAAAACTGATGAAACTATTTACTCATCCGATGGTGGCACCTTTGCAGCTTATCTCATTCTTTGGACAATGTGTAATTTTATCATTTTCAGTTGGGCAGGTGAGAAAATGCCATGGCTTTCAATTCACCTTACCGTTCCCCTCATTTTCCTCATGGGACATTTCAGCCAAACGATTTTAGCCAAATTTGATTGGCAACGACTCAAAAGTCAAGATGGTTTACTTTTTGTGATACTTTTGCCATTGCTTGGCATTTCGTTATTTGCAGTCTTTTCAGCGACCCCATTTCAAGGACAGAGCCTTAATGAACTCCGAGAAACGTTCCAATTTATCATCGCCTTGATTGTCTTGGCAGGAATAAGTTTTGGCTTATGGCGTTCATCATTACAATTAGGTAAGTATATCACGCCATTGTTATATATCGTTATTCTTACGGTGTTATCTGTCTTGACGATTCGATTTTCATGGATGGCGAATTATATCAACTATGATTATGTCAATGAATTTATGGTCTATGCCCATGGGGCTCCTGATGTTAAATGGGTGTTAGACGAAGTTGATGATATTTCCCGTCGAACTGTCGGCGATAAGCAAATTAAGGTTGCCTACGGCGGCGTGATTTGGCCTATGGAATGGTACATGCGAGAATATCCTAATCGGGCATTTTTTGGTAGCAGTCCCAATCGGCAAGCATTGGATGCTCCAGTAGTAATTATCTCTCCTGATAGCGAAGTTAAAAAGGAAGATGTCGAACCATATTTGGGGAGTGATTATAACCATTTCAGCTATCGCCAAGTGTGGTGGCCCATTGAGACTTATAAAGATTTAACCTTTGAACGAATCCGTAGAGAGTATATTTCTCCCGATTCAGACTCTGCGAATAAAGACGCGGACAGAGAGCAGATTAAGAAAAATTGGGAGTCGTTATGGCAAATATTCTTTTATCGTAATTATATCAATCATACCCTGAATGAGTGGCCCTTCAGGACTGACATGTATGTTTACATTCGCAAGGATATTCTTAACGATTTGTGGGATTATCGTACTGGACCATTGACCCTTGAAGATTTTGACCCCGACCCTTATGTAGATTTACGAATAGAATTACCTGCCATGCAATTGTGGGGCAGTAATGGTTTTGGCGATGGACAGTTTGTTAGTCCTCGTGCTTTTACTATCTCCCCCAAAGGAGAATTATATGTGGCAGATAGCGGTAACCATCGGATTCAAGTCTTTGACCAAAATGGTACTTACCTGCGTGGTTGGGGTGGTGAAGAAGGGTCCGATGCAGGACAGATGAGCGAGCCATGGGGTATTGCCGTTAGTGAAGATGGCAAGGTATATGTGGCTGATACATGGAACCATCGCATTCAAATCTTTGATGAAGATGGCATTTATTTGAGCGAGTTCGGTTCATTTGTCAGCACAGATGGAAACCCCGCCTCTGAACCTGGTGCATTTTGGGGTCCACGTGATGTTGTGATTGATGAAGAAGGTAATGTATATGTTTCAGATACGGGAAATAAACGGGTTCAAAAATTTACACCAAACGGAGAATTTATCACTGCATGGGGAGGTGGTGGCGTTATACCAGGTCGTTTTGAGGAGCCTGTCGGTTTAGCAATTGACTCTGATGGTTATATCTATGTGGCGGATACATGGAATCGGAGGATTCAAAAATTCGATGCTAATTTTGAGTTTGTCATTGAATGGGAAGTGGTCGGCTGGGAGAGTGAAAATATCGTAAATAAACCTTTCCTTGTGGTGGATAGAAAAAACCGTGTTTTCGTCAGCGACCCCGAAAATTATCGTATCATCGTTTACAACACAGACGGCGATTTACTCGGCACGTTCGGACAATTTGGACAGGATGTGCAATCGTTCCGTTTACCACTTGATTTAACCATTGGCGAAGGTAATATGTTATTTGTCCTTGATTCGGAAAATAATCGCATCATGAAGTTTTTATATCCAGAGTAGCTTTGGAGTCTGCATCTCAATGCGGACTCTATGGCTGTGAGCAAATAATTATCTGTTCATTCTGTCAAATATTCTTAATTGAAAGGAATTGGTTTCAGACCCAATATACAAAAATGAAAACTCGTATCTTTATCTTATCATCCGTTCATTTTTATTGTGAAACAGACTCGACTAGTTCCAGCGATGTTTTCATTGATGATGTTGCGTTTGTAGATACACCTTTCTAATTTTCTCGGTGTAATGGTTAGACCTGACAGGTTTTTAGAAACCTGTCAGGTCTAGGAGGGACAAGGGTATTTGCTTTATGTTCATGAGCATGCATGCCGTGCTCCTGGGCAGGGCTATGCAATGCTAAAACAAGAACCATGGCATGGGCTAATTTTTTGGCATGATATAACGTTTCAGATTTAGGAAGTAACATGATAGCTCTA
>NBMH01000139.1 GCA_002084875.1 Anaerolineaceae bacterium 4572_78 | reverse complement strand
TAATGCTTTAAGAAATTGTGTGTTTCACTTATTCTACAATCAATAATTTTATGTTTCCCATTTCGAGCAAATTGAATTATAATTCTTTCACACTCTTTTTCTATGAAATTGGATACTATACAATAGTTCAAACATGTGAAAACAAATACACGGTCATGGAAGTTAGATTACGGTTTGTTGATAGCTGGTATTTTAGCATTATTTGCCATTGAACCGCTTTTGCACTCAGGGCTACCTTCCACTGCCGACACGCCTATTCATTTTTATCGCACCTTAGAATTTAGCCATTCATGGGCATGGGGAGTCTATTATCCTCGTTGGGCTCCCAACTTAGCTTATGGCTATGGCTATCCATTGTGGTCATTTGCTCCTCCACTACCTTATGTCATTCCCACCGTCATTCACATGATGGGCTTTGCTCTTGAGATGAGTTTTAAGCTATTTATCATTTCATCAGTTTTCCTTTATCCAGTCGGTGCGTATCTTTTTGTCAAAAATCATTTAGGAAAGCATGCAGGATTAATCGCCGCTACCATTTATACATTTGCTCCATTTGCATTGCGGGAACTTCATCTCTACGGCGGCAATTATCCTCAATACATGGCGATTGGATTATTTCCATGGGTATTATGGGCATTGGCACGAATCCAGCACAAGCAAAAAACCACCAATATTGTCATAGCAAGTTTCATATACGGTAGCGTGATACTAAGTCATCTTTTCCATGCCTTAATTTTATCGCCCGTCGCTGGATTATATGTCTGCTTACTATGGTTTAATCACATCAAAACACCATTCCAAAAGAGAAAAGAACTCAAACGTTTTATCCAACTTGTTTTGCCTTTAGCTTTAGGAATAGCATGGACAAGTTGCTTTTGGTTGCCCGCTTTCATAGAACGCCAATACACCCGAGCCGTTGAGGATATTTACATCTCTGTTAGTCCATTTTACCTGCGATTCTTAAATTGGACAGAGTTGCTTGCCTTACCACAAGTAATAGATAGTCGAGCAATTAACCCATGGGTGCCATTTAGCTTGGGCATTGTAACCATCATTTTAGCGGGCATTGGCTTTATAGCCATGCTAATCCCATCTTCACGGAGTCCTTCACGGAGTCCGTCTCAATATGCCATCTTCTTTAGCATTGTCTTAGGTATAACGATTTTCCTAGTCATGCCTGTTTCTGAGCCAATATGGACAAATGTTCCTCTCTTAGCAGTAGCCGAATTTCCATGGCGGGTGTTGGGTTTAGCAAATTTGAGTTTGGCATTTTTAGGCGGTGGTAGTGTATACATCATGAAAGGAGTCCGAAAGTATGATAATATTTGTGATTCCTTTTTTATGTTTATTGCCATTTTGCTCATACTCATTACTTCGATGGTGTACCTGTATCCATTTCAACCCTTCGTACATTACGGCAACACAATTGCCGACATGACCCGCTATGAAAAACAAACCCAAACAATCGGCACCACTACATTAGGTGAATATTTACCCAAGTGGGTTGAAGAAATTCCTGAATCTTCTCCTATTGCTGATGCCCATTTGAAAAGTAATCAGACCGAAAAATTTGACCGAACCACCATGCCAAATAATGCAACTGCTCAACAATTAGAAAGCACGCCCATCCGTGACCGTTATTTATTTACGACTGAAACAGGATTTCATGCTCGGTTTCTTACTTTCTATTTTTTGGGCTGGCATGCATATCAAGATGGGGAGCAGATTGATATTGACATTGAAGATAACACGGGTTTGATAACTGTTTTTGTGCCGAGTGGTAGGCATGAAATTGAGTTGCGTTTTGAGGATACACCTTTGCGAGCAACCGCAAATTGGATTAGTTTATTGACTGTGTTGATGATGGGGGTTTTACTTCTACGAGGCACAGATCACAACCTCCAGACCCTTCTCCTGCGAGAAGAAGGGGAGTCAGAGTATTGGCAAGGGGTGGGGTTTCCCATCGTTGAGATGGGAGGTAAACAGTTACTGCCTGACAAGAAAATGCTATTTATCGCCATAACGCTCATCAGTTTATTATTGCTTAAGCGATATGGCATTGAGCCATATACGACATGGTTTCGTCATCAATCATCGCCAAATGCCGTAACACATGCTCAATATTCACAACGAATTAACATGGCTGACCAATTTTGGCTACTCGGCTACGATTTACCTACTGAAAAGGTACAACAAGGAAACACACTCAAAGTCGTGTTATATTGGCAGGCTCAACAAAAAACTGATATAAACTATCGCAGTTTTGTTCATCTCAATGCCCCGCTAAATCGGCAGACATGGGCAATTAACGATAACTTTCATCCAGGTGACAGCACCGCTCAAATTGAAATCCCGACCACTACTTGGGATACAAATCATTATGTTCGCGATGAGCATTTTGTTTTCATTCCGCCAGAAATGCCACCCATCCATTTCGACATGCTGGTTGGATTATACAACCCTCATACCCAAAAAAGAGTGGGACAAGATATCATACTTCGTCAGATAGAAATTTTGCCCAATCGGCGGCATGCACATACCCCCGCCAATCCCACTTATTATCGTTTTGGTGATTCCATCAAACTTATCGGCTGGGACATGACGGAAAATAACATCATGCTTTACTGGCAAATACAAGTAAAATTAACAGAAGATTATGTGATTTTTGTGCATCTCATCGATGAAAAAGGAGAATTACTGTGGGGACATGACGCACCACCAATATCGGATATTTATCCAACTACAGCCTGGCATACACATTTGACTATCACTGACCCACATCCTCATCCTCCACATGATTTGATGACAGAGTCCACACACATAGCTATTGGCATATACCATCCACAAACATTCATCCGTTTGGATGTGATAGATAGTCATGGGGAATCAATGCCAAATAATCAAGTGATGTTACGTAATGAAGATAATTAATTTCCAAATTATTGGAGCGAAAAAGCTTGCTTTTTCATGTCAAAGCAAGCTTTGACCCTCCAATGATAAAAAAGCACAAACTTGACATAACAAAAACGATATTGTATTATCGAGACTCATAATATGTCACTTTTAGAACTTAAATCAATTGTAAAATCATTTACACCTGAAAAAACGATTGTCAATAATGTCAGTTTGACTGTCGAACAAGGTGAAATTATTTGTTTTTTAGGTCCGTCAGGGTGTGGTAAAACGACATTGTTACGGATAATTGCTGGCTTAGAAAAATTGGATAACGGTACGGTCTTTTTCGATGGGAAAAACATCATCAATGTGCATCCTCATCAGCGAGGCTTTGGCATGATGTTCCAAGATTTTGCTCTCTTTCCACATAAAAATGTGTTTGATAATATTGCTTTCGGCTTACGAATGCGAGGCGATTCAAAAGAGTCAATCCAAAAACGTGTTGCGGAAATGCTAGAGTTAGTAGATTTAACTCAATTTAGCGAACGCAACATCAGCCTACTTTCGGGTGGTGAACAACAAAGAGTAGCCCTAGCTCGTTCTCTTGCCCCTGACCCACAACTTCTCATGCTTGATGAACCACTTGGAGCATTAGATAGAGCCTTACGAGAACGGTTAATGATTGATGTACGGGACATTATTCAACGAGTTGGTGTAACGGCTATTTATGTTACACATGACCAAACAGAAGCATTCGCCATCTCCGACAAAGTAGCTGTGATGAATGAGGGATGTATCGAACAAATTGACACTCCTCAAGTTATGTTCAATCATCCTGCTACGCCTTTTGTGGCTCGATTTTTAGGCTTTCGGAATTTAATCATGGGGAAAATTTCAGAGGATGGAGAGGTTATCACCAAACTAGGCAATTTCAAAATAGATACTACTCCTCATGTCGTTGGACAGGAAGTAACTATACTCATAAAACCCGAAGTTGTCAGCGATGTTAATTATAAATCGCTCAATTACATTCATGGAATTATTAGCGGGCTTTCATTTCGTGGAAAATTTTATCAGGTATGGCTACAGTCACACAATGAAAAATTGATGTTTGAAGTGCCAAACCTATCAGGGCAACGAGTCGGTGAAGAGATTAGCCTACCACTTACTGACGACCAACTTTCAATTATTGGGAGTTAGAAATTAGGTTGGAGTCGCAAAACTCTAGCTTTGCGACTCCAAATTTCTAATGAAAATATGGTGCAATTTTGCTAATATATGCCGATTTTGGTCTTGCTCCCATGAGGCGTTCCACTTCAATACCATTTTTGAACACAATTACTGTTGGGATACCTAACACGCTATATTGAATAGCCATGTTAGGATTATGGTCAAGATTAAGTTTGACAACTTTCACTTGGTCGGCGTATTCTTGGGCAATGGATTCCATGTGAGGAGCCACCATTCTGCATGGCCCACACCATTCCGCCCAAAAATCAACGACAACAATCAAATCGGATTTTAATACTTCGGCATCAAAATTGCTATCGGTAACGTTAATTATTGTTGACATAATATCTTCCTTAACAGGTTATCCATTTTTGGATTCAAAATCATTCATAAACGAGACCAAAGCTTCAACGGCGGACATGGGTTGGGCATTGTATAGTGAAGCTCGTAAGCCTCCTACAGAACGATGTCCTTTCAAGTTGACCATGTTTGCCTCAGTAGCTTCGGCGACAAATTTTTTCTCTAATTCAGGATTGCCACCTTGAATTAAAAATACAACATTCATTGTAGAACGTGATTCAGATGATACAGGGCTGGTATAAAAATCACTCTCATCAATGGCATTGTATAGATATTTGGCTTGGGCTTTGTTCCGTTCAGCAATTGCCGATATTCCACCTTCCCCTTCAATCCAATCCATCACTAAATCAATAAAGTAAATACCAAACGTGGCTGGAGTGTTATACATCGAATCCTTTTTAATATGAGTGGCATATTTCAACATGGTAGGCACATTGTCAGTAGCTCGTTCGGCTAAATCACGCCGAATAATCACCAACGTCACCCCAGCGGGTCCGATATTCTTTTGAGCTCCTGCAAAAATCAGCCCAAATTTTGACACATCTATCTCATAAGACAGAATATCAGAGGACATGTCAACGACCAATGGAACATCTCCTGTATCAATAAATGAATGCCATTGTGTCCCGTAGATAGTATTATTTGAGGCAAGATGCACATAAGATGCATCGGGATTGAGAGAAATTTCATCGGATGTAGGTATCCGAGTATATTTGTCTGACTTGCTGGAAGCCACCAGCCGAGATTTAGCTATCTTATTAATTTCTACAATTGCTTTCGATGTCCATGACCCAGTATCAATTACATCAACAGGTTTATCTGAAAGATACAGATTCATTGGAACCATCGCAAACTGCAAACTTGCCCCCCCTTGCAAAAAAAGAACAGCGTAATCATCAGAAATATTCATCACTCGCCGTATGCTTGCTTCAGCACTATCGCGGATGTCACTATACATTTTCGAGCGATGACTCATTTCCATCACAGACATGCCATGCCCTCTACAATTGAGCATTTCATCACGAGCCTTTTCTAAAACAGGTACGGGAAGTACGCTCGGACCCGCACTAAAATTGAAAATTCGATTATACATCGTTGTTACCTCTTTTCTTCGTTGAATTTGGTGTAATCGTTAATTTTGCTGACTTACAAAAAATATAAATAAGAATAACTAAGCTCATCATAATATATTTCGGCTATGATGGCAAATATGACCGCAGATGATGCCAGTAATTCCCGATATAGCAATTGGAGCGAAAAAGCTTGCTTTTTTATGTCAAGGCAAGTTTTGACCCTCCATGAATTTCTTGGCATCGTTATGTATTCTGATTACAAATAGACATGCATTTGCCTTGATGGTGATGATGGCTTTTCTTCAGGCAATATTCCTTCACGTCGAATGATAGCTAAATAGATTTTATGTGGCAGACCAATCACTTTAGTTGTAGCTGTTGCCATTACGGAACCATCCTTTGTAGAAGCTATCCATAAAGCTGTACTTGTAATGTCATGTCTCACCTTAATCGTTTCAGAAA
>NBMH01000015.1 GCA_002084875.1 Anaerolineaceae bacterium 4572_78 | reverse complement strand
ATCAAAGCAGTAGGTAGAGGTAGCCGTCAAATGTGCCGAGTAAACAAGTACGGATTTCCACGCACCAAGCCCAAGCAATGCAAACGAGTGCATGGCTTTCAAACAGGTGACATTGTGCGAGCCGTTGTGCCAAAAGGCAAATATGCTGGGGTGCATTTTGGGCGTGTAGCTGTGCGTACCAGAGGCAATTTTCGAGTCAACAAAATAGACATGAATTGGAAATACTGTCAAGTGATACAAGGTGCGGATGGCTACGAATACAGTTTTTAATTCAAAACTATCACCCCGCCCCACTAGAAGTGGGTCGGGTAGGAAATTATATTTAAGGCAAAAATGAGGTAAGCCGTTTTCCTCCCCCGACTAGAAGTCGGGGGTTCCAACGGCTGGTTTCTATGGCTTTTTCATTTTGAATATACTAAAAAGCGGACGTAGAGTAACATTTTCATAAAGACCTTCTGGAGCGACAAAACGTCCATGGTTAGACCTGACAGGTTTTTAGAAACCTGTCAGGTCTGGATCCGAAATGTTACTTTATGACCTTCGAGTATACGAGAAGGAATAAGAATGACAAATGTAAATAATAACATATACGGTGCGGAAAGCATCCAAGTATTAGAAGGATTAGAGGCAGTTAGAAGACGACCAGGCATGTATGTTGGCGGGACAGATACCAAAGCTCTTCACCATCTTGTTTACGAAGTTGTAGACAATAGCATTGATGAAGCATTAGCAGGACGCTGTGATACGATTGTAGTCACAATCCATGCCGACCAAAGTGTGAGTGTTGTCGATAACGGCAGCGGTATCCCTGTTGCTCCCCACCCTGAAAAGAAAATTTCAAGCCTAGAATTAGTGATGACCTCCCTCCATGCTGGTGGCAAATTTGATAATCAGGCTTATAAAGTTTCAGGAGGATTGCATGGCGTAGGGCTTAGTGCGGTCAATGCTTTGAGCGAAAAATTGGTTGTAGAAGTAAAACGAAATGGAGCATTATATCGTCAAGTTTTTTCGATAGGTATTCCCATAACTAAAGTAGAACAAGTAAATGATTTCCCCCCTGAGCAAGCCGCTGAAACAGGTACCGCTATTACTTTCTTTTATGACAAAACGATTTTCAAAGAAGTAGATGGATTTAATTATAACACCTTACGGCACCGCTTCAGAGAAATGGCATTTATCAGCAAAGGAATTACTATTACTTTGATTGACGAACGCCCACTGCCCGAAAAGCCACAAAAAGAATGTACCTTTTATTTTGAAGGAGGCATCCCTTCGTTTGTGCGTTACCTCAATCGGAACAAAAAGATTTTGCATGACACGGTCTTTGCCGAACGCACAATTGATGATGTCATTATTGAATTTGCTTTTCAATATAAACGCGTACTATCAACGATTATGCTCGCAAAAAAAACTTACTTAAAGATAGTAACAGCAATTTTTCAGGGGATGATGTTCGGGAAGGTTTAACAGCCATCATATCAGTTAAACATCCAGACCCGCAATTTGAAAGTCAAACTAAAGTTAAACTGATGAACGCCGAAGTGCGAAATTTAGTAGATACGGTGGTGGCTGATACAACGCTATACTATTTTGAAAATAATCCTAAAGGAGCAAAGATAATTATTGAGAAATGCCAAACATCTGCTCGTGCTAGAGAAGCCGCCAAACGAGCCCGTGATTTGGTCTTCCGCAAAAATGCCCTTAGCTCATTAGCACTGCCCGGTAAATTAGCAGACTGTTCCGAACGCAACTCTGACTTTGCCGAGTTATATATTGTGGAGGGAGACAGTGCAGGTGGGAGTGCGAAAATGGGACGCGACCGTCGCTTTCAAGCCATATTACCATTACGCGGTAAAATCTTAAATACCGAACGAGCTCATCTCGATAGAATACTAGGAAATAATGAGGTACGAGCCATAATAACTGCACTAGGAACAGCCATCGGGGATGACTTTAATCTTGAAAATTTGCGTTATGGACGTATTATTATTTTGTGTGATGCTGATATTGATGGGGCACATATTCGCACTTTGTTGCTTACATTCTTTTTTCGCTACATGCCAAAAATAATAGAGGATGGACATCTTTATATCGCACAACCTCCTTTGTATTCCATTTCTCATAAGAAAAATGTGAAGTATGCTTTTTCTGATGTGGAACGCGATAACATTATCAATTCACTGAACGGCGGTAAGTTACAGAGCAAATATCATGTTCAGCGTTACAAGGGGTTAGGTGAAATGAATCCTGACCAATTGTGGGACACTACAATGGATCCTGAAAAACGCATCTTACTAGCAGTAACTATTGAAGATGCTGCTAGTGCTGACCAAACTTTTGACATGTTAATGGGAAGTGTAGTTGCCCCTCGCAGGCGGTTTATTCAAACTCATGCTAAACAAGTGAAAAACTTGGATGTTTAGGAGACCCCACCCCCAACCCCCTCCCCTACTTAGGAGAGGGGAGTCTGCCAAAGATTGCGGACTCCTCTCTCCATGCGAGGAGAGGGGAATGGGATTTCCATCTCCTACCATTTTAATACAATTGGTAAGTAGATTACATTATCATTTGTGATTTGAGTACCTTGCTCATCATCATCTGTAATTGTCAGTGTCATCCATGAGCGTCCTCCTAAAATGGCATTGACAGGATTACTTAAGATGAGTTTGAACGTTTCCGTACTTTCGGAAACCTTATCATCAAGGAGTGGTACTTCAATTTCCCTAGCTATTTCGCCTGCCTCAAATGTTAAGTTACCACTTAGAATAGTGTAGTCCTCACCTGCTTTGGCAGAGAGGTCACTGGTACGATACTTAACTGTAACTTCTTGATTTACCTCATTACTCAATGTAACATCAATGGTAACTGTGCCGTCTGATTCGGTGGCGAAGTAACTACCCAAACTAAATTCTACTTTGATTGAATCATGTTTGTACATGGTTAAATCAAGGTCAGTCACTTCAGGGGGTATGCCGACGGCGGGACTGACTCGTGTTTCGTAGCCATCTGCTTCGACAACGATATACCAACATCCTTCAGATACATCCCATGAATAATAACCAGTACTGTCTGTGTAAAATGGATTGACTGTTGGGTCAATTTCTTGCGGGTCTGCTGCTGGATTCGCAGGGCGACCAACTTCGGGAGCAGCTACCATTTTGTTCCATGTGATGTCCCCTCTAGTTTCCAAAGTATGACATGTGTTAGGTCGAATATCAGCTGCTGACTCTTTGGTTGTCCAATTATCCAATTTGTAGAGCGTGACCTTTGCATTCACTATCGGCTCACCTGTTTCAGCATCGGTAATAAACCCGCTGGGGTCAATCAGAATATGCCCAATGTCAGACTCTGTAATGACTCCGAAACAACTGTAACTGACACTCAATGTGCCGCTTTCCAATTGGTCAGCTGGGATAACTGCACTGAACATGTAACCCTCAAGGAAGTCCATAGCATAATTGACGATGGCACCATTATCTGTTTCTAAAATGAGCGTAACATCGGTTGGTATACTGCCATCGGTGCATGAGATTTCTTTTGTTACAGTCAAGTCAGATGGTTGATAGACATTAACCCAAACCTCAAGTTCACCAGTAGTTGGGTCATTGGTGATGAAGCCCGTTTCACTTGAACCTGAAGCAATCGGTGGAACAGGGCGGTTAAACTGAACATCAATACCTGCTGTGGTTTGACCAGCAAAAACTCCCACATTAGTGGCACTAATAATTTCAGTGACATCATTATAAAATTCGGAGGGATATGGCCAATAGAAAAATTCAAGGATGTATTCGCCTGATTCTAAGCCATCCACCTGATAAAATCCGTTGGCATCAACATTCGCACCACCAGCCCAGCTCCATGACTCGTTGGTGTTGGATAATGGGCTCGTGCCGTCAGCATCATGATAAATGCTAACCCATGCTCCTGTTGCAGGATTGCCATCGGGGTCAGTTGCAATCCCTGAAATGCTACCAGGAATATAAACTGTTTGGCTTACGGCATAGATGTTATTTTCAGGATGAGCGTCTGTCCCCGCACTTGAAATTGTAGCCGCGTTTACCAGTTCGGTACCAGTTGCAACATCGTCGCTGACTTGAACGGTTACTTGGATGCTACCGCCCCAATACGGCAATAATGAGGGAACATGCCATACAATTGTATTGCCGTTAAATTCGGCAGTGACACCTTCGTAGTTGTACTCATCAATAAATGTTGTGCCGACCGGCAATGTATCTGTAATTATAATATCGCTGACTTCAGTATTGCCTGCATTGTAGTAATACAAGTAATAATCGATAAAACCCCCAACTTCTGCTGTCCCATAAGTGTATTTTTCAATGGCGACATCTTGGTGCGGAACCTGCACTTCTGTGACATGAGTATAACTGTTATTATCGGGATTATCATCGGGCGTATTAGACTCAATGGTAATGGTATTAGTTATCAAATCGCCTTCATTGGCAGAGTCAGAAATATGGGCGATAACGTTAATATACCCACTTTGCCAAGCACCCAATTCAGGGATTGTCCACATAACTGTATTTCCTGATACTTCAGATAATGTCACTTCTATATTTTCATCCCATGTATAAACGCTATAATTAACATAACTCAAGTTGGTGGGTAGAATATCTGTAACCTGAACGTTATAGGCTCGATATTCTGACCAGTTGCTATAGTAAATTTGATATTCAATTTCGCTTCCCGCTAAGGTAACGGGCATGTTTAGCCATTTGCTGACATACAAATCTGTTTCGCCAATTTCCACGTGAGCCGAAGCCGTTCGAGAGATAACATTGCCGTTGATGTCTGTGGCGTACCATACGGCATTGTTGACTGTATCTTGAGTAATTATAGCCGTTGTGGTGAACATGTAAAATTCACCTGGGGCTAAGGAATAAGTGAAATCATCAAGTAACATACCAAGTTTGTCATCAGCCAAGTCATGCATGTCGAATGTTACTTCACCAGTATTATTTACTTCGTAGCAATAGGTTACTTCGGAATCTTTATCAACAAATACAAAAAATGTGTTAGCACATTCAGTTGGATTTGCTCCGACCGTTTTGATGAAGAGCAATCCACGATGAAGCTGATAAACCGCAACTTCAATTCTAGCTGTAGCGGTTAATTCGCCATCACTGATGGTATAATTAAATATGTCATGTCCAAAGAAATTGGCATCAGGATTGTAAGTGATGGTAGAATCATCAAAACTGACCATACCATTTTGAGGGTCGTCAACCGCAATAATTGTGAATACAAGGCTATCTCTATCACTATCATTCAGCAAGGGTTCTATGATAAGTTGCGTATTTTCTGCCGTTTGAGCAAAATCTTCGTAAGCATCGGGAGCATCGTTGACAGGATAAACTGTAACAAAAACGGTTGCACTAGCTGTTTCGCTAAAGACATCAGTGACATGATAAATAAAGCTATCACTGCCGTTGAAATCGGCGAATGGCTCATACACGATACCGCCATTAGCATTGAAATAGACTTCACCGTTTGTTGCTTGTTCAACATTAGAAACAGTCAGCATGTCACCATCAACATCCGTATCATTTGCTAAAACATCAACGGTAACAAATCCATCTTCATCAACAGTCATGTTATCATCGTTGGCGACTGGCAGGTCATTTACAGATTCAACATAGATATACACCTGTGCTGAACTGCTTAATTGACCATCATTGATAGTATATGTGAAAATATCAGAACCATTGAAATCTGCAAACGGTTCGTAGGTGATGCTACTGGCATTGAATGTCGCAGTGCCATTTGTTGCATGCTCGACTGATTCAATGGAGAGTGTATCTCCATCAATATCAAAGTCATTAAACAGAACATCAATCATGACAGCTGTATCTTCAAGGGTTGATATTTGGTCAGGAATTGCTTCGGGTGCTGTGTTGGTGAAACTTTGCTCAACCGTTACAGTTACTAATGCCATGTCAGTCAGCTCACCATCGCTAGCGGTGTAGGTGAAAACATCCATGCCAACAAAGTTATCGCTAGGTGCATAATTAATACCTGTGTTGTCAATTGTAACCGTACCATTTGTTGGAGCTCCTACATCGGCAACAAACAAAACATCACCATCCACATCATAGTCATTTCCTAAAACGGCAATGTTACGCGGCACGTTCATGGCAGTTATGGCAAAATCATCATAAGATTCAGGAGCATCATTGACCGCCGTTACTGTGATAATGGCTGTACCAATAATAGTAAATTCATTATCGCTAACGGTATATTCAAATGAAGTAATACCATTGAAGTCCAAAGTTGGAGTGAAGGTTACGGTATTACCATCGGTAGTCGCATGACCATCAATTGATGGTATAACATCGGTAATACTTAACACATCACCTTCAAAGTCATAATCATTTGCCAACACATCGGCGATAAGAATTGTATCCTCGTCCACGATATATGAATCATCATGGACATTCGGGGCATCATTGATTGCGAGTACGTTAATGCTGACCACTGCAGTAGTTGTAAATTCACCGTCATGGGCAAAGTAGCTAAAACTGTCATCTCCAAAAAAGTTTTCGTTTGGAGTATATATCACATGGTCATAAGTCGAACCCATCTCAACATAACCATTAGCAGGATTGTCAAATCCAATTGTCAAATTACTAAAATCATCATCGTAAACGGGAAATTGAATGTGAGCCTCTGTATCTTCATCGGTAGTTATATGCATGTCATCGGCGACAGGTGGGTCGTTGACAGGATAAACTGTGACAGTTACGCCCGCAGTAGCAATTAGGTCGCCATCTGTAATCGTGTAAGAGAAAATATCTGTCCCATTAAAATCAAGGTTAGGAGTATAGGTAATCACATTGCCACTGGCATGAGTGTTACCATCCATGCCTTGTCCAACATACAATAAGGTTAAATGATCACCATCGGGGTCATGGTCATTCCAAAGAACATCAATCATAATGGACATGTCCTCATCGGTAAATGCCTCGTCAAATTCGGCGTGAGGTGCATAATTTTGCAAGTCGCCTAAAACAGCACTGATGTTTGGAATCCCCATGTCACCTTGAATAATGATATCATCTGCACTGTCAATGTCGGCGGCATTGTTATAATACTCTTCATGGTAGACATCACCACATTGACCAGAGAAATGAATGCGATAGGTGCCATAATTTAAGTGTAGTTGATAGTTACCATCCGTATAAACATCGGTACTGTTTACAAATATCCAATTCGTACCATCAAGTTGATTCGCCTCGACATTGCCCCAATCTAACATAACACCATTGGCACAACTCACTGTACCCCATATCTGAGGTGCAGATGACAAGACCACGTTGATGTCAGGTGTTGTTTGCTCTGCAATGACAGAAATATCTGTAGCACTGTAGACATCGGTAGCATCATCATAAAATTCTCCTTGTAAACGATTGCTATAATCATAGAAACCAAGACGATAAACGCCAGTTGCTAAGCCACCAATATCATAGAAAAATGTATCGGTTGTAGTGGTAGTATTTGTGTAATTGTGGATATACATTGAGCGGACAAGTTCCCAATCATTGGTAGATGAGTCATGCTGATAAACACTCGATTCAATTTCATAGAATGGTTGCCCATCTTCTGTAGCGATTGTACCAGTGATATGCCCGCCTTTAGATAGGACAGCATCAATACCACTGACGGTAGCACCATTAAAGATTATAATATCTGTTGCGTCATGAATGGTTGTAGCATCATCATAATATTCACCTGCATAAATATTTTGATAATCATAGAAACCAATGCGGTACATGCCATCGGCTAAAGCACCAATGCTATAGGAGCCAGGGACTGTGTTTGAAAATGCATTTGTTGAGACATGTACAGTGTATCCAAAACCTGTTTCATCCCATGTCTCGTTCGAAATGTCATACACATAAGCTGTCACCTTAATGCCACCAAGTGGTTCATTTTGATTATTGGTTACGATTCCTTCAATGCTTCCACCTGATGACAATACGGCATCAACATCAGGTGTGGTTTGCCCTTGCATGACCGAAACCAATGTCGCTGACATAATGTTAGTAACATTGTTGTAAAATTCGGGGAGGTGTTGTCCAGTGGAGTCAATAAATTCGACATAGTATTCATTTGTGGGCAGACCGCCGACATGATAACGACCAAACTCATCTGTTTGGCTTGACCAGCCGTGTTTGCCATTAGTATCACTATAGTCATTTGTGTAGCTTAAAGTGTCGAATACTTGAACTTGGATGTATGGCAATAGTATTCCGTTATCATCTGTTACGGTACCACTAATAGCTCCAGCTACATCTAACATGGCATCAATAGTAGTGGTCATGCCGTCCATAACAAATATATCAGTAGCAGACATGACATCATGAACATCATCATAAAATTCAGTCAGGTAATAATTTTCGTAATCCATGAAGCCAACACGATAGGTGTCACTGACCAAACCAGTAAATTCAAAATAACCATTTGCATCAGTCATACCAAAATACATGGGATGCCACAATATTTCACCAGTGTCATTGTCATATTCGGAATATAGACCGACTTCAATGCTCATCAGAGGAGTTTGTTGCACGTTACTGACATGACCGTTTACTACGCCATGGTCATGCATACCACCTATAGGGTTAAGATAACCATTAATACCTGTAATAACAGCCCCACTACTTACCACAATATCCGTTGCACTGAAAATATCTGTGGCATAGCTATAACATTGATGCTCATAAGTTTGTGAAGAATCAATGAAGCAAACCCGATAGGTATCATCGGGCAGACCAGCTATATCGTAATAGCCATTATTGTTTGACCAACTTTCTTGGTACATCATCCAGGTTGCACTTATATTAGAATAGGCTTCCACCATGATACCTTCTAAAGGATTATTCATTGCGTCATGGACATAACCTGTGATGTGACCATCGGTTTGTCCATCGTTAACGATAAGTGTGTTTTCATTACCCTCAGCAACAAGTTGCCCTTCTTGAACGACCATCACCATGTTATTCAACATTGTGCCACTTATCATACTATCAACCGTAACAATGACCGTTTCTTGAATAGTACTTTGTGATGGAATATCTGCCAGATACCATTCCAATGCCTCACCACCAAAATTCGAGGTGGGGTGATAGATGGGGTTATTAGTTGCGGTGATGTAATGTACATTCATATCTAACACATCCGTAATTGCCACACCGAACATGTAATTAGGACCATTATTTGCAACAACAGTATAAGTCAATACCTCACCAGGCATCACTGGGTCTGGATTATCGGAAATACTAATTTCAATCGATTGAGCAGATGCAACTCTTTGCAATGCCAGTATCATTAACAAGCTAACGATAAGTGTAAATGCCGTCCTTGAAACGGCACATTTTGAAAAGTCATAAGATGTATTCATTAAAAATTTTCTCCTAATTTTTAATCACATAAGACAGACAGATTGCCTTTAATATACTTAAATAATGATTGATTCACTTTACCCCTCCCGTTTAGCTCTTAAAAAACCACAACCATTATTTCCACTCAACGTTTGACGTAATAAAATTACTACAAATTTTCCATCTATAGGTATTGTTTCATTACAACACATGCTAAGCAGGTAAGGAAACTTGCCATACTAAATTATGCCATAATCTACACGATTTTGCAAATTTTCTAATCAATGTTTTGTGCTTGTCCTTGCGAAATATTTCAATACAGACTACAACATCTAGCAAGAATCAAAAATAAAATACCTCTTTGATTACCTCACCTTGACTTTTATTCCATGTTTAATATAATAGTAGTAGTTCAGATTGATTCTTTATTGATAACTGAATGGGGAAACGAATATTTACGTTTTTGAACATATTTTACTATAGCTTTTTCTGATGATAATTATGAATGAAAATATTGAACTTCATTTTGTGACTCATATTACAGTTGGTGCCATTGGTTCTCCGGGACAGCGTGTTTTTTTATTACAAGCTTCAGATGCACTACGTACCGTAACGCTTAAAATAGAAAAAGAGCATGCTCAAGCTATTGCAGAAACGGGTTCAGGAGTCATTAAAACGCTTGAGGATTTTCCTGAGATTGAATTGATAGAAACTGGTACTCTTGACCATAATTTACGAGAGCCGACTAGTCCTCTATTTACCGTTCAACAAGTCATTTTAGGATACGATGGGAAACGTGATAGAATAATGCTTGAGTTACATGAGCTGGTTGAGGATGAGGAGACAAAAGAAGATGGGGATACTGCCCGTTTTTGGATAAGTCGCATGCAATTACAATCTCTTTGTGAACAGGCATCAAAGATTGTTGGACAAGGGCGACCAAGTCCACGACTAAATTCACACCACCGCTATCCCATATAGCGATTATAGGAGAAAAAAGAGACACACTTCATGGTTATTGAATCAATTAATATCGCTGAAGTTCTTGAACCTCAACGAGATATTGATAATCAAACCATTATCAACATCTTGCAACATGGCGAAATTAAATTAATAGGTTTGATGCCTTGGGGGTCAAATCATACATTCCTTGTACAAGTCTTATACCAGGATGTAACCTTAAATGCTATCTATAAACCTAGTGTAGGTGAGCATCCTTTGTGGGATTTTACACATGGAACACTATGTCGACGTGAAGTGGCTGCATATCAGGTAAGTTGTGCTTTGGAAACATGGGTTGCTGTGCCTTACACGATTTTGCGTGATGGACCTCATGGTATTGGGTGCCTCCAACAGTTTATCTATGCGGATTATCACATTCACTATTTTACACTGAAGGACAATCCGCAACTTCAAACAAAATTTCAGCAGATAGTCCTCTTTGACTATTTAATAAATAACGCCGACCGTAAGGGGGGACATTGTTTACTTGATGCTCATCAGAAATTGTGGGCAATTGACCATGGTCTCTCCTTTCATACTGACTACAAACTCAAAACGGTCATTTGGGAATATGCAAATACAAAAATTACTGAAACACTTTATGCCGATTTACAAAATTTCAAGAAATGTCTTAAGTCCGATTCCAAATTATATCAGAACCTTTCGGAGCTTCTTTCGTCTACCGAAATCGCCAAAATAGGGCATCGGCTTAATATTCTTCTTAACACAGGTAAATTCCCAAAAATATCAGGGAAATATGATTATCCATATCCTCCCATCTAATCATGCTCGTAGCCGCAATTTCCAACTGCGATGTGGTAACAGTTCATACCCCACCATAACCCTTCCTCCTCGCAGAGGAATGGCTGGTGGGGTTGGGGTCTACTAAACTAAAAATCGGAGATAATTGGTGACACTACAAGTTATTAGACATGCCAATGTTGCTTGGATTGACATTACAAATCCTATCATCAAGGATATAACATACCTCAAGGATAATTACTCGTTTCATCCACTTGATTTAGAAGACTGTCTCAGCCACCTAGAGCGTCCTAAAATTGATGAGTATGATGACTATCTTTTTATTGTCATGCAATTTCCTAAATTTGACTATACTCGACGGATTAGCCGACCTAGCAAAGTTGCTTTTTTCATCGGTAAGGGATATTTGGTCACCGTTCATGATGATGTATTAAAGCCACTTGATAAATTTTTTGATGAATGTTATCATTTAGAAAGTGTCCGCCAGCGTTACATGGAACGTGGTGCAAGTGTGCTACTCCATGCCGTCATTGACCGTTTGATTGACTACTTATTTCCCATCATCAAAAAGATTGAACAGCAAATTACTGAAATTGAAAAGGATATTTTTATTGATGACATGCAAACTATTGTACAAGAGATTTCTATGGCACGACGAGATATTATTGCCCTACGACGTATTATCAGACCTCAGGTCAATATTATTGCCAACTTAGAACGAGAAGACCGTTCATTTATCCATGATGAATTAGATGTATACTTTAGTGATATTCTTGACCATATCATTCATGTGCGTGACATGCTAGATGAAGACTATGAAATTATGGCTGACCTTAGCGAAGCAACAGACTCGCTTATCTCCTATCGGATTAACGAAGTCATGCGTACTCTAACGGTCATTTCCATAACCATGCTCCCCATGACATTAATCAGTGGTATTTATGGCATGAATGTCTCTTTACCCTTAGCTCAAAAATCGTATGCTTTTTTGATAATTGCAGTAATGATGATATCAATCCTGATACTCATGCTCATTTTTTTCCATCGCCGCCGCTGGCTTTAGCCTAGCCATAACCCCCTAACCCCTCCCCCAGTGGGAGAGGGGAACAAGATTGGGGGTTGGGTCTAACGGCTTACGGTTTGTGCATGGCAAAGCCCATGGCTACCAGTAGCAACCCAAATTTGCCAAATATCTAACAACATGGTTTAATCACATCATGAAATTACCATTTCCAGTCATGTGTCCGTATTTGGAATGGGCTAATTTGTGGAAAGAGTTAACCAAATTTAATTGTTCACTCCATATCGTTAGTAGACCCCAAATTGAAAGGAGAATGAGACATGACAAATTTATCAATCAACTTGCTTGGTACGTTTCAAGTTATTTTAAATAATAACCCCATTACAACATTTACCACAAAAAAATCACAGGCTTTATTAGCCTATCTTGCTGTCGAGCATGACCGCCTACATTCCCGACAGTTTTTGGCGGGGTTATTGTGGCCCACAAGTTCAGAACACAAAGCAAATCAAAATTTGAGGTCGGTGTTATCAAACCTGCGGCGAACGGTTGGCAGTAAAATGATAACCCCACCCGCTGTAATGATTACACGCCGAACAGCTCGCTTTGATTTTAAAAGTGCGAGGCAGATTGACGTATTCATGTTAGAACAACTTTTTGAAGAATGTCAGCAATCAAACTCAACCAACCTGAATACATGGAAACAAATTATAAGTTTGTATCGAGGCGACTTTTTAGCAGGGTTTAGTTTTGGTAATAGTGTTGAATTTGAAGAATGGATATTACTAAAGCAAAACTACTATAGAGATAAAGTATTGGAAGTTTTTAACTGGCTAAGTGATTATTATGAAGACAAAGAACAATATAAAGAAACATTACATTATGCCTATCAAAAATTAAACCTAGACCCATGGCAAGAAGAAGCTCACCGTCAAGTTATGAGTTCTCTAGCTCGCTGTGGGCAACGCAATGCCGCCTTAAATCATTATCAAGAATACTGTATTACATTAGCTGAAGAACTCAATACTGCCCCTTCGGCAAAGACAATAGTTCTTTACCAACAAATTGAACGTGGTGAATGGATAGATAAAAGAAATAGGCAAGTATCTAAGTTAATCGGCTTTGAGCATTTACCTAACTTAAAGCATCATAATCTTCCTACGCAATTGACTCTTTTTATCGGTCGCACAGAAGAACAAGCAATTGTTGCCGAATATCTTAGAAATGATGCTTGCCGTCTGGTGACAATTAGCGGCATGGGTGGAATTGGTAAGACACGTTTAGCGGTACAGGTCGGAGAACAATTTCTTTCGGCGTTTAAGGACGGAGTGTATTTTATCCCTTTAGCTTCTATTCGTTCAGCTGATTTATTGACTACCGCGATAGGTAATGTTCTGCTTATAAATTTCATGGGACAGAGATTACCCCAAGACCAGTTACTTGATTTCCTACGTTCAAAAAATATTTTGCTTATCCTTGATAACTTTGAACATCTCATGGATAGCGTAGATTTGCTCATGTCAATGTTGAGAACTTCTCCGAATTTGAAATTACTTGTCACCTCACGCGAGCGTTTGAATTTGCGTGCAGAATGGTTATTGCAAATTGAAGGATTGCTATATCCTTTGCCCAATGCCTCATTAAATTCTCTCATGTCTGCAAGTGCAGTTCGCCTGTTTGTTCAATGTGCTAGGCAAGTAAAAACCAAATTTGCCCTCACAATCGAAACAGGTTCTTACATTGTCCGTCTATGTCAATTGCTAGAAGGACTCCCTTTGGGGATAGAACTAGCCGCTGCCCAAATTAGCATGAACAATTCGAAGCCAGCTTTGTCGTACCATGCGGCATCTGCTCAACATGATGATGTTGCATTGTTAAGAACAATTATTCATAACGTAGAAACGAATATAGACCACTTGGCAACTGATTGGCACGACATGCCCGCTCGCCATCTGAGTATACGAGCAGTCTTTGAAAGTTCATGGGAATTATTGTCTGACATAGAACAAACTGTTTTGGCTCAAATTTCTATTTTTCGAGGAGGCTTCTATCAATCCGCCGCAGTAGCAATTACCAATGCTACCCCAAATATTTTAACGGCATTGGTTCACAAATCGTTGTTACGTCAAACAACAGGGAAACGATATGAAATTCATGAATTGCTACGCCAATTTGCCAAAGAAAAACGCACCCCACACTTGACTCAATCTGTGCGGCAACGACATACCTCATATTACCTTTTATTTGTGTCAGAACGACAAACAAAATTAAATGGTAAAATTCCTCAAACAGCAACTGCAGAGATTCGAACCGATTTGGATAACATTCGGCAAGCCTGGCATTGGGCGATAAAACTTGCTTATGTAGATTTACTCGGCAAGAGTTGTCATGCTCTTAGCCAATTTTATGATTTACGAGGTCTGTTTAATGAAGGGATAACTGTTTTCGCTACTGGGATTGACCATGTACGTAGCATTCTTGGTCAGACAAGCAAGGTTTTTAAAAACCTTTCTTGTCTTAATCATGAAAGCTTTGTCCCTCCTGGCAAAGAAGAAACAATTTTAGCACAACTCCTTGTTGCACAAGCACATTTATTTTCTAAACAAGGTAGTCATGATAAGGCAATTACAATTGCTCAAGAATCAGTTCAACTTGCTGAAGCAAATCAAAATGTTGAAACCATGACACTGGGCTATTTAGAATGGGGTTGGGCTTTACAACAACAAGGGAAATATGACATTGCTCAAGCAAAATTAGAACAAGCACTTGAATTAGCCCGTACCGTTAAACGCAAGCGTTTAGAGGCAGAAAGCTTGCGTGGATTAGCGACCAGTGCCATGCGTCAGAATAAATATACCATTGCTAAAAAACAATATGAGCAAAGCCTGGCTATCTATCGGCATGTTGGAGATATACAAGGTGAAGGTCAAGTTTTAAATGGGCTAGGTACACTTGCAGATTATCAAGGGGAATATACTCAAGTAACTACTTATTATCACCAGGCTTTACAAATCTATCATAAAATTGGAGATAGACATGGGGAGGGACGTGTCCTTAGTAATTTAGGTGTCTTGGCTGACCGCCATACTGATTATGCCAACGCCCGCAAATATTATGAACATGCTCTGCATATCTTTCAAGATATTGGTGATTTGCAAGGGCAAGCAAATGTGCTCGGCAATTTAGGGAGAACTGCAGATGATTTAGGTAATTACATTTCGGCATTGAAGTATACCGAACAAGCATTACATATTCAACGTGAAGTCGGTTCACAATATCAAGAAAGTGTAGCCTTAGCAAATTTAGCCCTTCATGCACATCATCTTGATGATAATTCACAAGCAAAAGCATTTAGCGAACAAGCATTACAAATTGCTCATCAAATTGGTGGGCGGGATATTGAGGGATATGCCTTGTTATTTTTAGGACATGCTTACTTTGGCTTAGAAAATTTTGACTCGGCAACACAAGTGTATCAGGAGTCCTTAGCTATTTGGCATGAATTACTTATGTTACAGCTAGTTACAGAAACGTTGGCAAGTTTAGCTTATATCTATTTTGTACAAAGAGATTTCATAAAAGCAAAAAAAACTATTGAACCCATTTTAATACATCTTGAAAATCATACCCTTGATGGTAGCGAAGAACCATTCCGTATTTACTTAATTTGCTATCGTATCTTAAAAGTAAATAATGATGATAGAGCTAAAACAATTTTAGAGCAGGCTCATCTGCTTTTGCATGCCAAAGCAGATAAAATTCGGGATGATGAATTACGCAGTTCTTTCTTAAAAAATGTGCATGTGAATCATGAAATAGATATTGCTTGGCACATTCACCACCATGAGACCCCCTCTCCATAATGGGGAGGGCCTAGGGGTGGGGGGTTCTGAGGCTAGGAATGTGGGCAAACGGTTACTGGATAAACATACCTGTGTTTATTTTGACAAAAATCCGTATTGCTATTATAGTGATGAAAATGTAAAATTATGTGTTTGTAGTGCGAGTAAGATATCCGTACTGCATAGAAGGTTGATAACGTTTTATAATGAATCTTGATGCTTTTTTAGAAGTAGCCACAACAATAGTGTGGATAGTGGTCATAAGTTGGAGTTTATTTTCATTCTATACTACTACCCGACGGTGCGGTTTTAATTACGCTGTTTTCAAAATAGTAGTTAGGAGTTTAATTGGACCCATATTAATTGGAATAATTATCAGCATTATCAGTGCTAGTCTGGTATTTATTCAACCCGAGAAAATTGGTGTAGTGATTTCATTGGTGTCTCCAAGGGGTATACGTGCTAAACCATTAGAATCAGGATTGCGATGGATTATCCCTTTAGCAGAACAAGTTATTATATACCCGATATATTGGCAAACATACACCATGTCTCGAAAGCCAATGGAAGGAAATATGATAGGCGATGATTCGATTATAGCTCGTACAAAAGATGGACAGGAAGTGTCAATAGACTGTTCAATTATTTTTAAAATCGATTCTGGACAGGCTGTACGGGTACATGTTGATTGGCAAAACAGATATATCGAATCACTCATTCGCCCCAAAGTACGGGGAATTGTTCGTACATTGGTGGCAAACTATACAGTCGATGAAGTCAACAGTAATAAACGTACTGACTTAGAAATTGCCCTCAATGAGAAAATGCGAACCTTGTTAGAAGATAGAGGATTTTTCTTAGATGAATTTGTCTTACGTAACATCGGCTTTTCTTCCGAATATGCGGCTTCAGTTGAACAAAAACAAGTTGCTTCTCAGAGGGAAATTCAAAGTGGTTACGAAGCAGACCGTATTCGCAAGTTGGCAAAAGGACGTGCAGATGAGGTAAAGGAATTGGCTAAAGCTCAAGCAGAAAAGATTGAGATTGAGATAAAAGCACAAGCAACTGCGATTGTTGTTGAAGCTGAGGCACAAGCCAAATCACGACGCCTCCAAGCCGAAGCTGAATTCGATGCCTTGAAAATAATCGAACAAGCTTTGGCAATAAATGATGCTTTATTGACTTACGAATATATTGACAAGTTGTCACCAAGTATCAGAGTCATGTTATTACCTAATGATACACCATTCATTTTGCCATTACCGACGATGGAATCGAGTGAGGATATATTGCCAATTTCGACAGCAACTGCTACACCTATTTCGCTGGCAACATCAAACAATTCTTCCCAACCTACAGGCACACCATCACCAGGCAATGTTGTTACTGACACAATGACGACACCATAGTTTGGTGACCACATGTAATACAGGCATTTTGCCAGTAACATTGTGAACGGACTAGAAATCCGTTTTACATGAGAAATACATAAGGAGTAATCATCATGAAAATATTTGAGCCATTGCTCGAACTATCCAAGTTTGGCTGATTCGATTCAAGAATTTACCACATGGTTAGAGTCGCTTTCTGAGGAAGGTTTGATAGCCTTTCTGCAAAAAATTGCTCATTTCTGCACTGACTCTCGTTTTGAGTTGGTTTGGTTAATTGATTCAAATTTGAAAAGTGACCAAGAAATAAAAAAGGCATTAGAGGAAACTGTCTTGCTGTATTGTATTGGTTATTGTAAAACCACCCAAATCCAAGACATGCTTGTTGCATACTCTGCCTTCCGTGCTTGGCAGGCTGCCCCAACTACTAAAGAACATAAGCAGTTGAGTCAAGTGTTATTCATGCATCTTGTTAAAAAAGAGTTAGTTCCTGAACCACCGCCCGAACTTTTCCTCGCATCTGAAAATGAAAGGCAGGAACATATCGTTTCGGCAATTAACAAAGTTGCCGAAGATAATATGCAGGAATTGAATACTATTATTAAAGAGCTAGAATCACAAGATTGAATCGAGTAGGACGGGCATTTGCCCGTCAGCATGTACAGGCTTTCAGTCTATACCACAATTGGAGAAAACACAATGGAACAGCCTTGGCTAAAATTTTATGATGAGGATGTACCTCACTTCTTAGATTTCCCAGATTTTACAATTCCTGATTACTTATACCATGCAGCAAAAACATACCCAAATCAAGTAGCCACAATCTTCATGGGAAGCCGCCTTACGTATCAAGAATTGCATGATAACGTGTGTCGGTTTGCCAATGCACTCCATAACCTAGGTATTCGCAAAGGTGACCATGTAGGTATCATTTTGCCAAATTGTCCCCAAATTATCGTTGCCTACTATGCAACATTATGGTTAGGTGCTGTAACAGTCTTAACAAATCCTCTCTATGTTGAACGTGAGTTAGCACATCAATGGCAAGATGCAGAAGTAAAATTGGTCATTACTTTAGATATTATTTTTCCGAAAGTGAATGATGTTTGTCAACAACTCGGTATTGAACACATCATTGTAACAGGTATACAGGACTATCTATCCATCGTTAAAAAAATATTAGTTCCTTTAGAAATTCGCCGACAAGGAAAATGGGTTAATGTTCCTTATGATAAAAAAAGAGTGTTATCTTTTAAAGGTTTGACATTGGGCAAGCAGGCATTTCATCCTGTAGCCGACATCTCACCTGATGACTTAGCTTGCTTACAATACACAGGTGGTACAACAGGTACACCAAAAGGAGCCATGTTATCTCATCGCAATCTTGTCTCAAACGTTATTCAAACATACCATTTTTTATTACAGGAACATCGTGAAACAGAAGATAAGGCAATTGCTATACTACCGATTTTTCATGTTTATGGCATGTTAGTGATGAATTTGGCAATGCGTTTGGCGGCAACGCTGATTTTATTAGCCCGCCCTGAAATCCCTGATTTAGTGGCTACCATTGCCAAAGAAAAACCCACCTTTTTTTTGGGGATACCTGCTTTGTATACAGCAGTTTTGAATTATAAAGGAATTAATGATGTTGATTTGACATCAATCAATACATGTTTTAGTGGAGGTTCTCCATTGCCCGAAAGTGTTATCACACAGTTTGAAGCATGCACAGGAGCCCCTATTACAGAAGCATATGGTATGACCGAATCCTCAGGTGTAACACATGTTAATCCACGTTTTGGAATTCGCAAAGTGGGGTCGGTTGGGCTACCTATCATTAGTACAGATTCCAAAATTGTTGATGCCGAAGATGGCATTACAGAACTAGATGTACACCAACGAGGAGAGTTGTTGATTAAGGGACCGCAAGTCATGCGAGGGTATTGGAGAAGAAGCCAAGAAACAGCACAAGCTTTGGTTGATGGCTGGCTATACACTGGAGATATTGCCGTCATGGATGAAGACGGCTATTTTAGTATTGTTGACCGCAAAAAAGACATGATTTTAAGTGGTGGTTTTAATGTATATCCCCGTGAAGTTGAGGAAGTTTTGTACCGGCATCCAAAAGTTGAGCATGCCGCAGTGATTGGTGTACCTAGCAAAGTTCGGGGTGAAAAAATTACCGCTTTTATTAAATTAAAAAAAGGTGAAACAGCTACATCAGGAGAAATTCGGAAATTCTGTATAGAAAATCTTGCCCATTACAAAGTCCCTCGTGCCATAAAATTTCGCGATGAATTGCCCATGTCTCTAGCGGGCAAAGTCTTACGACGTGTTTTGCGGGAAGAGTTTATGGGGAAAGTTTCATGATAGATTCCACACAAAACGAATATCACATAACGATTCATGATATGCCCAAAGGAGAGCGTCACAGTGAGCGATTGATGATAGCCTCACCTTCACAACGCCCAAAAATTACCTGTCCGACTGATGTGGCAAACTTACTCATGTTTGAGATGAGACAACTAGAGCAAGAGCACTTAAAAGTATTTCTCCTTGACACTAAAAATTTTGTTATAGCCTCCCCTACGATTTGCATCGGCAATGTCAATAGTTCAATTATTCGACCTGCCGAAGTATTTAGAGAGGCTATCCGCGAAAACAGAACCTCACTGATAGTGGTTCATAATCATCCTTCAGGTGACCCAACCCCCTCCGAAGAGGATGTCCATGTCACTCAAAGGCTAATTGAAGCGGGGCAATTGCTTGGTATTGATGTTCTTGACCATATTGTTATTGGTCAGCAAGGATATGTCAGTTTAAAAGAAAAAGGATTGGGATTTTCATGAGCCTGTGAGTCGACTTTTTCGTATTGATGTGCATCATTCAAAACGAGGCACTAATCAAGAAACAGGAACAGGTTTAGGATTGATTATGTGTAAAGAGATGGCAACGTTTTTAGAATTAATTTTGATGGGAGATATGGATGTAGTAATTGCATTGGCTCAGCATGTGAAAACTTTGAATGAAAAATATATTTCCATTTACGGATAAACTGGCCCAATCGGCAAAAAATTATGATGATGAAGGAGTTTTGTATCTCATTAAGCAGTACAATGAAGAAGAAGATGGCTCAAACTACCAATATTTGCACCATGCTATTACAGCATTGCAAGAGGTGATTCAGCCGAAGGTTGATGATGTAGAATCAAGCACATTTTTGTGGCAAACCTTTTCTAAAACACAAAATATTATTGTCAATAATATTGTTCACCTTATGAAAAAATCACAAGACATGGTTGAAACATTGGTAGATAATTTTGCCGTTGGCATTTTTATTTATCAGGATGAGGTGATACGATATATTGGACAAGCGGGTTTACAAATTTTAGGCTACATGCATAAAGAAGAAGTGATTGACAAACCAGTTAAATCATTTATATATCCTGTAGAGCGGCGGATTTCTGCCTATTCTTCCCAACCAAAAATGTCTGACAAAGCCAGCGTGGTCGCTCCAGTTCCAATTCGATATGAAACTCGTCTGCGTAAAAAAGATGGCTCGACCATAGATGTACTGTTGTATGTTTTGGCGATAGAATATGAGGGAAAGCCTGCAGTACAGGGTATGTTTGTTGACATTACCGAACAGAAGGAATTAAAACGAACTATCGAGGATATACTTGAGTATCGCAATCGTCAAGTACAGACCATTACTAAAATCGCCAAATTAATTGCTACAGTTCCTGCCTTATCGGAACTTTTCCAAGAGGTTGTCCATTTAATTCAAAAGCAGTTTGGTTATACCCAAGTTCATATTTATACCTTCAAACAAGATATATTGTTTCGAGTGGCTGGCACCGATGATACTGAACCTGAAACAATTGATTTGAATTTTGAGGATAGTATTGTAGCTCGGGCTGCGGGCATGAGACGACCTGTTTTAGAACAAAGTATGTCCGAACTTCCAAGTTGGTTACCTAATGTATCTGAAGCAAGCATTGATGTAGCTACACCCATCAAATTAGAAGAAGAAGTGTTAGGCGTATTATTGATACGGCTTGAAGTAGGTGAACGGTTTTCTGCGGAAGACCAAATGTTGCTTATTGGTTTGTGCAGTCAGATAGCAGTAGCAATTGATAGTACAGACCTGCTCGAAGAAGCAAATATCTTTCGTCAATTTGCCGATGCTTCGGGACAAGGGTTTGCCATTACAGACCTAGAAGGGATGGTAATTTATGCCAATCCTCACCTGCTTAATATTTTAAGCGAGGAGGAAGATGAAAATATCATTGATTCCTCAATTTTTTCATACACTCCCGAAGAAGTACGTCAGCGATTTGAAGATGAAGTGATTAACATTGTTATGGAAAAAGAGCAGTGGACAGATGAGGTATTTGATCGGCTACAAGAATTAAGTACCCTACAACGAGCCATGAGTCGTGAAGGATGGAAAACATGGCGTGAGACGACGAAGATGCCTAGTGGTTATTCTTTTGAAAAAGCCATCATGCGACAGGAAGATAATTTATGGTCTCCTGAAATTGAAGAAGCGATTAAGATGAAGAATCTTGTTTATGCTAAATCCGCTCCCAAACCTCTAAACTTCGAAGGGGATGTGCAAAGTGGGGTGGCAGTAGCCCCGATGATAATCCATAATGATACTATAGGAGTGTTAGGGGTGTACGATGACGAAGATGACCCCTTATCGCAAGATGATTTGGCATTAATCAAATCGATTTCTGAACAAGTGGCGTTATCATTAGAAAGTGCTAGGCTTTTTGCTCAAACTCAAGATGCCTTAGCCAAAACCGAAGCCCAAGCTGAACGATTGAATTTATTAAATGAGATGGGCTCAGCTTTGAACTTGGCTGCTGATATAAATGAGATACTCAATGTGGTGGCAGATAACATGACTAATATCGTTCAATGTCATTATGCTACAGTTATCTTAGTCAATGAAAAAAATAGCAAACATGCTCATGTGTACTCCTTGAACCTAGAAGATGAAACTACATGTAGGACAAACATCGTGTCTGTCCAAGCAGAAAAATTTAATCTTGAAGGCACACATGTTGCTGAAGTGATGCGAACAAAACGAACCATGATTCATCCTAGCCTTGAAGCGATGCCAGGCATGATATCGGCACCTCTAGTTAGAATGAGATTGAAATCGGGAATGATTGCTCCTTTGATGACAAGTGGACAGGTGATTGGTGCTTTAAATGTGGGACATAGAGAATTAAATGCTTATGATATACATGACGAGCAGTTGATACTACAAGTTGCTTCTTTACTGGCTTCGACTCTTGAAAATCGGCAACTTTTAGAGCAGGCTCAACAACGGGCTATGCAGCTTGAAAAGCTATCCCAAATGGAATCTGACCTATCTCAGGCAATCACAGAATCAGAGGTTGTAGCTACACTCGCCTTGGCAAGCGACAACAAACACATGGTCATCGTTGTACTTCATTACTTTGAAACTGACGTGAGCAATAAGCTGATTGCTTTCGAACCAAAAGCTGTGTGGCATGGTAGCACAGTAGTGCAGGTTCCCGTCCCTGAACAAGAAAGTGCAGTAGCGAAACCGTACCTACACCATCATACATTACATCAACGATTTATAGTACAAGATTTTCCAATGGCAAAATTATGGATTGATACACCCGATGAAACGCTTTTCATAACCGATACCAAAACTGACCATCGTTTGAATCAATCCCAAAAAGATTTAATGCAGGAATTCAATTTTCAATCCCAAGCTATGCTTCCTCTGCGAAGTGCGGGCAGATGGCAAGGATTGGTCTCATTCAACTATACAAAACCCCATGAATTTTCTGCGGATGAAAAGTTTATCTTGCGTCAAATACGAGAGCCACTGGCAGCTATAATTGCCAGTCGGCGGGCAAATCTTGCTCAGCAAGAAGCCTTAGCAGAAACAGAAATTTTATATGAGGCGGGTACTGAATTAAGTACTGCTCAGACTTATGATGATATTATCAACACTCTCCGCAACTGTACATTAATCGGTCGAGATGCTCACAATGTAAGTATATACTATTTTGACCGCCCATGGACATCCACCCAAAAACCTGAATCAGTTTCCATGCTTAGCTGTTGGCATGAGGAACCTGTAGAAAATACATGGACTCATTATTTGCTCTCAGAATTTCCGTTATTAGAGCGTTTATTATCACATGATGAACCTGTTTTGATTGAAGATATTGAAAATGACTCTCGTTTCGTGGAAGAATGTCCGCTAAAGGAATTATACATTAAGCAGTTTCAGGCGAAAAGCATTCTGTTTGTGCCGTTGGTTGTGGGCGGCAGGTGGATTGGATATATCAATGCCATTTATCGTCAACCAACACCCTTTTTGGAAAAAGATATTCGGCGTTTAACCACACTTTCGAGTCAAGCTGCTGTTGCTATCCAAAATTTGTACAGTGTTGATTTAGCCACACAGCGAGCCGCTCAAGCCGAACGATTATATCATGCAGGGCAACGAATTAGTGCCACTAATGATTTACAAGAAGTCATTACTGCCATCGTTGAAAGCGTCCCCATTCCAGCTATCAATCAAGCCGTATTGATGGTATTTGAACAGACCCAATCACCATCCTCTCCACTGGAAGAAGAGAGAAGTCGGAGTGCGATATTGAATGTGGTGGCAAATTGGCACAGTGGCAAGGGGAAACCACCTTTGCCTATTGGAACGCAATATAAAAGACTTGACAATTCAAGCGTTGCTGCTCCTGACTTTGGAGCATCAAACACTGATTTGACATGGATTGATATATTCAAGGACCCGAGTATTTTTTACTCAAGTAATATCGAAACAGAGAATAATATCATGCCTAGTTTATTAGCCTTATTAAAATCGCAGGATGTGAAATCAGTTATGATTTTACCTTTGTGGGTTGGTTCGCGTCAGCTAGGTATGTTAGTCCTAACAGGTGAAGAAACACATGAGTTTGAAGAGCGTGAATTACAGGCTTATCGTTCTCTAAAAACACAAATTGCCTTTACCATCGAAAATCAACGGCTATTGAAAGAAACCCAAACTGCATTAGAATCTGTTGAAAATACTCAACGCCGTTATACCGTTCAGTCATGGGAAACATATCGAAGTAAAACTAGATTACTAGGTTATGAACAAACTAAAGAAGGAATTACTTTTCCTAAAGACCATCTGCCTGTTACAGTACCTTTTGCCGTTACAAAACAACAGACAATAACTCATAACGAAAAACAGTCAAGTGATAATGGTTCAGAACTTGTTGTCCCTCTCAATTTACGCGGTGAGATAATTGGCGTATTGGGCTTGCAAGAAATTGACTCGACACGACAATGGTCTGAAGAAGAAATTGCCTTAGTGGAATCAATAGCCGAGCAGTTTGCTCAAGCGGCGGAAAACTTACGGCTTCTTGATGAAACACAGTTACGAGCCTCTAGTGAAGCTCGCATCAATGAAATTAGCGAGAAAATTCAACGAGCCGAGTCGCTAGAGGAAGCCTTGCAAGTGGCTATTAGAGAAATTGGCAATAGTTTACAGTCTAATACAATTGTGGAATTGAAGGGAAATTAATAGATTTGGAGCGACAACGCTTGCTTTGTCATGTCAAACCAAGGTTTGACGCTCCTTATTCACAACTGTAACCGTTCATTCCCATCGTTCCAATGCTCTGCGTCGGAACGATGGGGGAGTGAATAATTATCCACAACTTCTATGGTTAAGACATGAAAGGTTTTTAAAAACCTTTCATGTCTCTTTATTTACTTTGTGCCGCCATTCAGCAAGTTTTTGCCAGGAAAATAATATTCCGTTACACAACAACCACTATCAATCATAATGCGACCAGCTTCATCCCCCAATCATTGGGGGTGTCCCCTAAAAAAGCAATCGATTCAAAATCTTCATGGGCAAGCTGGGTCCAACCATTCATAAATTCCAAGTCGTCGTTGTATGTTTTGGGTATTTGATATGGGTGCTTTTGCGAGATACGATTCAACGGTGTGATGGGCATGGTTACGGATTTTATCACGGGTTTAATGTAAAACGTTTCCGTTTGAGCAGATTGATGCGAAATAATTTTAATCGTTGGGGTCAATTCTCCTCGTAATTCGAGCCGTAAACTCATGTACGAAGGTTCGGGATAGGGGTGTGGCAAGCATGTGTTTTCCGTCAAATCAAAGCTAAATCGTTCCCGTTGCAAACCTGCATGCACTTGCACTTGCATAGACGTATCAGAGTCAAAATCGGTGACATACATGCGGAAGGTATCCGATTTGTTTTTACCAAATCCATCAAACAGCGTTTCAAACTTCACACTAGCAAAACCAGCCCGCCCATGCTCATTTGTCCATTCGACATGATAATCTCCCAAACGACTCGAGTAAGTATCGTCATCTGTCGGTGACATGCGAGTCCAATTATTTGTACCAAGGCCACATAACCCACATCCCATTTGCAGTGATTGGTCACTTTAAATGTCAACCGTACTTGACCATTAGTATATTCATACCCTTGAAATTCAACCGTAAAACAGCCTTGACTGGCGATACACTCATCAGGCGACAAAACAACACTCCCCGTCGCTGTACCAGTCGGCTGAATCGTGAGAGTTGCTTGTGGGGATGATGTGGATTCAACTGTGCCTGACATGGTCGGTTCAGGCGTAACTGTTACCTCACAAAAGTTTCCAGTTATCTGCCCTGCCATGCTGATTAAATTATCAGCCGCAGTTGACTCAATGCCATTTGGCTGCTTATCCCGTTTTGCTTCTACCTCGTTGATGAAGGCATTTAGTTTATTGCAGACCACATGCGGTTGCCCTCTATCACGGGCATCAATGGCACCGTCTAGTTTTTAGGATAGGCTGTTATAAATACCAGCTGCACCTGGACCATAAATCTGACCACCTTCATGATAGTCGTTAAGTTGGACGACGATGTCCTCAATGGTGATGGTGTTGGTTTTTGCCGAGAGAGATTTCTCTAGCAATAATCTACCCTCCCCCTATTATGACAACTGTTAATAATACACCAATCGTTATTATGGTGTTTTGTAATTTATGAAATGTGTGTTTCATTTTGATACTCCTTTGTTATGAAAATAGTATGGGCAATCCTTTATGGTTGCCCTCGCTATGGGGCAGGGTTACTTGGCACTGCCTCTTTGATAATAAAAATAATTGATTGGACACAGAGTGTCCTGTATGCGATTGGACACAGAGTGCCCTGTATGCGATTGGACACAGAGTGTCCTGTATGCGATTGGACGCAGAGTGTCCCGTGTGCGTGCCTACGCAGAGTGCCCCGTGTGCGTGCCTACGCAGAGTGCCCCGTGTGCGTGCCTACGCAGAGTGCCCCGTGTGTGTGCCTACGCAGAGTGCCCTGTGTGCGTGCCTACGCAGAGTGCCCCGTGTGCGTGCCTACGCAGAGCGTAGGCACGAGAAGAAACTATAGAGTTGGTTTTTATTCTTCAAGCCAAACTATTCTAACACATCCTCCTCAAAACCCAAAATAGTGACACTATGGTCATTCGTATTCGATACATACACCCAACCATTAGCAGGATTTACACCAATACCAAAAGGAAGCCAGCCTGTTTTGTAAGTAGTTAAAACCTCCGTGCCTTGAATAGCTGTTAATACATCAGCATAAATACTAGTCACATACACATTTTCAGTCAAGGGGTCTATTACCATTTTGGCGGGTGTATATGGCACTGGTACACGAGCAATAAACCTTTTGTGGTACCTTATCATTTATCATACACCACATTGACATAGTTTTGTAGCCATCGTTCTGAAACGCCGACTACACGAGCAATGCCTGCGAGAGGGATTTTTTCTAATAGCAACTTGTCAATGAGTGCTTTCTGCTCATCTGAAACAGGCTTATTTTGTGGGTCTTTAACGAACTGCCGACCACATTGCTTACATATATATCTTTGTTTGCCATTATGGATATGGCCATTTTTGACAACTTCTTCACTTTGACATCTTGGACATTTATTTTGACATTTTTGATTTTCCATGATTTCATTATATCTTGATTGTTTCTTTTTTGCAAATCATTATGTATACAGGACTACCCCAAAAAAGTACAATCCGCAACAATCTTACGTTTTTAGTGGCAAACGAGTTAAACGAGGATTGTACCGTTCAAAAACAGGCATTTTAATCAATGCCGATGTGAATGGGGCATATAACATTTTGCGTAAAAGTAAACCGAAGTTTGGCATAACTCACTTGCCAAAGGACAGGTTAGAGGGCTGGTTGCACCCGTGTAAGTAAACTGTTGATTAATATCTATGCATGTCAATAGTTTTCTACAGAATTGTGACCTGGTTGAAGTAAGGACTCCATTATATAAGTGCAAATTTCTCTGACTGGCAAAATTAGTATATAATAAAGAGAATTTTAAATAGCGAGGAAACATAATGTCACGTATTGTTATCACAGGTTTAGGTGCAGTCACACCAATAGGAAATGATGTTGCCACGTTTTGGGAAAATCTCAAAAATGGGGTATCGGGGACAGGACGTATCATGAGTTTTGACCCTACAGGCTACCATTCACAAATTGCATGCGAAGTAAAAAATTTTAATCCGCATGATTACTTATCGAAGAAATTAGCTAGACGAACGGCTCGCCCAACTCAATTTGCCCTAGTCGCCACGCACCAAGCATTAGCTGATGCAAATTTTAACATCACCTCTGACAATGCAAGTTCAGTTGGAGTGGTTATTAATACTGGTGGTGGTGGAATTAGCTTGATGGAAGAATCTACCCTCCTGTTAGATAAAAGAGGACCACGGAGCATTGGACCATTTTACATGCCGATGATAATTGCTAACACAACTTCTTCCCAAGTGTCAATTGAAACGGGAGCAATGGGTCCCGTTTTAACATCGGCATTAGCTTGTGCAAGTGGTAATTATGCTTTTGTTGAGGCATATCATCTATTAAAACGAGGTGAAGCCGATGTTATTATCACTGGAGGGGTCGAAGGGGTTTTATCGCCTGTTATCGTAGCTGCATTTGGTCGCATGCGAGCTACATCGAATTATAACGACAATCCACAAGGAGCTAGTCGCCCCTTTGATGCTAAACGAAATGGATTTGTGCAAGGGGAAGGTGCTGCGGTCATGATTTTGGAAAAAGAAGAACATGCTTTGGCTCGTCAGGCTCGTATTTATGCGGAGGTGTTGGGTGGTGCCTTAACGGGAGATGCCTACCATATCACTGCTCCACGCGAAGATGGTAAAGGTGCTATTCAGGCAATGGAGAAAGCCATCAAATATGCTGGTTTATCGTCAAATGAAGTTGATGTGATTTATGCCCATGGCACAAGCACGCCCATCAATGATAGCGCCGAAACAAAAGCAATTAAAGCCGTTTTTGGCAAACGTGCCTATCAAATTCCTGTTACTGCCACTAAATCTATGATTGGGCATACACTCGGAGCGGCTGGAGCATTATCTACTTTAGCAAGTGTCTTAGGTTTTGCACATGGAATTATCCCGCCCACCATCAATTTAGAATATCCCGACCCTGAATGTGATTTGGATTATGTTCCCCATACTGCCCGTCAGCAACAAACTCAAGTGGCATTAATAAATGCTTTTGGATTTGGGGGACATAATGTGGTTCTTGCCTTGAGAAAATATAACGGGTCGAATTAGTAGACGCAATTTCCAATTGCGATTATGCATGATTGGAAATCACGGCTACATTATCCAAACTTCCAACATGTCAAATCAAGCTTTGACGCTCCTAATTCCTAGCCCTAACTACAAATCATAATATAAAGATAACTCATAAGGATGAGGGCGATCCTTTACAGCTCGATATTCTTGATATTTTGCCTCAATCCAAGCCTCTATCATTTGATTAGAAAATACATTCCCCTTTAAAAGAAATGCATGGTCATTTTTTAAGGCATTTAAGGCTTCCTCTAAAGTAGTTGGAGCAGAAATTAATTGCTCAATTTTTTCTTGGGGCATGTTAGCAATGTTGACATCAAACGGACCCATGTTGTGTTCCCTAGGGTCAATTTTGTTTTCGATGCCATCAAGTCCAGCCATCAGCATGGCAGCCATTGCCAGATATGGATTACACATGGCATCAGGACAACGAAATTCAATTCGTTTATCTTCGGGAGCAGTGGCATATTTTGGTATGCGAATTGCCGCACTTCGATTTGCCGCTCCAAAAATCATCTTGGTCGGTGCCTCAAAGCCAGGCAAAAGTCGTTTATATGAATTGGTACTAGGATTTGTCAGAGCAAGCAATGCCCGCCCATGTGTGAGCATGCCGCCGATATAATACATGGCAGTGTGAAAATGCATGCCATTCCCTGCTCGTTCATAAAGCGGCTTTGGCATAAACGTTGCCGTTTTGTGGTGGTCATTTGCCACCATTCGCACAATATATTTAATGAGCGTAACCGCATCCGCCATTTTCATCATGGGGTATAGCTCAGTTTCAATTTCGACTTGAGATTCAGCCCCGACCTCATGATGATGATATTTAATTGCAATATCCATGTCTTCGATTAGTTCACATATTTCGGAACGAATATTATACGAACTATCTTTCGGGGGAATGATATGATATCCTTTTTGAGCAGGTATGGTATTGCCCAAACCAGGCTCATTTGCATGCCATTCACCTTCTATGGTATCTACAGAATAACGCTGTTCATGAGGTTTAGAGCTGTAACATACTTTATCAAACAAATGAAATTCAAACTCTGGACCCCACAATATTGTATCACCCACACCAATTGACTCCATGCGGTCGTTAGCTCGTTGTGCAACTGTTCTTGGGTCAGAAGCAAATGGTTCTTTTGTATCCGCTTCATGGAGAGAACAAATCATGCCCAAAGTTGGTTTATTCCAAAAAGGGTCAAGATGGGCAGTTTCCACATCGGGAATAGCAATCATGTCTCCAGCTTCGACACTCTTAAAGCCAGGAATACTTGAGCCATCAAATCCTACACCTTTGCTAAACACTTCGTCAATGCTTTTTGCAGGTAAGGTGATATGGTGCCACCTACCAAACAAATCCACAAACCTAACATCAATCATGGAAATGTGATTTTTTTTAATAAATGTAATTACTTCTTCTTTTTTGGTAAACATTATTTTTCCTTTGTTGCTCCTGTGATTAAAAACCACATGATAGCATGTCGCTAAGAATTTTGCTAATTTGTAGCACTAATGAGGTGATGAAAAATTAATATCAAACTTGACAACATAAACCACATAACCTATACTTTTTCGATGATAAGAGTTTAATAATTAAATCACATACGAGATAATAACACCCTGAAGATGATTCGTGGATAACCGTTCACCACGCCCCTAGGGTTGTTCGATGCTATTTTTGACATGAAAAAGCAAGCTTTTTCGCTCCATTGTGTAGCCACATGATTAAAAATCATGTCGAATTTGTCCAACATGAGGATTCTATGAATATAGGCAAAGCACTAAGATATGTATTTGATGATGAAAATTGGTTTGTCAAGTTTATTGTCGGAGCATTTTTATCATGGATACCGCTTATCGGCTTGATAAATACGGGGTATATCATTCAATTGATTCGTAATGTTCGGGATGGTGAGGCTCATCCATTACCAAAATGGAATAATATTGGTATGTATTTTATGGATGGTCTAAATCTCTTTATCGGTATTTCCGTTTACTTTATTCCTACTATTGCTTATGCTTTTATAACAATGCTTATATTCTTTGGGCTGGCATTTTTAGGGCAACAAGAACGGCTTGACTTAGAGTATGCTCAAATTGGTTTGTGGGCTACAGGATTTTGCATGAACTGTGGCATATTTTTGCTCGGTATTGGACCTGCTTTCCTTTATCCCGCTATTCTTATCCGCTATGCCAAACTTGGAAAGTTATCATCAGTATTTAATTTGAGAAGCATTATTCGTTTTGCCAAACGTGACTTGGGGAATTACATCTTACTCATATTATTTACGGCAATTTTCTTGTATACCTTATCTCCGTTGGGAATGATAATTTTTGTTACCAGTCTCCTATTCACGTATTGGGTAGATGAACTTGTTTTGTATGCGGTAGTTTCATTGGGAATCATCATTTTTGGCACCTGTCTTATACTAATACGCTGGATATGTGAGTTGATAATTGCTAATATGATAGGACAGTTATTATTGCATAATGCCTTGTTGCGGCGTTAAAAGATTACTGTTATATTGAATAATGCTACTACACTAATGCCGTAAAGCACTACACCAAGATTATGATGTGTGTTGACGTATTCTCATGAGACGTATACCCTAAGCCAAGTTTCCGCTGAAAAAACTCGTCACACACCTATTTTTGACTAACATTTATCTTTGTGTTAAACTACTATTAGTATTTTTTACCTAACATGTAATTTATTCGCAGGTCTACTGTTTAGTTGAAAATTATGTCTAACGTTTCACAAGAAACTCATGTTGGTTTATCAAATTCAATATGGTCTGATAGATTAAAAAATATCATTGCTATATCGATTGTTTCATTATCCGTTGGTATTAATCTTACCGCTCCAATCTTGGTCGGACAATGGATTCAATACCCGTTTGTTGGTGTTCTGTTTGAGAAAAATTTAGTGGTCTCACCTGTCTATTACTCACTTTTGTTTCCGTATTATAGAAACATAAATATTGACATTGCTCCGCCTAACCAATTGCAGACAATAAATAATGTACCCGTATTAAGCAGCCATGACCTTATTGACGTGCTTAAATACAACTCTGTCAATGATAAAGTCCATCTTACGTTTACTCATGCCGACAGTGAAGACATAATAGATATTACAGCCACCCTAACCTCTTTTCCATTCATTGACCTTTTTATGCTATTTGGGGTACCTTATTTCATTGGTCTTTTTTATTTAGGCTGTGCGGTTTCCACAATACATTGGTACGGAGTAAAAGAAACTACAAAAGTGTTTGCCTTATTTTGTGCTTTATTTGCCATCCTTACAGGAACTATTTTTGATTTACTAACCTATCATTATTTAAGCTATATTTGGATTGTTACCCTTCCTTTTATTGGAGCATCACTTGCACATCTTTCATTAGTTTTCCCCGTAAAGCCTCGTGAAATAAAACGAAATACATTACTCCAATATATCCCTTACACATTCGCATTATTGTTAAGTATAGCAAGTGTATGGGAAACGTATACAACTGGTAGTTTTTTGACCTTTCCAAATTATGGTATATTATTATTATTTTTCCTACCATCACTTTTCCTATCAGCCTAACATACATTTTATGTCAAGATGATTTATCAAAATACCGAAAAATTTTTAGAACAATACTCCTTTATTGTATATTAGCAATCATTGCTGGGTTAATTTATGCTGTTCTTACCTTAGTAATTATATCCATATTCCAACTCCCACATCCTGTCAATAATCATTTGTTTACAGTTGTGTATACTGCCTGTTTAATTGCCCTTGCGGGAATAGGACGAGAATGGCTGAGAGACTTCATCAATCGTCATATCCTTCCACCAAAAGAAGATTATCAACGTCTCATCCAAGAATATGCTAAAGAACTTGCCTCTCATCCACTTAATGTTAATTATATCTTGGATTTTTACCTGAGTCAAATACAAACAATACTCCCACCAAAAAATGCTTTAGTTTTTCTAATAGATATTAAAGAATCACAGTATACTATCCGTTCGGAAAATGAAAAAGGTTACATCCATGTTTCTTATTTGTTATCAGACACATTGCCTCAATGGCTAAATCAACATCCTGAACCAATTATATTAGATAATGACGGTCTACCAACCACCAAGATAACTGTTGACCAGGAAGAAATCGCTCGTCTTGCCATGTTTAGCATCAGGTTAGTGATACCGTTGATGGGTAAAGAAGAATTATTGGGCTGGTTAGCCTTACAGGATAAAATAACAGATAAACCTTACACACCTGATGAGTTAGACTTTCTCATAAATATTTCAGAAAAAACGTTAATTACACTAGAAAATGCTCAACTTTTTGAAACTGCCAATCGCAAAACCAAAGAACTACTTGCCCTACAAGATACCAGCCTGGATATTGCTTCTGAACAAGATACTGACCGCATTTTAATGGCAGTTGTAGAACGTGCTACTAATTTGTTAAATGCGATGGGTGGCTCAATTTATTTATTAGACCAATTTCTTGATGTGCTTAATAACAAAATTTGTTTTAACTTAAGTAAGAATTATGCAGATATTCATCTCAAAATTGGAGAAGGTATCGCGGGACGAGTTGTACAAGATGGTAACTCACGTATCATTCCTAATTATCAGAAGATGTCTGACCAATACCAAATTTATCCAAGCGACACATTTGGTCCCGTTGTTGCCGTTCCATTTACTTGGAAAGGTCAAGTGCGTGGTGTATTAGAGTTAATTCGCCATACAAACACCCACAATTTCACAGAAGAGGATGTAGAATTATTAGAAGTATTGGCTAGTCAATCGGCGATTGCTCTTGAAAACGCCCGTCTCATCCGAGAAGCTCATGAAAAAGCTTCTCAATTGCAACGATTGCATGAAGTTAATCAAATTATCAGTGCCACGCTTGACCGTGAAACTGCTTTACGAGTAGTAACAAAAGTTGCGGTTGAAATCTTAAATACAGAAGCTGGTTCTATTTTCGTTGTTGACCCTACAGGACAATTTCTTATTTTTGAGATAGCCCTAGGACCAAAGGGCATGGCATTAGTTGGGCAAAAAATACCTCTAAACAAAAACAGCATTGCAGGTTCAATTGTGGTTAATCAAAAACCCATGATTGTTAATGATGTGGCTAGTGACCCACATTGGAACATAAACTTTGATAAAGAGACCGATTTTAAGACAAGAGACATTTTAGGTGTACCAATGAGTGCTTTTAACCGTATCATAGGAGTCGTTGAAGTCATCAACAAAAAAAGTGGACGTGGTTTTACCGAAGATGATTTAACCACATTGGTAATTTTTGCCAGCCAAGCCGCCATTGCTATCGTTAATGCTGAACGCTTTACACAAACTGATAAGGAACTTTCTGCTCGGATACAAGAACTGAACACTTTACAGATGATTGACCATGAGCTGAGTGCTTCTTTAGAATTTGATGCTGTTCTTGAGTTAACCATATCGCGTACAATGGATGCCTTTGGTGCTAATGTCGGATTAATTGGGATTATCAACAAAGATAGGCAAGGTTTGTTATTCAAAACAATGGTTGGTGTTGCCAAAAAATACGACTATTATAAGACCACAGTATGGAATCTGAATAAAGGTATTCTCGGCAAAGTGGCAAAAACAGGTCAACCAATAATTGCCGTAGGTGATGAGATTGATAACTTATCCAGTGATTGCCGTTCAACGTCACAACTTTGTGTACCAATCATTTTAGAAGAACAAGTTATTGGTGTAATTAGCATGGAACTTGCTGACTTAGAACTATTTAACGAAACTGATAAAGAATTTGCATTGCGATTGGCTGACCATGCCGCTCTAGCCATTCGTAATGCTCAACTATTTGAAGAAGTCAATGCTGCAAATCAAGCAAAGACTGAATTTATGAGCGTAGCCTCCCATGAACTAAAGAATCCTATGACAAATATCAAGGGATATACTACCATGCTTGAACATGTGGGTGATGTGCAACTTTCAGAACAACAACAGGAATTTATCCATGTTATCCACTCCAATATCGAAAGGATGAATCGTATCGTTTCTGACTTATTGGATGTCAGCCGTATTGAAGCAGGTTACATCAAGTTAGAAATGGATGTCGTTTCTATCCAAAATATCATCAAAGAAGTTATGCAATCCATGCAAACCCAAATTGATAAAAAGCATATCAAGTTCCACACGAATATCCCCGACGCAGTACCAAATGTACGCGGTGACCATGGACGGCTGGTACAAATTATGGCAAATCTAGTCAGCAATGCTTGCAAATATACCCCTGAAAACGGAAATGTATTTGTCAATGTAGAATGGGATGATAAACAGTATCTAACCGTAAATACTACAGATACAGGATATGGCATTTCAGAAGAAGACCAGAAAAAACTGTTTGACAAATTTTTCCGTTCTGCCGACCAAAATATTCGTGATGAAAGAGGCACAGGCTTGGGCTTATCCATTACCAAAAGCATGATTGAAATGCATGGCGGGGAATTATGGTTTGAAAGCAAATTAGGTAAAGGTTCAACTTTTAGTTTTAGTTTACCACTTGTTGGGTAACAAAGGCTACAGTCAATATTATTGGAGGTAACCGTTCCTCCACCCCAACTGAAAATAGTAAGGGCGTATAAGCCCAGGGCTGTTCAATGCTATTTTTCAGGTAGAACACGTAGGAATATGGAACACATGTCTTATCATCGTGTAGGATTTATGCCATAAATCCCTACTTTATGCTGTTAAAAACAATACCCCATGGACGAGATTGAGGTACGAAATCCAATATCTTCTTTAGCATTGAACAGCCCTACGTATAAGCCATACGCCCCTACAACTAGCGTTGAACAGCCCTATTGCTTCTTAGGATGTTGCTTGATGATTGATAACATACCACCGACCACCAGTATAACTAATACCAGTAATGCTATGTAAGCAGGTTGATGATGCATGACAACATTTGTATTATTACCTGTTACGGGCATCAATTGAGAGGAGACTGAATCGTCATAAAACTGTGTTGGTAGGTGCATACTCGGGGTATCTCCTGATATAGGTTCAATCGCCAATTCAAAAAGCCCTGCACCTGAACCATTATAAGTTATATTGTAAATACTACCATCAATAGCTTCAAACTCGTAGGTGAAACCATCATCTTCAGCTAATCCCTTTGCCGTACCATGATATTTGCCTGGTACCAAAGCGAAATCGATATATTCACACATATCGTCACTTTGCTTACCATCCAATGCCAATTCACCTGAACTGCGAAAGTCTTGGAAACTATTATAATCGAAAGTCAGAGCCTGCCCTGTGCAGTTTCTTAAGCGGGCTATTGCCTTGCCAGGAGTGGAATATAAAAAAGCAGACTCCACTTGTGCGGCATGAGTATCTGTCGCAGATTGGTCGCCAATAGTGATGATTGGTCCGTCAAAATTTTGATAATTTCCATCTGCTTTGACCAGACGGATAACTAATTGATACATTCCTTTTGGAAATTTTCGGGTATCCAATCGAGCTAAATTCCCATTTTCAACCACGCTAAAAGCCGTGGTCACCCACAATAAATTATCACCATCTTTGAGGAAAACCTCATATTTATCAAGAGCAGAGTGCTTAGCCGTTCCTCTAATTGTCACCACTCCTGAAACAGTCGTCCCATGCGTCGGGCTGATAATACTGGCAGTACCTCCCTCTTCAGCAAAAGACTGTCCAACAAATATACTCGAAAGTACAAAAATAAGCAAAATAGTTACAATGTGTTTTTGAAATAAATTCATCTTTTTCTCCTACATTATGTTAAGTTACAATTTAATTGTAACACAATACTGAATTTATTGTCAATAACATTAAATTTTTTTGCAATCTATCATAGTCTAATTCTAGTCTTGAGCATCTCAATCACAATTTTAGGTTCATCAACTCCCAGCATCAACGTTACCACCACATAAATCAATCCACCTAATCCCACCCCGACTAAGGCAATTAACAAAATACTCATGCCCATCATAATAAATCGGATGGCATATAATCCAATTGCCATGATGCCCCCAGCTAACAAAATTTGTTGGACTGGTGTCAATAAAGGTTGAATGGATAATGTTTTGACATTTTTTCGTAGGGCGACCATTAACCATATCATCTCAATTGTAACCGCGATTGAACTGGCTAAGGCAATACCGCCATGCGGGGCTAAACCAATTTTTTCAAAACCAATCATCAGTAAAATGCTTAATACTACATTGATTGCCATCGAAACTATGCCGATGATGACTGGAGTTTTTGTGTTTTTCAAGGCATAAAAAGCACGAGTGACAATTTCTACTATGGCATGAGGCACTAAGCCGAGCGTATAAAACCATAATGCCCATACAGTAGCTTGTGTAGATATTTCATCGAAGGCATTGCGTTGGAAGAGCAAAATAATAATCGGTTTACCGAGCATGATAAGACCGATGGCGGCTGGTACTGACAAATAAATAATACTTCGTAATGTTCCGATAAAAACAGTTTGTAATTCGTCCCATTTTTCTTGAGCAGCCAATGCTGAAAATGTGGGAAAGGCAGCCGAAGCAACCGCTTGAGCGATGATTCCTTGCGGCAATAACATCACACGTCTCCCATAATCAAGCCCAGCATAACTGCCCGATGTCAATGTCGAGGCTAAAATGGCATCCCATAAAAAATTTATATGCACTGCCGCTAAACCAAACATGCGAGGAGCCATTAGCCAACCCACGCGTTGAACAGATGGGTTACGTGGCATGAAAATGAAATGATAACGCATGCCATGTCCGTATAAAGCGGGTAATTGAACAACAAGGTGTCCCACTGCTCCAACGATTACACCTGCTGTCAAACCATAAACACTCCAAATCGGACCAAGAAGCAATGCCCCGCCGATGATGGCTAGATTATAAATTACAGGGGCTATGGCTGGAGATAAAAAATGTTGATTGGCATGTAAAATTCCCATGATGAGACCGCTCACTCCAAAAATGATGGTGGAAATCATCAGCAATTGCATCAATTTGGTGCTAAGGATTTTTTGTTCGGGATTAAAACCAGGAGCAATAATATTGATAAATGAGGGAGCAAAAACAATTGCCAATCCACCTAATACAATTGTAACTACTAATACCCAATTGATGATGGCTGAAGCTAATCGCCAGGCTCCGATGGTATCATCATCTGTTAAATAATCGGTAAACACAGGTATGAATGCCGAACCTAACGCTCCTCCAGCAACTACATTAAATAGTAAATCGGGCAAGCGAAATGCGGCGAGATAACTATCCATTTCAGGACTGGTGCCAAACTGGCTGGCGATGACCATGTCCCGTATCAAGCCTAAAACTCGGCTGGCAATGAAAAATATCATAACCAATGAAGCGGCTTTGGCGATGGTTTGTAGATTTGCTTTTTTTGTCATGAGACATTGCGGCTACAAATACATTCCTTATCTTGCATCAAACCAGCCATTTTTCCATGCCAAAACGATAAGCGAAATGATAATTGTCAAAAGCAATTGAATGATGAATTGGACAATGCCCCCTTCCATCGAGTTTTCTGCCATGACTTTGGCGATTAAATCAAGGGCAATTGACTCCTCGACCAAGTATGGAATCAGTATGGCAAAAATACACGTGGTCATTTCCTTGTTGACCAATTGTGTGACTGTAACGACTGTACCTAAAATCGTCAGCACGGTTACGAATTGATTTTCTAATATTTGTCGTTTTAATTCCGATTCTGTTCGCACTGCTTCGAGGGCAGTGTGCACAGCAGTTGAAACATGTTCCGTTTGCACATTCAATAAATCAAGCTCAGATAAAGCCGATGTTAAATGAATGCCATGATGTTCAAAAATATCACGCTCTTGCTCATAATCAAGCTGAATGGTATTTGATTCATTATCTTGTTGCCATGCCACATGATAATTGGTTTGTTGCTTGCCCAATGAAATTCGCATGCGTTCAAAAAACGGTCTGACATCGCCAACTAAATCGCCATAATCTTCGGTCAAATAATATTGAGTCCGATTTTCAGCCAGTAAGCCTAACGCTTCAGGTTGCAACTTTTTCAAAATTCTTCCCGCATCATATTGCATATTTTGAAGTTTCATTTTCAAAGCATCCAACTTTTCAGGATGACGATATTGGCGAACCTGGTGATAAATTTTATGGGCAATCACATCGGGATTGGTGAAAGGTGCTGTGACATCGCCGAATGTTTTTAGCATGGTTTTTTCATGTTCGGTGGTGGTCAATGCCACATAAATCATGCTTGCCTCAATACCATGCTTTTCAATTGGTGTTTTGTAAAGCCGCACATGCCCGCTATTCAACTTACTAAAAGCGATTTGTTTTGTATGCGTGCCAATAAATGGTTGCATGCAATTTAACACATCGGCGGCTAACGTTTGACGACTCTCCAGAGTTGTAGAATGTTGTGAGCAATATGTTGCCTGATAAATAAGGCTATATCCCCATACACTAATAAGCAAATTATCATTCAACAGGGCATGCAATTCTTTACTTTCATTTTGCCATGCCAATTTATTTGCCTGACAGGTCATGATAAGTTGCAATACAATCGTATCATTTTCACGTTGAAAACAATATAGGTAATATTTACTTGCCGTATTTCGCCATGCATGTTTGCGTTTGTGATGTGGCTTTAATTGGAAAGTCTTAATCAAACTGGTTTGAAGTCCCGCTAGGGCAAAAACACTTTTAGCATTGCCATAAAAATTGACAAAAACATGGGCTTTGTGTAAATTGTCGGATAAAATTTTGGGATCATCATCATCCCAACGTTGTGCTGTTGCCATATCGGTACGGTTCCACAGTTTAACATTTATATCCAACGCCTTGTAGAGATAATCTCGTTCCAGCACAAAATCATGCAAATCAAGAGCAAATTGCTTGAGGTCATTCGGATTATCCTCATGCAATTTTTTTACTCCTTCTTTGACCGATTGTTTTTGTTCAGGTTGTAATGTTTGGTACGAATATGTTTCTTTGTCTTGAAGCAAACATGCCAACATAGTAGCACTTTCATATAAGTTTTTTGTGGATTGGGGTTGAGTTGAATATTAATCCCTTGATGCCCCAAGCCATAAGTTTGGAACGCTGCCCAATAGTAGGGATTGGGATATTCCTTTTGTAACATTTGACTTGTATTTTGCATGGCGATAGCAGGTGAAGATGATTCACCAATTTCTTCATAAAACCTTTGGAAAAGGTGAGAAGTTGCCGCATCATCCACTCGCCCTTTTGTACATCGACTTGCCCACTTTCGCATGCCGCCAATGTGACCATATCGGCATGCAGTGTCATGCGACTGATGATGTCCTGTACGGTTAAGATGCTATCATTTGCCAATAGCAACCCCGATTTTTCAGGCTCTTTTTTGTTGAACTTGCCATGACTGCTGATGTGGATGAGTCGTTTTTGTGGGGCATGGCTCATGACCACTTCTGGGGTGACTTCCATATTTTTATCATTCGTAATGAGCGTGGAAGGCTGGAATGATTGAGCGATTGCCTTTGCTTCATTGGCGACATTTTCAAGATAGCTGTCGCCTTCACCCGCATGGGCGATGCAGAGCAATTCAGTTTCAGACAAGAAATGTTTTCCTGAACCTTTCTTGTCTTTTTCATTTTGTTCATGCAAAACATGCAATACCGTTAAACTTGGCACCACCATGAGTGTTTTTTGTTCGGCAAAGTATGTACCACCTTCCTCTAACTCCCTTCGTTCACGGGGTGAGGACATGTCACGAGCCGCCGCCAATGGTAATTTATGCAGTTCGGCATGCGGTGCAAGGATGACTAAATCGGTGGATAGATAGGGATAAATTGGTTTGATAGCTGCTTGATACAATGTATCCAACGGCTTAAGAAAATGTTTATTGCGTCC